>NZ_CP009962.1:4669610-4980917 GCF_000786695.1 Collimonas arenae | reverse complement strand
ATCAAATAATAAACAGAATTTGTCGCGCATTTACAAAGGTCAGACATGAAAATCAATCAGCTAGTTAGCCAGCAAAACAAGCAGCGGTTCCAGTATCGAATTTATCAATGCGCCATGGCCTGTGCGCTGTCTTCGTTGTTTGCGACCCATGTGATCGCCGCAGATGCCGTCGCGGCCAAAGCCAAGAACGTTATCTTCTTTCTGGGCGACGGCATGGGGCCTGTGACCGTCACGGCGGCACGTATCTATGGCCACGGCGAAGCCGGGCGTCTGACGATGGAGACATTGAACCGCACGGCGCGGATCAAGACATTCTCGCTGGACGGTCAGACTACCGACAGCGCGCCATCGATGGCAGCGTACATGACCGGCGTCAAAATGAAGAATGACGTCATCTCGATGTCGTCCGATACCAATGCCTTTGATGCCAACGGTAAGCCCTATCAAACCAATGCCGACTCCACCTGCGTCGCCGGCAACGGCCAGGCGGTGCAAACCTTGCTGGAATTGTCGAAGGGCGCTGGCAAGGCCGTTGGCGCCGTCAGCACCACGCGCATCAGCCATGCCACGCCAGCAGCGACTTATGCGCACGTTTGCAACCGCGACGCTTACAACACCATCACAGAACAGGCGACGCCAGGCGCGCCACGCTACAACGTCGCGCTCAAGGATGGCGTCGATGTATTGCTTGGCGGAGGCTTACGCCATTTCCTGCCGAAATCGAACCCGGCCAGCAAGCGTAACGATAATCTCGATCCATTGAGCCTGTTCAAGGCGGCCGGCTATACCTATGTCGCTTCCGGTACGGAGTTGAAGAACGTCAATCCCGCCAACGTAAGCAAACTGCTCGGCTTGTTTACCGCCAGCGATATGGATTACGAGCTGGATCGCGTCAAGCAGAAGCTGGACCAGCCGAGCCTGGCAGAAATGACGGAAAAAGCTATCGGCGTGTTGAAGAAAAATCCGAACGGTTATTTCCTGATGGTGGAAGGCGGCCGTATCGACCATGCCTTGCACGGCACCAATGCCAAGCGCGCATTGGAAGATACGCTGGCTTTCGATGCAGCAATCAAGAAAGCGCTGGAGCTGGTTGATTTGAAAGATACCTTGATCGTGGTCACCGCTGACCATGACCACGCGATTGGCTTCAATGGCTATCCGAAGCGCGGGAATCCGATCCTCGGCAAGGTCGCCAATTACTACGACGGCAAACTGGCGTTGGCGGCAGACGGCAAACCATACACCACGCTGGTGTTTGGCAACGGCAGCGCGCCACGTAGGCCGGAAGATGCCGACCTGACCAATGTCGATACCGAGGCTGACGACTATCTGCAGCAAGTCGGTGTGCGCTTTGCGGGTTCGCCTGGATCGGAAACGCACGGTGGCGGCGACGTCATGCTGTTCTCGGCGGGCGCCGGCAGCGACAGTTTCAAAGGCACCTTTGAAAACATCAAGGTGTTCGGCAAGGTCAAGAACGCGCTTGGTTTGTAATACGGTTTCCTGAGTAGTACTTAAGCCGCCATCGTGATGATGGCGGCATCTTTTTGGCGGAAAAACGATGTGCTTTAAAAAATACCAAATGGGATTGGCGACGATGGCTGCTGTGCTGGGAATGTTAGCGCAAATGTCTGGCGCGCTGGCGGCGGAAAACGTTAGCGGCCCAGACCAGAACCTGCAGGTCCAGCACTATGCGATGACAATCGGGCGAGATGGCGTCAAGCGCGAAACGACTTTCACAGAGCGCCTGTATCGCCGCAACGATCAGGTCTGGACCGAACGCGTGATTGCCGGCCAGGCTGGCGACGATCACGATCATGGCGGCCATAGTCATCCAGATGCAGGTAGTGCGCCGATGTGGGTGCGGCGTCTGGCTGACGGCGCGCTGGATGCGCGCCTGGTCGAGCGTGATCAGCGGCGCAGCGTCAAAGTAGATTCCCAGTACTACGGGAATATTGGATACAACGGAAGCTGGGGTAGCACGTTTTATCTGAGCGACCCGCAGAGTTTGAAAGGCATGCGCGTGGTGGGACCGGTCAAGGACGGCGTCCAGCAATACGAAAGCAAGCGCGGCGATTTGACTGTGCGCGTCAGTTGGGACGTCAAGGGTCAGTATCCACGCAAGGTAGAATCGGCCGACAAGCATGGACGCACGCGCCGTGAAACCCTGGTCAGCGTGATCGACGCGCCTAAGGTATTGCCATGGAAGACGCTGGTGGGTTACGCCGAAATCGATTATTCGGATTTGCTCGACTAAAACCTGCAGGCTGATCCGGTGGCGAAGAGAATCCTGCGGAAACAAAAACGCCCGCGCGATGCGGGCGTTTTTGTTTGGCACCTAGGGCGATGCAATGGATTGCAGCTAGGCCCCAAGCATTATTTCAAGTGATCGGAAATGAGTTTTGTCATTTCAAACATCGACACTTCTTTTTTGCCGCCAAAGACAGCTTTCAATTTGTCATCTGCAACAATATTGCGCTTGTTTGCTGGATTTTGCAGATTGTGCTTCTTGATGTACTCCCAAACTTTCTTGGTGACTTCAGTGCGTGGCAATGGGGTCGCGCCGACAACCGCAGCCAGGATCGCTGATGGTGTCAGTGGTTTCATGAACGCTGCGTTCGGCTTGCGCGCTACAGTACCGCTTGCAGTTTCTTTTTTAGGAGCTGCCTTCGGTGCCGATTTAGTCGGTGCTTTGGCTGGTGCGACAGCTTTCTTTGTCGCTGGTTTTTTTGCTGCTGTGGCCATCTTTGAGCCTCCTTCAGGGATATGGGGAAAAATGCGTCAAGCACGCATCGCTAATAGTGTTGTGCTTTTCTTGGCGATGCAAGTGTTTTTTATGGGTTTGTGCGGGTTTTGGTACGGAAGCATAAGCGCTTCTTAGCCCGAGGGAAACGCCGGATTGGCGCGCTTGAGCGGGCGATTGTGATGGTGGGCCGGGATTCGGGGCAGGTAACAATGAGTGCCTGTAGCCGGCGTGAGGGATATTGAAATGGCGTCAAACTTGTGAAAAGCCTTGCAAGTCAATGATTTGCAAGGCTTTTCGGATCGTGCGGCAGAGGCTGCTGGCCGTTTAGCGCATGCCTGGCATCATGCCCTTCATGCCGCGCATCATTTTCATCATGCCGCCGCCCTTGAGCTTTTTCATCATCGACTGCATTTGGTCGAATTGCGACAGCATGCGGTTGACTTCCTGGACCTGGACCCCGGCGCCGACCGCGATGCGGCGTTTGCGTGAAGCCTTGATCAGCTCCGGCTTTGCCCGTTCCTGGGCCGTCATTGAGTTGATGATGCCTTCCATCCGACGTACCTGCTTCTCCGCCTGGTCCATATTGGCGCCGCCCGCGGCTTGCTGGAATTGCGCTGGCAGCTTGTCCATCAGGTTCGACAGGCCACCTATTTTCTTCATCTGGCCGAGCTGCGCCTTGAAGTCGTTCAGGTCGAATTTCCCGCCGCCCTTGATTTTGTGCGCCAGATCCTTGGCCGCAGCAACATCGACGCCTTTCTGCGCTTCTTCAACCAGCGCCAGGATATCGCCCATACCGAGAATGCGGTTGGCCATGCGGGTAGGATCGAAAGCTTCCAGTCCATCCAGTTTTTCAGCGGTACCGGCGAACTTGATCGGTTTGCCCGTGATATGCCGGACCGACAGCGCTGCGCCGCCGCGCGCATCGCCGTCCAGCTTGGTCAGTACGATACCGGTCAGCGGCAGCGCATCGTTGAAGGCTTTGGCGGTATTGATTGCATCCTGGCCGAGCATGGCGTCGACGACGAACAGGGTTTCGATCGGCTTGACGGCAGCGTGGATGGCGCTGATTTCCTTCATCATCGCTTCATCGATACCCAGGCGGCCGGCAGTATCGATGATCAGGACGTCGTGATAATGGCGCTTGGCGTAGTCCAACGCGGCCAGTGCAATATCCACCGGCTTGTCGGTAATCTCGGTCGGAAAAAAGTCGGCGCCGACTTGCGCCGTCACGGTCTGCAACTGGCCGATCGCGGCCGGACGATAGACGTCGGCAGAAACAGTCAGTACTTTTTTCTTCTTTTGCTCGCGCAGATACTTGGCGAGCTTACCGACGGTTGTGGTTTTACCCGCACCTTGCAGGCCTGCCATCAAGATGATCGCCGGCGGCTGGGTGGCAAAACTCAGTTGCGAGGCCTCTGGGCCAAGATCGGCGCCCATCAGCGAAGCCAGTTCACGCTGCACCACGCCGACCAAGGCCTGGCCTGGGGTCAGCGAGGCAATGACTTCTTCGCCCAGCGCTTTTTGTTTAACGTTGGCGATAAATTCGCGCACTGCGGGTAAGGCAACGTCGGCTTCCAGCAAAGCCAGCCGGACTTCGCGCAGCATGTCTGCGGTGTTGGTTTCGGTAAGGCGCGCTTCGCCGCGCATGGTTTTGACGACTTTGGCGAGGCGTTGGGTAAGATTGTCGAGCATGGGTACGCAGCGTTTCCAGAAGAGGTGCAATCGGTCAATGTGAACCGGTTTGTGCGCAACTTATAGGCCACATAGATCTACCAAGAGGCCAACGCACTTTCACCGGACACAGTAATGCTTGTAGTTAAAAGCTATTTATCTCGCCATTTTACCTGATGCGGGACAAAGACCTAGCATTCAGGAAGGACAGGTAACAAGCCGCCGGGCGTCAAAATGGCAAAATGGAAATAGTGCGTAAGTGGCAAGAAATGCAGATTGCTTGTGCCTGCATCAATGTTTGCCTTGTTTGAGCACGCCGCGCAGACGCCACATGTTGTAAACTTACACGATGCAAACTTCTCTTTTCATTCTGGTGGCGTTGTTTTATATAGGCTGCACCTTTTTGCCGTCGAGCCGGCGCCAGACTATTTCGATTGTAGTCGCCGCCGCCTGGTTGCTGCATGGCGGCGTGCTGTGGGCCGACGTGGTCGGACCGGAGGAGTTGCGGGTCGGATTTTCGATGATGCTGTCGGCTACTTTATGGGTCTCGGTAGCGGCGTACTGGCTGGAAAATCGCAATTACACACTGGACGGTTTGCGGGTGTTGGTGCTGCCGATGGCCGCGCTGGCGGCGGTGTTGCCGGCGATATTTCCGGGGAATATGGTGCCGTTGAATGGTAAATCGCCGGTCTTCCTGTGGCATATCGTAATTTCCATCCTGGCTTACAGCACTTTGACGATTGCGGCTTTCCACGCAGTGCTGATGGTGTTGCAGGAGTCGCGTCTGCACACTCGGCCGGGCGGCGTCAAAGCCGGCTGGTTCGGACTGGCGCTTGATCGTCTGCCGGCATTGCTGACGATGGAAAAACTGTTGTTCCGTCTGATTGCCTTTGGATTTTTCCTGTTAACGCTGACGGTGTTGTCGGGTGTGGTCTTTTCCGAGGAATTATTTAACAAGGCCTTTAAATGGGATCACAAGACCATTTTCACCATGTTGTCATGGGCGCTGTTTGGCTTACTGTTGGCGGGCCGCAGATGGCAGGGTTGGCGTGGCCGTACCGCGCTCAGTTTTACACTGACTGGATTTGCCATTTTATTACTGGCGTATGTAGGGAGCCGTTTCGTGCTTGAAGTTGTGTTGCATCGGGTATTGGTATGAAATTTCTTATCTTAATTATCATTGTGCTGGCCGTCATTGTCTGGCTGCAGCGCTTGAAAAAAAATCTTGGCCAAGACCGGCCTTCGTCGGGCGGTTCGCCATTTCCTGGCCCTGGCGGAGCGGCCTCCGCCGCAAATGAGCCCGTGCAGGCTGAGGCCATGGTGGCCTGTGCGCATTGCGGCATGCATTTTCCAGCATCGGAAGCGATTGCCGATGCTTCCGGCGCAGTTTTTTGTAGTGCGGAACACCGTCGCCTGCATGCTTCCTAACCCAATCACGCATTGAATCGCCGCGTTTACTCCGGGCTCCCGCCAAGCGCGGCCAGCCTGCGATTTCAACATTCATTGTGAGACAGGAAAATTACGCATGACCAGCTCCGGCCCCCGTCTCGCCCCGCTGAGCGACAAACCCGATACTTTCTGGCGCACGCTGCAAACATTCAACGTAACGCGGATCGTGGTTGCGATGGTGATGCTGGCTTATCTCAGCAGTCAAAGCAGAAGCGAAATCTGGTTTTCACAGCTGGTTACGAACCCGGAAACCTGTGGAGCCTATCTGCTGTGCGCCATCGTCTTTACTTTGGTCACGGCGTATCACCGTCGGCACTACATGCCGCAGATTGTGCTGCCGATCACGGTCGACCTGGTCGCGGTATCGATTTTGTACATAGGCGCAGGCGGCGCTAAAAGCGGCCTGGCGATCTTGTACCTGTTTCCCCTGGCCGGCGCGGCGATTCTGGCGCCGTTGCTGGTGGCGCTGTTGTTCGTATCGATCGCAACCATGGTCTTGCTGGCGGAAAGCGGCTATCAGATTTTGCAGTCGGCTCCCGACATCTCCACCGTGCAAGCCGGATTGTACGGCGGCGCCTTCTTCTTTGCGGTACTGGTGATTAACCGGCTGGCGCACAAGCTGATCAAGCAGGAAGAGCTGGCGACCCAGCGCGGGCGGGATCTACGGGTGCAAATGGATATCAACCGCATCGCGATCAAGGACATGGGCGACGGCTTGCTGGTGGTCGATCCGATCGGCACGCTGATCATGGCCAACCCTGCGGCTGAGCGCATGCTGGGGCTATCCTTTTCGCTGACCGACGACGAGCCGCGCCACAAACTGAGCGACTATACGTTGCTGGCGCCGATCACCGACGCTCTGTTTGCCTGGGAGTCGCGGGTTAGCGATCTGCCTCGAAGCGGTTCTCCGGTAGTTGGAGAGGCAGTATTTGTCACCATCAAACATACTGACGATCTTGGCCTGGAGGCAGCGGCCATTGATTGGAGCGGCCGGCGTGAGCTGGCGGCGCATTTGAAAGTGCGTTTTGCCGCGGTCAGAATGCGCGAATTGAGCGAGTACCGCGCGGTCATTTTTCTGCAAGACGTCAGTGAAATAGAAAACCAGGCGCAGCAATTGAAATTGGCGGCGATGGGGCGCCTGACCGCCAGCATTGCGCATGAAGTCCGCAATCCGCTGGCGTCGATTTCCTATGCAGCCACATTGCTGTCGGAAGAGGCCGTGAGTCAGACGCAGGTCCGTCTTCTGACGATTGTCGAAGATAATGTCGCGCGTCTGAACCGCATGATCGAAGATATCCTGAAACTGTCGCGTAAGGCGCAACGCCAGATGGAGCCGATCCAACTGGTGCCGCTGCTGCATGATATCGTCAATGAATTCAAGCAAACCCACGCTGTCGGGCCTGGCGCCGTTGTTTTGCAGCTTGACCCGGAGGATCGCTACAGCGTCTGGTTCGATCCGCTACATTTGCGGGAGGTGGTGACCAATTTGCTGTCGAATGCAGTGCGTTATGCCAGCGGCCGGCCTGGCGGTATGCGTTTGCACATCATGTCCAGCGTAGCTGGGCGCCTGGAACTTCATGTGCAGGATGATGGCGAACCGATTTCGCCGGCGGTGCGGGCCCATCTGTTTGAGCCGTTTTACACCACGTCCAGCAAAGGTACCGGACTGGGCTTGTTTTTAGCGCGCGAGTTGTGTTTGAATAACGGCGCATTACTTGATTACGAATACCGGCATGATGTTCAAGGACAGAATTCCAGCCATGTGAGTGGTCGTTTTGTTATTGCGTTTGCTCCCCATGATCCTCTGTCATTAGCTGACTAGAACTGACTTAAAAAGACCATTGCCATGACTTCACCCCGTATTCTGGTCGTTGACGACGAAGCCCATCTGCGCGAATTGTTAGAGATCGCATTGGTCAAGATGGGGCTGGATGTCGACAGTGCCGACAGCCTGTCCGCGGCGCGCAGCCATCTCGCAGCCAACGACTATGCACTGGTCCTGACCGATATGCGGTTGCCGGACGGTCTCGGCATTGAGCTGGTGCGCGAAGTCACCAATGGCGACAAGGTGATCCCGATCGCCGTGATTACCGCCTATGGCAGCGCTGACAATGCCGTGGTCGCATTGAAAGCCGGCGCCTTCGACTATTTGTCGAAACCGGTAGCGTTAGATCAGCTACGTTTGATGGTGCAGTCGGCATTGCGTATCGGTAAGCCGGCAGATAGTCCGCGCCAGCCAGGCGATGCCAAAGCACGTAGCAATACCTCATTACGCCTGATCGGCCAATCTGCCGCGATGCAGGAATTGCGGACCCAGATCGTGCGTCTGGCGCGCAGCATGGCGCCGGTAGCCATTACCGGCGAATCCGGCAGCGGCAAGGAGTTGGCGGCGCGCGATATTCACGCGCTCAGCCCGCGCGCCGACAAGCCGTTTGTAGCGGTCAATTGCGGCGCCATCCCGGAAGCTCTGATGGAGGCTGAATTTTTCGGCTACCGGAAAGGCGCGTTTACCGGCGCCGCCGATGACCGCGAAGGATTTTTCCAGGCTGCCAACGGCGGCACGCTGTTGCTGGACGAGGTTGCCGATCTGCCGCTGGCGATGCAGGTCAAGCTATTGCGGGCGATTCAAGAGCGGCGCGTGCGCAAGGTTGGGGCAACGGTGGAAGAGCCGGTGGATGTCCGTTTGATCAGCGCTACGCACCAGAATCTGGCCGAGTGTGTCGAATCAGGTAGATTTCGCCAGGATTTGTACTATCGTTTGAATGTTATCGAATTAAAATTGCCGCCGCTGCGTGAACGTCTGGATGATCTTGGTTTACTCATCGATACGGTGTTAGGACGCTTGGCGGCGTTTGCACCGCAGGCGGTGCCGGTGACGTTGACGCCGGCGGCCATGGCGGTGTTGTGTTCCTATGCGTTTCCGGGAAATGTGCGTGAACTGGAAAATATTCTGGAGCGTGCATTGGCGTTTGCCAATGATGGCGTCATCGAGGTCGCAGATCTCGGCTTGAAGGGGGGCGGCAATGGCCGTCCGTTAGAGTCTCAAGGCATGGGTGACGGTGAGGCGGATGCCGGCCTGGCAACTTTGCCGGCAAGCTTCGCACCGGTTGCGGCAACTACGGCATCGTTATTAAGCGGATCCGAATTACCGCCGTCGCTGCCGGATTACCTGGATGATATTGAACGCGATGTCATCCGGCGCGCACTGACGCGCACGCATTTTAACCGGACCAAGGCAGCCGATCTGCTGGGTATCAGCTTTCGCCAGCTACGCTATCGGATGCAGCGTTTATCGATTCACGAACAGGATTAGGAGCCAATTAGCATATGATTTGGGAGTACGAACGCGCAGCAGGCGTTGCAGGCCTAGGCGCGGCCTGCCCCTGCGACGCCACGCGCCTTGCCACCACACGTTTTGGCTTGAACGCATCTCACAAATCATATATTAATAGACCCCGAGGTAATAATGACGGAGCAGAACACAGTTCCCCCTTACTTTGAAGTCGGCGCCGACGGCTGGTGCCGTCCCGATGAAGTTGTGCGCCAGTCATCGCCTAATTGCGATGCCCGGCCGGACGGCAATGTCATTGATTTGCTGGTGATCCATAACATCAGTTTGCCGCCAGGCCAGTTCGGCGGTTCCTATATTGCCGACCTGTTTGGCAATCGGCTGGCGTATGATGCCCATCCTTATTTCGAGCAACTGCGCCCGTTGCGGGTTTCTTCACACTTCCTGATATTGCGCGACGGTGGCGTTATCCAGTTTGTGTCGGCCAATGAGCGCGCCTGGCACGCTGGCGCTTCTTCTTTCGATGGGCGCGAGCGATGCAATGATTTTTCGATCGGGATCGAGTTGGAGGGGACCGATTTCGAAAAATTTTCCGAAATGCAATATGGTGCGCTGGCGGCCTTGACCTATGCTTTGTTGTTGCGTTATCCATTGGCGGCAGTGGCCGGACATGAGCATATCGCCGCCGGCAGAAAAACTGATCCTGGTCCATTTTTCGACTGGACCCAATACCAGCAAGCCTTAGCCGGGCATACGCCGCAAGTATCCGGCAAACTGCCCTTGCGCTTTCCTGTCATAGACAAAAAAGTCAATTGAATAGTCTCTTTTTACATATAAAAAAGATCCCACTTTTGGATTGCATCAGTCGGGGCTAGGTACTACAATTAGTAAAAATCAAATCCAGAAAACTATATGTAGTGTTTTGTTGTACCTCTTCATTGGCTGGTTTTGCAGGGTCTGTCCACCGTGTGGTGTTTTGTTTTTGTACTCATATCAGTATAAATACAGGTGTCGGACAGACTGCTAAGCAGTCTCTGGATTTGTTGTCGGTCACCGTTGCACCCCTTTTTTGTCTTACCCCTTTTGCCGTACTTGTATATCTATTCTTAACGCTATTTTTTCTTTTTTAATCATTTTGGTTTGGGCATCTGATCTGTCATGAACGTCTGCCGACAGGTCGCCTGTAATAGAGTGAATGAAGCGGCAACAGCAGTATCTGAACCATCAACGGTTCCAAGGTTCTAATTAATAACTGCAGACGTAATGAGTTCGTCTGCTTTCACACAGTCTCGGGAGGCTCAGTGCAATCTACTCAAGAAATTTCCGTTAAATCATCAGCCGAAGTCGCTGGTGTTCCGCCATCAACCGGTAGCGGCTCTCCCGTCAAGGTATCCAGCAGTTTTGGCGACTACAGAATTATCCGCCGCAACGGTGCCGTGGTCGGCTTTGAGCCATCCAAGATCTCGATCGCCGTTACCAAGGCATTCCTCGCCGTCAACGGTGGTCAGGGTGCAGCATCGGCGCGCGTGCGCGAACTGGTCGAGCAGCTGACATCGAACGTTGTCGCAGCCTTGGTGCGTCGTCAGCCAAATGGCGGTACTTTCCATATTGAAGATATCCAGGATCAGGTTGAACTGTCCCTGATGCGTTCAGGCGAACATGACGTGGCGCGCGCCTATGTGCTGTATCGCGCCAAGCGCATGGAAGAGCGTTCGCAACAGCAGACCACCGCCAAACCAGTAACTGCCGGTACGGAACTGTTTGTTACCGAAGATGGCCAGCGCCGCGCGCTCGACATGAACCAGGTGCGCGACCTGATCACGGCAGCTTGTATCGGCCTGGAAAAACACGTCGACGCGGAAGCCATCCTGGCTGAAACCGTCAAGAACCTGTACGACGGCGTACCGGTTGAAGAACTGCACAAGTCGGCGATCCTGGCCGCCCGCGCATTGATGGAAAAAGACCCCGCATACAGTACGGTTACTGCGCGTTTGCTGATGCACACAATCCGTAAAGAAGTGTTCGGCAAGGAAGTGGCGCAAGCCGACGCGCCGGCTGCATACCTTGAATATTTCCCGAAATTTATTAAAAAGGGTATTGAAGCCGATCTGCTCGATAGCAAGCTGGCGCAATTCGACCTGGCGAAACTGGGTGAGGCCTTGCAGCCGGAACGCGACCTGCAATTCGGTTATCTCGGCCTGCAAACACTGTACGATCGTTATTTCCTGCATGTGCGCGACGTTCGTATTGAAATGCCGCAAGCGTTCTATATGCGTGTAGCGATGGGCCTGGCGCTGAACGAAGTCGACCGCGAAGTGCGCGCCATTGAGTTCTACAACCTGTTGTCCAGCTTTGACTTCATGAGCTCGACGCCAACCCTGTTCAACTCCGGTACGCAGCGCTCGCAGCTGTCGTCCTGCTATCTGACGACAGTGGCCGACGATCTCGACGGCATCTACGAAGCGATCAAGGAAAACGCCTTGCTGGCGAAATACGCCGGCGGTCTGGGCAACGACTGGACGCCGGTGCGTTCGCTGGGCGCCCATATCAAGGGCACTAACGGCAAGTCGCAAGGCGTGGTGCCGTTCCTGAAAGTGGTGAACGACACTGCTGTGGCGGTCAACCAGGGCGGCAAGCGCAAGGGCGCGGTTTGTGCCTACCTGGAAACCTGGCACATGGACATCGAGGAATTCCTCGACCTGCGCAAGAACACCGGTGATGACCGCCGCCGCACCCACGACATGAACACCGCCAACTGGATTCCAGACCTGTTCATGAAGCGCGTGATGGAAAAGGGCGAGTGGACCTTGTTCTCGCCTAGCGATGCGCCGGACTTGCACGACAAGGTCGGCAAGGCCTTCGAAGCTGCCTATACCGGCTACGAAGCCAAGGCTGCCCGCGGCGAGCTGCGCCTGTTCAAGAAAATCCAGGCGCTCGATTTGTGGCGCAAGATGCTGTCGATGCTGTTTGAAACCGGCCACCCATGGATTACCTTCAAGGATCCATGCAACATCCGTTCGCCGCAGCAGCATGTCGGCATGGTTCACAGTTCTAATCTGTGCACCGAGATCACGCTGAACACCAACGAATCCGAGATCGCGGTCTGTAACCTGGGCTCGGTCAACCTGCCTGCGCACATGAAGGACGGCAAGCTGGATCACGCCAAATTGCAGAAAACCGTGAATACTGCGATGCGCATGCTGGATAATGTGATTGATATTAACTATTATGCAGTGAAGAAGGCGCGCGATTCCAATTTGCGGCATCGCCCGGTTGGTCTCGGCATCATGGGTTTCCAGGATTGCCTGCACATGATGCGCGTACCTTACGCTTCGAAAGCAGCGGTTGAATTTGCGGATAATTCGATGGAAGCGGTTTGCTTCCACGCATATTGGGCATCGACCGAATTGGCGGAAGAGCGCGGCCGTTACAGCAGCTATCGCGGTTCCCTGTGGGATCGTGGCATCCTGCCGCAGGATTCCGTGAAATTGCTGGCGGAAGAGCGTGGCGGCTACCTTGAGGTAGATATGTCGGCAGCGCTCGATTGGACCGAACTGCGCGCCCGTATCAAGGAATTCGGCATGCGTAATTCGAATTGCGTAGCGATTGCCCCGACGGCGACGATCTCGAACATTATTGGTGTATCGGCTTGTATCGAACCGACTTACCAGAACTTGTACGTGAAATCGAACCTGTCTGGCGAATTCACCGAAATCAATGAATACCTGGTGCGTGACTTGAAAGCGCGTGGTCTGTGGGATGAAGTCATGATCTCCGACCTCAAATATTTCGATGGTAGCCTGGCCAAGATCGACCGCATTCCGCAAGATCTGCGCGACATCTACGCGACGGCCTTCGAAGTTGAACCGTCCTGGCTGGTGGAAGCTGCATCGCGCCGCCAGAAATGGATCGACCAGGCGCAATCGTTGAATATCTATATGGCAGGCGCATCGGGCAAGAAGCTGGATGAAACCTATAAGCTGGCATGGCTGCGTGGTCTGAAAACCACTTACTACTTGCGCACCATCGGCGCGACGCATACCGAGAAGTCGACCTCGAAAACCGGCGCACTGAATGCGGTGTCGGTAGATGGCGGCATCAGCGGCGGCGCAGCAGCGACTTACGGCACTGCACCAATTGCGGCGGAGCCAATGGAGCTGGATGGTCCGGCATGCACGATGCGTCCTGGCGATCCAGGGTTTGAAGAGTGCGAAGCTTGCCAATAATTCGCAACAAGCAAGCAGTCACACTATAAATTGTGAGGTCGTGCCACTTGCCAACACCGGTGGCGAACCAGCGTAGCTGGGCAACAGACCTCCGACTGACCAGGTAGAACGGTCAGATTGTAAAGAGAAAATGGCGGCGCAAAGCGGTGATGCCATGTAGCAGGGTGATTTCCCTTGCTCCGCCTGATGAAGATAAAAGGAAAAAGAATGCTCTCCTGGGATGAAGAAACAAGTTCAGCACCCGCTCCTCGTGCTCCGGCCATGCCGCCGCAACCGCATTTACAAGGTGCGCAGCCAGCGTTTGCTCCTTCGGCTCGTTCGCAAATGTCTGATGCCGCACTGGATCCATCGCTGGTGGGGCAAGCCACTGCAGCACCCGTGGTCGATGTCACCCATCGCGTGAATGCTGCCGACAAGCGCATCATCAATGGCCATACCGACGTCAACCAGTTGGTGCCTTTCAAGTACAAATGGGCCTGGGACAAATACCTGGCCGGCTGCGCCAACCACTGGATGCCGCAGGAAATCAACATGCAGCGCGATATCGAGCTGTGGAAGAATCCGAACGGCCTGACGGATGACGAACGTCGCCTGGTCAAGCGTAACCTGGGATTTTTCGTCACAGCCGACTCGCTCGCCGCCAACAATATCGTGCTCGGCACCTATCGCCACATCACTGCGCCGGAGTGCCGCCAGTACCTGTTGCGCCAGGCTTTCGAGGAAGCGATTCACACCCACGCCTATCAATACATCGTTGAATCGCTGGGTTTGGACGAAGCCGAAATCTTCAACGCGTATCACGAAGTCAAATCGATTCGCGACAAAGACGAATTCCTGATCCCCTTTATCAATACGTTGACCGATCCAGAGTTCAAGACCGGTACGACTGAAAACGATCAGAAATTGTTGCGCTCGCTGATTGTGTTTGCTTGCATCATGGAAGGACTTTTCTTCTACGTCGGATTCACGCAGATCCTTGCGCTGGGCCGTCAGAACAAGATGATGGGCGCCGCCGAACAGTATCAATACATTCTGCGCGACGAGTCGATGCACTGCAATTTCGGGATCGATTTGATCAACACGATCAAGATGGAAAACCCGCATTTGTGGACGCCTGAATTCCGCGATGAAATTAAAGCGTTGTTTTTAAGCGCAGTGGAGTTGGAATATCGCTACGCAGAGGATACAATGCCGCGTGGAGTGCTCGGTTTGAATGCGCCAATGTTCAAAGGGTATTTGCGGTTCATCGCAAATCGCCGCGCGCAACAGATCGGACTGGACCCGATGTTCCCTCAGGAAGAAAATCCCTTCCCCTGGATGAGTGAGATGATCGATCTGAAAAAAGAACGCAACTTTTTTGAGACTCGTGTGATCGAATACCAAACCGGCGGTGCACTGAACTGGGAATAAAGGCTTCAGATCTCGGACAAGAATTATCGTAGTAGATGGATGAGGTGAGGAGACCTGCAGCGCTTAGTACATAAAAAAGTCTGCAAACTGAAAGGTGATTTCCAAACTTAATGAACAACCAAAGACAGAAACGTACTTATCTGTTGTCGCCGCTTACCCCGATTCAGTCGGGTTTGGCGGCGTTTTCTTTGGAAAAATCTAAAAATTTTTGTAACAGAATTCCGACGCCGGCCTAGCCGCTGGCGTTTTTTTGGCTAAGGATCGCCGCCGGCAGGCGTCGCGAATACCTTTTCTCCAGTCGTGGAACTGGTGAAAAGACCTTGGCCAATAATGGCTGAAGTGCTGCATCAATGAGGGGATGGAGCAGTTCAGCTGGTGCCGAATTCATTAGCGCAAGCAGAGTTGATTGCGCCGATGAATAATCCGCCGTTCCCATCGCGATGGGTTCGTCGGGTTTCCAACTTGGAGCTTGATTTTTTCCATCACGTGAAGGAGAAACAAAATGGCAACAGCAACAAAGAAAGCCGCAGCGAAGAAACCCGCTGCGAAGAAAGCAGCTCCGGCTAAAAAGCCAGTAGCTAAAGCAGCAGCAAAACCAGCAGCTAAGAAGCCAGTTGCTAAAAAAGCTGTAGCGAAAAAACCGGTAGCTAAAGCAGCCGCGAAACCTGCAGCTAAAGCAGCAGCCAAGCCAGCAGCTAAGAAGCCAGTTGCTAAGAAAGCTGTAGCGAAGAAGCCAGTAGCTAAAGCAGCAGCCAAGCCAGCAGCTAAGAAGCCAGTTGCTAAGAAAGCTGTAGCGAAGAAGCCAGTAGCTAAAGCAGCAGCCAAGCCAGTAGCTAAGAAAGCAGCAGCTAAACCTGCAGCGAAAAAGCCGGTAGCAAAGAAAGTTGCAGCTAAACCTGCAGCGAAAAAGCCGGCAGCGAAAGCAGCAGCTAAACCAGCGGCAAAAAAGCCGGCAGCGAAAGCAGCAGCTAAACCTGCAGCAAAAAAGCCAGTAGCGAAAGCAGCAGCTAAACCAGCGGCAAAAAAGCCGGCAGTTAAGAAAGTCGCGGCTAAGCCAGCAGCAAAAAAGCCGGTAGCTAAGGCAGCAGCTAAACCTGCCGCCAAACCTGCAGCGGCAGCAAAGCCAGCTGTAAAAAAGGCAGCAGCTAAACCTGCAGCCAAGAAGGCAGTTGCAAAACCTGCAGCAGCTGAGCCAGCCGTAAAGACTGTGCTCAATCCGGCAGCAGCCTGGCCGTTCCCAACTGGCACACGTCCTTAATCAGGGCTTGCCAGCGCATCTGATCTGATTCAGATGCATCGCCCGCTGTATAGCCTAGTGCTATCCAGCGGGTTTTTATTTTCCGGAGCATGGCAAGCATTGCCGATATTCCCCCATCCGATTGGCGTCACAGCATGTCGACGCCTATTCCGATCAATGTGAAATAGCCGTTACGATGGCGGTTATCTGCTCATTTGAAATCTCTTTCTCCTTTATTCGAGCATGCAGGGAGAACGCATATCGCCAAGATTTATCAAATAAGTTCTAGTATATTGGCTGCAACGGCCTGCTTACATCGCTGCCGCCCAGCCCGAATCACTGCCCCATCTGGAAAAGGAAACACGTCGTGTTGCAGAATATATTTAGCTTGATTATCGAAACCATCGCCAGCGTCCTGGGCGGTGTCCTGTTACTTCGATTCTGGATTCAGGCGGTGCGCGTACGGCCGCCGCAACAGCTTGCGCAATTCATCTTTACCCTGTCTGACTGGGCGGTAAAGCCGATGCGTCGGGTTTTGCCAGGGGTCGGCGGCTACGATTGGGCCAGCCTGATCGCTGCTGTGCTGGTCGCGGTCATCTGTATTCTTCTTGAGCTTGGCGTCAGGTCGGCGTTCAACGCTTCTTTGATTTTCAGTCTGTCGGCATTGCTTTTTTTCCAGTGGGTTTTCTATGGGCTGATCGCATTGCTGATCATTGAAGCGATTTTTAGCTGGGTTAATCCGAATGCTCCTCTGGCTCCCTTCGTGCGGGCTCTCAACGAGCCGTTGTTGCGGCCTCTGCGCAGGATCATCCCGCTGATCGGTAATGTCGACCTGTCGCCGCTGGCGGCCCTGATACTTTTGCGCGTAGTACATCAGCTGGTGATTTATCTGATCACGATGGTTGCATGAGTCGTCAGGAGGTCACTGGCGCGCTTGCAGCCCCGGGTGCGTCCTGGTGCTCTGCGATAGACGGTGGTGTTCGCCTGGCGCTGCAGATTACGCCGAATGCGAGGAAAAGTCAGGTAATCGGTCCGCTTGAAGGCGTCCTCAAGGTGCGTCTGCAGGCGCAACCCATCGAAGGCAAGGCGAACGAAGCCCTGATTCGCTTCCTGGCAGAGATGCTCGACGTGTCGCGCAGCAAGGTAATCATCACTCACGGCCAGACCAGCAAGAGAAAACTGGTCGAGGTGACCGGGCCGCAAGTGAGCCCCGACTCCGCTATGCGCCGCTTACTGGCTTCGGAGCAGTAAGGACGAAAAAAAGCGGCTCCCGACGTGATGTCGGGAGCCGCTTTGTATTTGTGACTGGTGTCGGTTCAGATCGCCAATCAGGCTTCCATCTGGCTTTGCAGGAAGTTTTGCAGGCCGACTTTGTCGATCAGATCGAGCTGTGTTTCCAGCCAGTCGATATGCTCTTCGGTATCTTCGAGAATTTCCACGAACAATTCACGCGACACGTAGTCTCCGGCTTTTTCGCAAGCGGCGATACCTTCCTTGACGGTTTTCTGCGCGCCTTGCTCCAGTTTCAGGTCGCATTCCAGCATTTCCGGCGTCGATTCGCCGATCATCAGCTTGTGCAATGCTTGCAGGTTCGGCAATCCGTTGAGCATCAGGATACGGTCAATCAGCTTGTCGGCGTGTTTCATTTCACCGATCGACTCTTCGTATTCCTTCTTGCCGAGTTTTTCCAGGCCCCAATGCTTGTACATGCGGGCATGCAGGAAGTACTGGTTGATCGCTGTCAGTTCGTTGGTGAGCTGCGCATTGAGCAGCGTGATGATTTGTTTTTCGCCTTGCATGGGGGACCTCGCTATGGTGTTGGGGCAGAGTGGGGCGGCGATAAAGTACGGTAACTCAGTATTTATGCCGGCTTCTCACATGATCGGAGCGTCGTATAACCGAAGTTCAACCGAAATCGCAGCCATGATAGCGCAAGCAAAAAGCTTTTTCATCATTAGATAGCGCGAATCATTTTCATTGTGATTTGTGCATCGGTAAAGTACCCAGGTGAGCTCAAGATAGTGCGAGTTTATCGTCGCCAGAAATGAATAGGGCCCGTGCATGAAAGATGCACAGGCCCTGGAGGATGTCGGCGACTAGTCTTACTTGGCGTCAGGTTCAGTAACGAAACCGATTTTCCCCAGGCCACCCGACTGCGCTGCAGCCATCACTTGAGCTACCTTTTCATATTGCACGGTACGTGCCGCCCGTAAATGCAACTCCGGTTGCGGCTGCTTTTGCGCTGCTGTCGCGATCCGCGAGGTCAGTTCGTTGTGGTCTATCGCCTCTTCGTTCCAGAACAGTTTGCCGTCGGCGTCGATCGCCAGGTTGATGTTTTCCGGCTTGGTCTGGTCAGGCTGATTGGTTGCACGCGGCAGATCGATCTTGACCGCATGGTTCATCACCGGAATGGTCATGATGAAGATAATCAGCAGCACCAACATCACGTCCACCAGCGGTGTGGTATTGATTTCCGGATTGAAATCGTCGTCCGAATCGGACAGGGAGCCCATACCCATCATGCACCTTTCACGGCGACCAGTTTGGCGCCATTGCCTGAACCGCCGGCACCGCTTGCGCTGTCCGCTTCATTATTGCTGGAGCGGGAACCTGTCACAAACAGAGCGTGCAGGTCGAAGCCGAATTTATTCAATTTGGCGATAATGGTCTTATTGCCACGCACCAGGGCGTTATAGCCGAAGGTGGCAGGAATCGCCACCGCCAGGCCGAGTGCAGTCATGATCAGCGCTTCGCCGACCGGGCCGGCGACCTTGTCGATGCTGGCTTGGCCGGATGTGCCGATCGACACCAATGCGTGATAAATGCCCCACACGGTGCCAAACAAGCCCACGAAAGGTGCAGTTGAACCGACGGAAGCCAGTACCGCCATGCCTGCCTGCAGCTTGCCTGAGACCTCGTCGATTGCCTGCCGCAAAGACAGCGTGACCCAGTCGCTGACCGATAATTGGTCGTGCAGATGACCTTTGTGCGCAGCATGGTGGCGCATTGAGGAAACGCCTGCCTGCGCGACTTCGGCAAACGGGTTTTCGCTACCCAGCGTGGCAATTCCTTCCGGCAGGCTGGTGGTATCCCAGAATTGGTGTCCGGCGGCATGCGCTGCGCGCTGGAAGCGCAGGATTTGCAATGCCTTGGTCAAGATCACGTACCACGACGCGATCGACATTGCGACTAATAGCACTGCGACGCTTTTGATAACGAAATCGCCCTGGCCCCAGAGCGCCTCTAATCCGTATGGACTTGCTTCCATGATGACTTCCCCTTGTAACTGTAATGTGAGTGCGGCTACATTGGCGCTCGGCTTGGCTAAGCCTGGCTGCACCTTTGATTAATTGGATAACTGAAAATTGATTGGCACGATGGCAAATACCGGCAGCGCCTTGCCATCTTCCGTGTATGGTTTGAACAAGGCGCGCATGACGGCTTGTTTGGCAGCATCGTCGAGACGGGTCGAACCAGATGATTTTTGCACTTCGACCCGCTCCGCATGTCCTTTTTCATTGATCAGGACACGGATGACCGACTTGCCTTCTTCGCCCATGCGCTTGGAAATCGCTGGATATTTCACATCGGGCGGCTGGATATATTCGACGCCGGAGGTAATCGTGCGTGGCTGTGCCGGCGCTGCAACGGGAGCCGGAACAGGGGCTGGCGCGGCAGGTGCTTCTTCATGTTGCTGCGGTTGGGGTGATGGTGTCGGTACTGAAATTGCGGTTTCCGACGGTGTGTTGTTGATGACGGGCGTGGGGCGCGGAGGCGTAATGCTCTTTTTGACGATGGCTACGGTTTTCGGCGCTACCGGCTGCGGAACGGGCGGCAGTGGTTCAGGCGCTTTTTCCGGAGTGATGAAACTGGCGAAAATTTCCTTCGGCATGGCTTGTGCAGCCTGATGAATCAAACCACTTTCCAGCGCCCAGAAGAAGGCGACATGAAGCAACAGGATCGTTCCCAGCGGGCCGATGCGTTTGATCTTTTTCCATGCAAGCGCAGGATAACTGATTGCTACTGACGACATGGTTGCGCTCATTCCATCCGGCACTAAGCGGCTTGTATATTTTGTTGAAACACCATTGCATGAACGTGACGAAGGGCTGCAGGCGCCTTGTTATCAAGGCACTCGCGCAATACGCTTTTTGCACAGGAATGGCACTTGCCGCAGCAGGTGGCAATCCCCAGGTTCTCGCGCAATTCAGACATGGATGTCATGCCTGAATCGACAGCCTGTCGGATTTTTCTATCAGAGACGTTGTTACATACACAAACGATCATTTTGGACCTTACTGCCATAGTGGAAGGCAGATTAAAAATAAAAGTTGGCCGACAAAGATGCTATTGCGGCCTTATGGTTTATTGAAACTTCTCTAACATGCTCGATTACCGGTAACCAATCTGCTGAACAGATTGTATTTTTCCGGCGGCGGCATGGTGCTCTCTACCACAGTGCCCCACTGTTCTGACAACTGCAAGCAGGTGGCGCGTAACACCGGCGCCAGATTGGGCAAATCGGCCAGCGCCTTCAAATGCCGCTCGATCACCGAAGCCAGCTTGACGCAACCGCTGGCTTCCTGGCTGTTTACGGTGTAATGCGACATCAGGTGCAGTACCGCCGAGACCAGCAGTTCCGGTTGCGCCGGTGCGCTGTTGGGCTCTACGAAAGCCGGATTGATTTTCTCCGAGACCATCAAGTACTCCTACCTAGTGTGACTCGCTGGCTGGCTTCCGTTTGTTGCAGGCGGGCTTCACAAGTTCTGGCGAATGAAAACTGCTTTTGCGATACGTGCTTAAGCTGTCAGGATCAACTTGTTCAGCTGGGTTAGCCTGAGTTTATAAATTCTGCCGCCATGATCGATTTCAAGCTCACGCATTTGCTTGAACAGATCCTGGCTTTTAATACGTGTGACCGCAGATGCAACTGACTTCGTGATGCTGGATACCGGGGCTTTCTCAAGCTGTACTTCGCGTCGTATCGAGTGGCTCATAACAGTCCTTTTCGTAAATGCGAACAATTCGTATTTGTATTATTCGCTACTTGGACGGGGAATGCAAGCGCTTTTAGCGCATCGTGCCGAGGTGTTACAGAATCATGTTTTGCTGGCAATAGCACTTGGGCTGGCGATGATGCGTCAGGGCAATGCTAAGGATACGCGGATGGGCAACTGCCGCGGAGGCACGTGGGGACAGGAAGGTACGCTGTACGATAAAGTAAACGTTGCAGGGTCTTTTTGATTGCAGCAGGGAAATTGTGAGGGAGGGGGCCGGATGCAAAACAAGCGCAAAGAATGCGCTTGTTTCAAGAGAGGATTGCTAATCAGGCCAGATTGTCATTCGGCCTTGGGCTTGGCTGCCTCGCGACGGTTGAAGCCGGCCACCATATCGAAGCGGAACAAACGGCATTCCAGGGCGCCGTTGAAGAACGGCGTCTTGCGCGCCTCTTTCAGGCGCAGCAGCTTTGGCAACCCGAGGTCGGCCGAGAACAGGAAGATGCTCCAGCCGGCGAAGCGTTGTTTCAACGTGGTGCTGAAGGCAGTGAAGAAGGCGGTCAGCAAGTCATCGCTGCTCAGGGTGCTGTCGCCGCGCACGCCAATCCGTTCGCCATACGGTGGATTGGTCAACATGATGCCACTCTCCACATCGCTAGGAGGTTTGACTTCCTGCGCTTCGATCTGTTTGATCGGCACCTCGAAGAGAATGCCTGCATTGCGCAGGTTGTTTGCGGCAATCTGCACCATGTCGCCTGAGATGTCGCTGCCGAAAATGGTCGGCGTCGTCGGCAAAGGATTCGGTTTGAAGCTGCCTTTGATGGCCAGCCATTTTGCGCTCTCGAAATCGTTGAATTTTTCAAATGCAAAATGACGCCGGGCGCCAGCCGGGATGCCAGCCAGGATCTGGGCCGCCTCAATCAGAATAGTGCCGGAACCGCACATCGGGTCGAACAGGACTGTACCTGGCTTCCAGCCCGAAGTGCGCAACAGGCCTGCCGCCAGGTTTTCACGCAGCGGCGCATCGCCGGTCTCGGCGCGCCAGCCGCGCTTGAACAGGGCTTCGCCGGAGGTGTCGAGATATAACGTGAAATTATGGGCATCGAGAAAGCCGACGATGCGCATGTCCGGTGTGCCGGTGTCTACCGAAGGCCGTTCATTGCACAGATCGCGGAAACGGTCGCAGATGCCGTCCTTGATCTTGAGCGTAGTGAATTGCAGGCTGCGCAACGGCGATTTCACCGCAGTGACATCGACCCGGATAGTGTGGCTGACCGGAAACCAGCTTTCCCACTCCTGTTCCAGCGTCATGTCGTAAATATCGTTTTCATTCTTATAAGCGCCGTGCGTCAGGCGCAGCAGCACCCGGCTGGCAATCCGCGAGTGCAGGTTGACGCGCCAGGCATCGCTCAGCAAGCCGGAGCAATGAACGCCGCCAGGAACCTGGGTATGCACCTTGAGGGTCACCGCAGGGGAGCCGAGCTGAGCAATCTCATTCAGTTCTTCGGCTAATGCGCCTTCCAGCCCGCGCGGGCAGGGGCAAAAATAGGAGTGTTTCTCTGTTGATTGATGCGACATGATGGGGAACCCTTTATCCGTAGAGGTGAAAGTGGGAGACTCTCTAGGTTTTCGAGTCTCCCTTAGTTATTTAGAGGCTATTGCAAATACATCTGGCGTTGTTGCCCTTGCAGGGCGCGTCCAGGCTTGCAAGCCCGGGCCGTTCCGCAGGCAGACGACAATGTCGTCTGAAATCCCTGCTACACCCTCCTAGTCGCACTAATCGTACTGTCTTCGTCGGAGCGCCTGGCCATCTGTGTTTGCAACAGCCTCTTAATCAAGAAATTATTTGGCGAACGCGCGTTCGACGAAATCCAGCCGGTCTTGGCCCCAGAATGCCTCGCCGTCGACGACGTACCAAGGGGCGCCGAAGATGTTGGCGGAAATCGCCTCCTCGGTGAAGCGATCGAATTCGCTCTGGACGCTGGCGGTTTCGGCAGATTTCAGTAAGGTTTTTCCGTCATGGCCTAGATCCGCGGCGATCGCAACCAGTGTGGCGTCATCGGCGATATTGCGCTGTTCGGCCCAGACAGCCCGCATTATAGCGCCGGTTAGCGCCAGGGCGGCTTCTGTACCGTGCGCCAGTTGTGCTGCGATGATGAGCTTTGCTGCGTTATCGCTTTGTACCGGGAAGAACGTCGGCTGCAGATTCAGTGGTACTTGCAGATATTCGCTCCAGCGCCGTAGTTCTTCCAGCCTGTAGGCTTGCCGTTGAGGGGCGCGCTTGGCCAGCGGCAAGCCGCCGGAGGTGTTGAAGACCTTGGACAGGTCGCAGGGCTTCAATACTATTTTGACATTGTACTGCTTGGCAAGCGCTACCAGGCGGGCGTGACCCAGATAGGCGAAAGGCGAATGCGGCGCGAAATAATATTCACAAAGCTTGCTCATGATTAGGGCCTGTGTAAGGTTAGAACGGTTTGACAACGACCAGGATCACAATGGCCAGCAGCAGGATCACCGGGATTTCATTGAAATAGCGAAACCAGGTATGGCTGCGGGTATTGACACCCTTTTCGAATTTCTTCAGCAGGCTGCCGCATGCATGGTGGTAGCCGATTACCAGCACCACCAAAAACAGCTTGGCATGCATCCAGCCATTGCCAGGGCCGACTTTGCCGATACCGTAGCCTAGCCACATCCAGGCACCGAATAAAATCGCCGGCAGCGCCAACATCGTCGTAAAGCGATACAGCTTGCGCGCCATCAACAGTAGTCGTTGCGTGGCGGCCGGGTTGGTTTCCTGCGCCAGGTTGACCAGGATACGCGGTAGGTAGAACAGGCCGGCAAACCAGGAAGCGATGAAGACGATGTGCAACGATTTTATCCAGAGCATGGGCGAATTTCCTTGTTAGCGTTGATGATCAATACTATCCACGAAAAACAGGAAAGGCACGAAAATCCTTGCTCCTATTTCATGCCTTTCCTGTTTTTCGTGGACATGTGTAAAAGTTACTCGCGTACTTCTCCGTGTCCAAACACGACATATTTGAGCGATGTCAGACCGTCCAGTCCGACCGGTCCGCGCGCATGCAGCTTGTCGTTGGAAATGCCGATTTCAGCGCCGAGGCCAAATTCGAAGCCATCGGCAAAGCGGGTTGAGGCATTGATCATCACCGATGCGGAATCGACTTCGCGCAAGAAACGCATTGCGCGTGAATGGTTTTCGGTGACGATGCTGTCGGTGTGCTGCGATGAGTAAGTATTGATATGCGCCATCGCCTCATCGACGTCGGCGACGATCTTGATCGCCAGGATCGCCGCCAGATATTCGGTGCGCCAGTCTTCGTCAGTGGCCGCGCTAAGGTGCGGGTAGCCTTGCAGGATGGCCTGCGCCTCAGCGTCGGCGCGCAGTTCGACTTGCTTGCCCTGATACAATTCGGCCAGTTGCGGCAGCACTTGTGGAGCGATGGCGCGCGCTACCAGCAAGGTTTCCATGGTGTTGCAAGTGCCGTAGCGATGGCATTTGGCGTTGAAGGCAATCTTGACCGCTTTTTCCAGATCCGCCTGGTCGTCGATGTAGACGTGGCAGATGCCGTCCAGGTGCTTGATCATCGGCACAGTGGCTTCTTCGATCAGACGTGCGATCAGGCCTTTGCCGCCGCGCGGTACGATGACGTCGACATATTGCGGCATGGTGATCAGGGCGCCGACGGCGGCGCGGTCGGTGGTGTCGACTACTTGCACTGCATCTTGCGGTAAACCGGCGCCGGCCAGGCCTTCCTGCACCAGTTTGGCCAGCGCCTGATTGCAATGATGTGCTTCCGAGCCGCCGCGCAAAATCGTGGCGTTGCCGCTTTTGATGCAGAGACCCGCAGCGTCTACCGTGACGTTCGGACGTGCTTCGTAGATGATACCGATGACGCCCAGGGGGACTCGCATCTGGCCGACCTGGATGCCGGTCGGCCGGTATTTCATATTCGAGATTTCGCCGATAGGGTCGGGCAGAGAAACAATCTGTTCAAGTCCCGCGATCATGGTGGCGATCGCCTGGTCCGACAACGTCAGGCGGTCCAGCATGGCCGGCGCCAGGCCATTGGCACGTGCGGCAGCCAGATCAGCTTGATTGGCTGCGCGCAACAAATCGGCGTCGCGCCGGATGGCGGCGGCGATCAAGGTCAGCGCGCGGTTTTTGACAGCAGTGTCGGCACGGGCCATGGCGCGCGATGCGCCGCGGGCACGCTGTCCGACTTCGGTCATGTACTGCTGGATGCTTGATTGGATGCTCATATGCTCTTGTCTATGCGGATGTTTTTTGGTCAGGACTTACGCAAAACCACTCTGACCGCGTTGCATCTCCTAGCCGTACATTCGTACTGTCTTCGTCGATGCGTCTTGCCAGGATGATTTTGCGTAAGTCCTGTTGGTTTCTTTGCAATTCACACTTCACACATCTGGTTCAGCTGTTTTGGGCAACTCTCAAAGCCAGTTGCAGCAACGCATCCCAAGGGTCGCCAGCGAAGGCTTTGGCGCGCAAGCCCTTGACCATCTTGTCGACCTGCGCCGCGTCTTTCAACGCCGCTTCCAGCGTCGCCAGGCTCAAACGCCGCAGCGCCGGCTCCATCAATCGTTCTCGCGGCCCCCAGATACGGTATTCCTTTAGCAATGCGGGAACAGGGCGTCCCTGGGCGGCGGCCGATTTTAATTTCAGCAAGGTGCGAATTTCTTCGGAAACCGCCCACAGTACCAGCGGCAGGGCTTCGCCTTCGCCTTTCAAACCGTCCATCATGCGCACCAGACGCGCGGTATCGCCCACCAGCATGGCCTCATTGAGCTTGAATACATCATAGCGCGCGACGTTGAGGACCGCATCGTGGCACTGCTCGAAACTCAGTTTTCCGGGGGGATGCAGCAACGCCAGTTTCTGGATTTCCTGATGTGCCGCCAGCAGGTTGCCTTCGACCCGGTCAGCGATGAAATCCAGCGACTGCCGGTCTGCACTTTGCTGCTGTGCTGCCAGGCGGACGCCGATCCAGTTTGGCAACTGCGCCCGTTCCACCAGCGGAATATCAATATATACGGCAGTCTGTTGCAAGCTGGCGACCCAGGCCGCCTTCTGCGTCGCCCAGTCCAGCTTGGGCAAACTGATAATCGTGACGTTATCCGGGTTCAGCGTGGCGGTATAGTTTTGCAAGGCCTGACCGCCATCCTTGCCCGGTTTGCCGCCCGGGATCCGTAATTCGATCAGTTTTTTATCGCCGAACAAGGATTGCGACTGGTTGGCAGCCAGCAACTCCCCCCACTTGAAACTGCGGTCGACCACCAGCACATCGCGCTCGGTACAACCGTTGCTGCGCGCACTTTTCCGGATCTTGTCGGATGCCTCCAGCGCCAGCAGATGCTCGTCGCTGGTGATCACATACAAGGGAGCCAGGGTCTTCCCCAAGTGGCCGTCGAGTGCGTCAAACCGCAATTGCATTGACTTACCTTTTACCTGTTTATTTAGCTGGGACGGCAATTGGAGCAGTAACCTGGTCCGAAGCCGGCACGGCGGGTTCCAACTGCTGAGCCGGTTGCGTTGGCTGAGCGGTCTTGATTGCGGTCAAGCGACGCAGGATCTGTTGCACCATGTCGGACTGCATGTCGCGATACAGCAATACTTCCTCCGCATCCTTGGACAATTCTTGCGACGAGTTATAGCTGATATCGCGTTTCAGCGTGATAAGCGTCGGCGCCAGCAATTCCTTCTTTTGCGCGTCGATCACGCGGAAAGTCAGGCGGTAGTACAACATGTACTCGCTTGGACGGCCTGAGCTGTTGAGCGTCAGGATGACCTTTTCGCGCGTCTCGCTCAGCACTTGCAGGGTGGCTTCCGCGCCATCTTCTTTCGGCAGCACTGCGGTGTTGCCGCTGGCGACGATATTGCGCTTCAGTTCGATGCCCAGTGGCGAGGTAGGGGCAAAAGTCATGTAGATCGACTTGAATGGCAAATTGGCCGAGCCGCGCAGATGAAAGCCGCAGGCGCACAGCAGCGCGCTCATGGCCAACATCACAGGCCAACGCAGCCAGTTGCGGGAATTGACAGGCATTTTGAGAGGCACACTATTCAACATTCGGGTATTCCTTGTTTCAAGATTCGGGGCCGGACCCGAAGATCCGGCCGCAAGACCTGCAATCGCCTAAGCGACAATATTGACCAGCTTTCCAGGCACCACGATGATTTTCTTGGGTGCGCCTTCGAGATATTTCTGCACATTCTCATTGGCCAGAGCCGCAGCTTCGATGCTGGTTTTGTCGGCATCCTTGGCGACGGTGATGCTGCCGCGCAGCTTGCCGTTCACCTGGATCATCATTTCGATCTCGCTCTGCTCCAGCGCCTTGGCGTCGACCTCCGGCCAGCTGGCGTCGAGCAGATCGCCATGCACTGCGGCAAAGCCGAGTTCCTGCCACAGGGTATGGGTGATGTGCGGCGCAACCGGATTCAGTACGCGCAGGAAAATCGACAAGCCTTCAGTCAGGACGGCGTTGCTGGCCGGCGACTGGTCGAGCTTTGCCGCTTCCAGCGTATTGAGCATTTTCATGCAGGCCGACACTACGGTGTTGTACTGGATGCGCTTCAAGTCATGGTCGGCTTGCTGAAGAATCTTGTGGACTTCGCGGCGCAAGGTTTTTTGCGCATCGTTCAGGCCGGAAAAATCAAGCGCTGCGCCTGGGACGATGCCCTCTGCACGCGCATAGCTGAAGGCCCAGACCCGACGCAGGAAGCGGTTCGCGCCTTCGACGCCAGTGCCTGACCATTCCAGGGTTTGCTCCGGCGGCGAAGCAAACATGGTGAACAGGCGCGCGGTGTCGGCGCCATACTGGTCGATCTGTGCTTGCGGATCGATGCCATTGTTTTTCGACTTCGACATCTTTTCAGTGCCACCGATTTCCACCGGTGCGCCATCCGATTTCAGGGTGGCTGACAACGGCCGGCCCTTGTCGTCGAATGTCAGGTCGACATCTTCCGGATTGTGCCAAGTCTTCTTGCCGCTGGCATCTTCCCGGAAATAGGTTTCGTTGAGCACCATGCCTTGCGTCAGCAAGTTGGTGAATGGTTCGTCGAACTTGATCAGGCCGAAGTCGCGCATGACCTTGGTCCAGAAGCGCGCATACAGCAAATGCAGCACCGCGTGCTCGATGCCGCCGATGTACTGGTCCATCGGCATCCAGTAATCGTTGCGCGAATCGACCATGGCGTCGTTGCTCTTTGGCGAGCAATAGCGCATGTAATACCAGGACGAATCGACGAAAGTGTCCATGGTGTCGGTTTCACGGCGCGCCGGCTTGCCGCATTTCGGGCAGTCGACGTGCAGGAATTTCTCGTGCTTGTTGAGCGGATTGCCGCTGCCGTCCGGTACGCAGTCTTCCGGCAAGATCACAGGCAAGTCTTTTTCCGGTACCGGCACGTCGCCGCAATCGCTGCAATGGATGATCGGGATCGGCGTACCCCAGTAGCGCTGACGGGAAATACCCCAGTCGCGCAGGCGGTAGGTGATTTTCTTTTCACCCAGGCCGTGCGCAGCCAGGTCGGCGGCAACTGCATCTACAGCTTGTTGATAGTTGAGGCCGTCATACTTGCCGGAGTCGACGCAGACGCCGTTTTCCTTGTCGCCATACCATTCGTGCCAGCTTTCCTCGGAGTAGGTCTTGCCCGCCACAGCGATCACCGGACGAATCGGCAACACGTATTTCTGCGCGAACGCAAAATCGCGCTCATCGTGCGCCGGCACGCCCATCACGGCGCCGTCGCCGTAGGTGATCAAGACGTAGTTGCCGACCCATACCTCAATTTGCTGGCCGGTCAGCGGATGCGACACGTACAAGCCGGTCGGCATGCCTTTCTTTTCCATCGTCGCCATGTCGGCTTCGATGACGCTGCCTTTCTTGCATTCGGCGATGAACTCAGCCAGTTCAGGATTGGTCTTGGCGGCGAAAGTCGCCAGCGCATGTTCCGGCGCCACGGCGCAGAAAGTGACGCCTTTGATGGTGTCGGCACGGGTGGTGAATACCCACAGCTTGCCATCCTGGATCAGCTTGCCGTCTTCCTCGATCTTGTGCGGGAAGGCGAATCTGACGCCGGTCGACTTGCCGATCCAGTTGGCTTGCATCAGGCGCACACGTTCCGGCCAGCCCGGCAATTTCGTCTCGACGTGCTCCAGCAATTCTTCTGCGTAGTCGGTGATCTTGGCGTAGTACATCGGGATTTCACGTTTTTCGATCAACGCGCCCGAGCGCCAGCCGCGGCCGTCAACGACTTGCTCGTTGGCCAGCACGGTCTGGTCGATCGGATCCCAGTTCACGGTGCCGGTCTTCTTGTAGATGATGCCTTGCTCCAGCATTTTCAGGAACATCCACTGGTTCCACTTGTAATACTCTGGCGTGCAGGCTGTCATTTCGCGTGACCAGTCGATCGCCAGGCCCATCGCCTGCAATTGCTTTTTCATGTGGGCGATATTGGCGTATGTCCACTGCGCCGGCGGCACCCCGTTCGCCATCGCGGCATTTTCCGCCGGCATGCCGAACGCATCCCAGCCCATTGGCATCAGAACGTTATAGCCGTTCATGCGCAGATAGCGGTACATCACGTCATTGATGGTGTAGTTGCGCACATGGCCCATGTGCAGCTTGCCCGAAGGGTAGGGCAGCATTGAGCAGGCGTAGAACTTCTTTTTATCCTGGCCGTTCTTGTCCTTGGCGTGTTCGACGGCCTTGTAGGCGTCTATGGATTGCCAATAGTCTTGTGCGGATTTTTCGACGTCGGTTGAGCTATATTTTTCTTGCATGACGGAATGAAGCTAAAAAGGTGAATGTTATTCCGCGCGCACCGCAAACAGCACAAGCACCATGCTGTCGGCGGAAATGCATACGGCGGCCGGGAGCAGCGAGGCGATCTTGATTGTTCTTGATGCGAATCGGAATGGGAACTTGCTGGGTCGGCGCTGCGTTTCATCATGTGTGAAACACGGCGCCTTTGACTCCGAACCGATGATTATACTGGTTCGGATGCCGCTTTAGCGTATAGGACGCGTGGAGTCACGCGATGGCTGACGTCAGGCGGTAAAGCCGGAGCCTGCCGAGGACGCTTCAGACTTGCTTGAATCTGCCGGAAAAGCCGTGCAATGCAGCCTGTACGGCGCGCTCGGTCAGTTCAATCCGCTTGCGGGCTTCCGAGCGCTTGCTGGACGGGATCGCCAGCAGGTCGGGAACAGGAATGTCGCCGCAGGAGAGTTGGTATTCGCCGTCCGGGCGGCGGGTCGCGCCAATTTCTTGCCAAAAATCATCATAATCGGCAAGAACCTTGCCTGTACGTATTTGATGGAACAGCACGCGATTTTGATTTCCCACCAAAACCAGTTCCTTGCAACCGTAGGCTCGGCCGATTTCCCTGACCAGACGCACCATCAGGCCCTTCGGCCGCATGCCGAACATGTCGCGCGTGGCGTGGCGCACACGTTCCTGGGCGTCGCTGCCGCGCGGCCCTTGCAGGCAACCGATGCCGATGCCGGGATTCGGTTCGCTGCCATTAAACGTGAAGGCAATCGAGAACAGGCGCTGCTGGTCGCTGTACAGATCCAGCGCCAATTCACCTTCCCGGTCCAGGGTGGCGATCGCGGACAGCCGGATTTCGTAGACTGCCCCGGATTTGCCGTTGAAGCTCCCCAATACCTGCGCGGATTGCGCCGCCCGCAGGATGAGGGTGTCAAGGCCTTGACGGAAAATAAAGTCGTAGTGGCTGACCAGCAGGTTCATCCGGTCCTGGCTGCGCAGGCGCAACGACTGGTAGGGACGATAGATTTTTTGCAAGAGTCGCGGCGTGGCTTGCGCGAGTTTGGCGTGCATCGGGGTCGCGTTCCAGTACGCCAGCCAGCGCTGGGTCTGTTGGTAGTGAACCAGCGTACGGACGCTGAGTTTCAACTGCTTGGCGAAGTACGACATGCCGCGCGGCGAGTGACGCAGGCAAGTATACAAAGTAATGCTTTGTCTGCGGTTAGCCGGTTGCCCTTTGAACAGATGCGACACCTCCGACAGCAAAGCCAGGTTTTGCAGGCGGCCGTTGAGGAAACGGACTGCGCCGTGGCTGACTGTCTTGCCGTATCTGGAGTTCATGGCCAGCATGATTGCCAGCGAGACCAAGCCGGCGCCGAAGATATCCAGCGGATAGTGCATGCCGAGAAAGATTTTGGCCCAGCTGACAGCAAGCGATAGCCCGACCAGCAATATACCAACCCATTTGATCTTGATGGCGCGTGCTGTCCATAAGGTCAGGCCGGTGGCCAGGATGATGGCAATTGTGACGCTTGGCGACAAGTAATGTTCATTTTGGGGTGGTGGAAGATAGCCATCTTCCACTGTCTGTAGTATGGCGGCCCACAGCAGCGGCACGATTTTGCTGGCCAATACTGTCGCAGCCATGGTCACAACTGCTTTCAGAGAAATAATCCGGGTCGCCCTGCTGCCGCTGATCCATAAGGCCAACAGGCTGGTCGGCACCAGGTACACACCCCATTCGGCGATCGCCAGCGCCAGCAGAAATGGCAGGCTGATGAATCCCGGATGCCCATTGAGCACCGACTCGAGCAGGTGATTGTAAGAAGACAGTGTCATACGTTTGGACGATCGAAAGGGGTGCTAGGTCGCGCAACAATAATTGCCAAATTGAAATTATTTATTGCCATCATTTATTATTGTGCTTAGTTGATATATTACGATACAAATCAAAATAGAATGTTACATGCAAAAACGATAGTTGGCGCTATCCGATGAAAATTATTAGATTTCTTGGGGGAATTAATGATGTCGGAGCGACATGTCAGAATGCCGGGCAGTCTGCCGTAGGCAGCGTATGCGGGACAAAGTCAAATACTGAAGGAGAAACCGACATGGCCAGGTGGCCATGTCAGTATAGAAAAGAAGGAGGGAGGTTACTTGGCAGCGTCGGTTTTTGCCGGCACGGTTACAAAGCCGATCTTCGCCAGGCCGTTATTTTGCGCCAGCGCCATCACCTGCGCCAGAATTTCGTAGCGGGTATCTTTATCTGCGCGCAATTGCAGTTCAGGCTGCGGCTGGCGCTGCGCAGCGGCGATGATATGGTCTGCCAGTTCGTTTTCCGCCACTGGGTCGTTATTCCAGAACATCTTGCCGCTACGGTCGATAGAGAGCGAGATGGTCTCCGGTTTTTCCGGTGCCGGCGCCGATTGTGCGCTGGGCAGGTCGACCTTGATGGCGTGGGTGAACAATGGCGCTGTGATGATGAAAATAACCAGCAACACCAGCATGACGTCGACCATCGGCGTGATATTGATATCCGCCATCGGGGCCTGGTTCTGATTGTCGTTGAAGCCGCCAAAAGCCATGGTTTGCTCTCTGATCAGTGAATGTGTATTCCGGAACGTTATCGATACAATCCGTTACTTGCCGACCCGGCTACCAGTCGTCAGATAAGCGTGCAGGTCATGCGCAAACGCATCGAGTTCCGCCAGTGTAATCCGATTGACGCGGGTAAAGGCGTTATACGCCAACACGGAAGGAATCGCTACTACCAGCCCGAGTGCGGTCATGATCAACGCTTCACCCACCGGGCCTGCCACTTTGTCGATCTGGATAGTGCCGCTGGAGGAAACCGCCTCCAGCGCATGATAAATACCCCAGACCGTACCGAACAGGCCGACGAAAGGCGCGGTCGAACCTACTGACGCGAGCAAGGTCAGGCCGCTTTCCAGGCGCGAGGAGACACGATTGATTTCACGGCGCAAGGTGCGGGTGATCAGTTCGCCCGGATCGGACGCAGCATTTAGTGAAGCAGCCGGCGTACCAGGCGCAGGCGGCTTGATTGATGCCGCGTCGGCTGACTGGATGGCCAGGGGCGAATAAACGTTTTCGGAATCGAAAGGCTTGATGCCGGCAATCGCCACTTCCAGCGTCGGCGCCTGCCAGAAATCATCCAGCGCTGCGGCGCTTCTGCGGATGCGCCATGAACTCCAGGTTTTTGACAGGATATAAAACCAGCTGACGATCGACATCAACACCAGTACATAGGCCACCGAATGGGAGATGGCGTCAGTTTGGGCCCAGTAGCGAGCTAGTCCGAGAGATTGATCCATGGCGTCGATCCGAGAAGTTAAATCGAGGTGACGTCGGCATGCGGCGTCACAACACTATTATTACAAATCAGCGCAAGCCCAACACATCTTGCATGTCATACAGGCCTGTGCTCTTGTCGTTCAGGAAGCGGGCGGCGCGCAGACTGCCATGCACATAGGTGACGCGGCTGGACGACTTGTGGGTGATCTCGATGCGTTCGCCGATGCCGGCAAACAGCACCGTATGGTCGCCGACGATGTCACCGCCGCGAATCGCGGCAAAGCCGATCGATGACGGATCGCGTTCGCCGGTGATGCCTTCGCGGGCATAGACGGCGACATCTTCCAGCTTGCGCCCCTGCGCTTCAGCAATGACTTCGCCCATTTTCAGCGCAGTGCCGGACGGTGCGTCGACCTTGTGCCGATGATGCGCTTCGATGATTTCGATGTCGTAACCGTGGGAAAAGCTTTTGGCAGCCAGTTCCAGCAGCTTCATGGTGACATTGACGCCGACGCTCATATTGGGGGCGAAGACGATGGCGGTCTTTTTTGCCGCTTCAGCAATCGCTGCTTTTCCGGCTTCGTCGAAACCGGTGGTGCCGATAATCATTTTGATGCCGTGGGCGGCGCAGTATTCCAAATGCTTCAGCGTACCTTCAGGGCGCGTGAAATCAATCAGGTAATCCGCCTGCGCCAGGCCCTTGGCCAGATCGGCTTCAATCAGGACATTGGCGGCCTTGCCCAGGAAGGCGGCGGCATCGCTGCCCAGTTCCGGCGCATCCGGCACGCCCAGCGCGCCGGCAAGTACGGCGTCATCGGCGTTTTGAATTGCTTCGACCAGCATGCGGCCCATGCGTCCCGAGGCGCCTGCAACGGCTATTTTCATCTTAGTCATTTTTAATTCGGCGATCTCAAGAAGGGATCTTCATCAAATTGCGGGGGAGAGCGGAATGCCGCAACACGGCATTCAACCGGCTCTCATCCCAATAGTTGTCGTTAGTTTTTGGCAGGCGCAGGCGCGCTAGGCACCGTTGGTGCAATTTCGACATTCTTGACGCTCTTTTTGGCTTCCGCAGCGCCGCCGGAAATCTGGTCCAGATAGTCGTTTTCGGTAGGTAGGTTGCCGCCATCGATGCGCGCTAGCAGATTTCCGTTGAAAAATGCGCTGACCCGGCTGGTGGTGACTTCGCCGTTGCCCTTTTGCAGGCGGAACACATAATCCCAGCGGTCTTCATGGAACAGATCGGTGATGAGCGGCGTGCCAAGCGCAAAGCGTACTTGTTCGCGGGTCATGCCTTCTTTAACTTGCGCCAACATTTCCTTGGAGACAAAATTTCCCTGTTGTATATCGATGCGATATGGAGAAAAAATACCCAGGAAACGGCGATGCTTGATGGTTTGAACCCCGCTGGTATCAGCGTTGGCCGTGGCGTTGCTGCCGGCAGCAGGCGTCGCTGCCGCGGAATTGTCGAGCAATGGATTTTTTGAGGCGCAGCCGGCCAAGGCGGTCATGATGACAACTGCAGCGGTCAAAGCGGAGGTACGGACAGGGGAGAGCAACATTCGCATAAGGATCTCAATTGATTGAGCAACTGTGCTAAAACGCTATATGATAAAGCAGATCATCCATTTGTGACCAAAACATGCCGAACAATCCATCCGAACTAAAAGCCAGCGGCCTTAAAGCCACATTGCCACGCCTTAAAATCCTGGAAATCTTCCAGAATAGCGAGGTGCGTCATCTAAGCGCCGAAGACGTCTATAAGATCTTGCTCAGTGAGAATCTTGATGTCGGTCTGGCAACTGTATACCGCGTGCTGACGCAATTTGAGCAAGCGGGCCTGTTGCAACGCAATCACTTTGAAACTGGCAAAGCCGTCTTTGAGCTCAACGAAGGCTCGCATCACGACCATCTGGTCTGCCTGGATTGCGGTCTGGTTGAAGAGTTTTACGACGAAGAAATCGAAAAGCGCCAGAAGATCGTCGCCAAGGAACATGGTTTCGAAATCGCAGATCACGCCTTGGCGCTGTACGGCCATTGCCGGGATTGCCGCAAGAAGAAGGCTTGACTGCCAAGGCTGACAGCCTGATTTGCCAGCTTTTTCAGCTTTTTCAGCTTTTTCAGCTTTTTCGCGGTTTGCGCACGGGTTTTGCATTGGCCTTGCGTACCGCGGCAGCATAAGCAAGCCGGGCCCAAGGCGTCATCGCGGCAGGCGAGTCCATCGCGTCTTCGGGCGCGGACCAGTAACTCATCTCGACACGTTTCCCTTTACTTTCGTAAATGAACGGCGCGCAGCCGGCGGCCTTGAATCCAGGCCGGGTTTCTTCGTCGGTCTTGAGAAAAAGGCCGCCATCAATAACGATGCAGATCATCAAACCATCGTAATAGATGCCATGGCCGCCGAACATCTTGCGCACGCTTACCGCGCCGAGCGGCGCGAGCAGTTCGCGGATATATTCGATCAATCCTTCGTCCTGATGCATGTCGAGAAAATTTTCTTAGAGGCTGTTGCAAACACACCTGGCGTTGTTGCCCTTGCAGGGCGCGCCCGGGCTTGCAAGCCCGGGTAGTTCCGCAGGCAGACGACATTGTCGTCTGAAACCCATGCTACACCCTCCTGGCCGTACTGCTCGTACTGTCTTCGTCGGTGCGCCTAGCCATCTGTATTTGCAACAGCCTCTTAGGTCTTGTGATCAGCTTTGGCTGAGCGCATTCGACAGTAATTTTGCGGTGATATTCACAATTGGAATCACCCGCTCATAGGCCATGCGCGTCGGTCCGATCACGCCCAGCGTGCCGACGATCTTGCCGTTGACTTCATACGGCGCGGTCACCACGCTCATTTCGTCCATCGGCACCAGTTGCGATTCGCCGCCAATGAAAATCTGCACGCCGGTCGCCTTGCCGGAAATATCCAGCAATTGCATCAGGCCGGTTTTTTGTTCAAACATGTCGAACAGCTTGCGCAAGGAATCCATGTTGGATGACAGGTCGGTCACGCTGAGCAGATTGCGTTCGCCCGAAATCACTACTTCGTCGCTATTGTCGTTCATGGCGTCGCTGCCGGCCTCTACCGCGGCTTGCATCAGCCAGGTCATGTCGTCGCGCAGCTTGCGCAGTTCACCCTGCAAGCGCAGGCGGACATCGTCAAGACTGAGGCCGCCATAGTGCTGGTTGATGTAGTTGGCGGCCTGCACCAGCTTGGCCGGGCTGTAATCGACATCCGTCAGCAGCAGCCGGTTCTGGACATCGCCGTTGGGGCTGACGATCACCAGCAGGATACGTTTTTCAGATAGTCGCAGGAATTCGATCTGCTGGAAGATCGATTCGCGCCGCGGACTCAGCACCACGCCTGCGAAGTGCGATAAAGATGACAACACTTGCGCCGCATTAGTAATGATTTTTTGTTGCGAGTTGGGTTGCAGGCGCGTCTGCATTTTCGATTCCAGTGCGCTTTCGTCGATCGGTTCGACCGTCAGCAGGGTATCGACAAACATGCGGTAGCCGCGTGGCGTCGGCACCCGGCCGGCGGAGGTATGGGGACTGGCGACAAAACCCATTTCTTCCAGGTCCGCCATGATGTTGCGGATCGTCGCCGGCGACAGTTCCAGCCCGGAGATTTTTGACAAGGCCCGCGAGCCGACCGGCTGGCCGTCGGCAATATACCGTTCGACCAGGGCTTTGAGCAGGGTTTGAGCGCGATTATCTAGTTGCATATAGGTCTATTTTAGCGAGCGCCACGCCAAGTGCAAAACGCTATGCTGACTTGGCAGAGGCTTATGACGCACTTATACACTGTTTTTTCAGCGAACTGCAGTTTGTTCTTGCAGCCGCTCAACCTAAGTCCGATAGCCGTCCAACCACGTTTCCAGCTCATGCAAGCTGGTGCAGCTGGCTTGCGGCTGGATCCCGGCCGGCAGCGTGCGCTCAAAACGATTGATCCAGACCGCCTGCAAGCCGGCCTGCTGGGCGCCGACCACATCCAGCAAGGGATCGTCGCCGACATACAAGGTTTCTTGCGGCGCCACATTGAGAGCGGCGCAGGCCGCGTGAAAAATCGCCGGATCGGGCTTGGCGCTGCCGAAACTATGGGCGGCGATCGAGGCCTGGAAATGGCTGGCCAGGCCAATTTTGCCAAGATCGGCAAAGCCGTTCGATACCGTTCCCAGCGGTAGCCGCTGTTGCAAGCTGGTCAATGCCGGTCGGACGTCATTGAACGGCGTCACGGCATGGCGTGCCTCGGAAAAGACCGCCATTGCCGCATCCGCCTTGGCCGGATCTTCGCCAACCTGATTGAGCGCCTCGGTCAGTGCAGCGTGGCGTAGCTTCCAGAGGTCGAACTTGAAAACCGGATTGGTGGCGACCAGTTCCAGCCGCTGCTGGCGCAAGCTGTCAATCGTAAATTGGCGGCTGACCGCACTGGCGTTGGCTTGCAGCCATTCAAACAGCACTTGTTCGGCGCGTGCGATCACCGGCACAATTGGCCACAGCGTATCGTCGAGATCGAACAGAACCGCTTTGATGGCTGCGTGCTTGACTGGCGGTGAGCTGGGTAGGAGTGTTGAATTATTCATCAGTGCCTTGGGCGTATCCTTCATTGCAAGCCTAAATTATGGTCTAATCGCCGGCATGTGGCCTAAAAAAATACCATCCTCACCTTCTCAAGCGGGTTCGCCAGCGAACTTGCCGGAATCTATGCCGAAAACCATTGCGATCGTCGGCAAATACTTTGCCGCCGGCATTTCTGAGTCGTTGACGGAAATCGCCGATTTCCTGCAGGGCCGGGGCCATCACGTGGTGCTGGAAACGGAGACCGCACAGAATGTCGCGTTGCCGATCGCTGCGATGACGCCTGAGCAGATTGGTCGCCAGGCTGACGCCGCAATTATCGTCGGCGGCGACGGAACCATGCTGGGCATCGCACGCCAGCTGGCGCCGTATGACGTGCCTTTGATCGGTATCAATCAGGGCCGGTTGGGATTTATTACCGATATTTCGCTGGAACGCATGTTACCGGTGCTGGGTGAGATGCTGGACGGGAAGGTCGATTCGGAGCGGCGCAGCTTGTTGCAAGGTTCGGTTGTACGCGACGGCCAGGAAATTTTCAGTGCGCTGGCGTTTAATGACGTGGTGGTGGCGCGCGGCGCCGGCTCCGGCATGGCCGAGCTGATGGTCGAGGTCGACGGCCGTTTCATGTATAACCAGCGTTCCGACGGCCTGATCGTGGCGACGCCGACCGGTTCCACCGCCTATGCCTTGTCGGCAGGCGGGCCTTTGCTACATCCCTCGCTGGGCGGCATGGTGCTGGTGCCGATTGCGCCGCATGCGCTGTCGAACCGGCCGATCGTGATTCCGGACAGCAGTGAAATCGTGATCGAGATCGTCAATGGCCGTGACCTCAGCGTCAATTTCGACATGCAGACGCTGGCCAGCCTGCAGCACGGCGACCGCATCCTGATCCGGCGTTCCGAGCACACCATCACCTTTCTGCATCCGGCCGGCTGGAGCTATTACGATACCTTGCGGCAAAAACTGCACTGGAACGAGTATCCCTCACGCGACGGGCAGCTGAAGTAAGATACTGGTCATGTAAGCTGTTGCTGTATTTTCCTTGCGACTTGGCCACCGTTGCCGGTGGCTGGTCCGCACTATTCGACATCCATTTTTGAGCCATTCCCAGACTTCCATGCTGCGCACACTTTCCATTCGCGATTTTGTCATTGTCGATGCCATCGAGCTTGAGTTCGCCGCTGGCTTTACCGTATTCACCGGCGAAACCGGCGCCGGCAAATCGATCCTGATCGATGCACTGGCGCTGGCGCTGGGAGGTCGTGGCGACGCCAGCGTGGTGCGCGAAGGCGCGGCCAAGGCTGATGTGACCGCCGAATTCGTCATGGCCGACGGCGCCGATACGGATGCGGTAGGCTGGCTGGAGCGCAATGAATTCGCAAGCGAAGACGGTGTGATTCTGATGCGGCGCGTGATCGACAATGCCGGTCGTTCAAAAGCCTTCATCAACGGCGTGGCGGCGACTGCCGGGCAACTGCGTGAGCTGGGAGAAATGCTGGTCGACATCCACGGCCAGCACGCCCATCAGTCCTTGCTGAAGAACGACGCGCAACGGCTCTTGCTGGACGGACAAGCCGGCTTGTCGGATGACTTGCTGGCGCTGGCCGCCGCCTTCAAAAGCTGGCGTTCGCTGGCGCGTCAGCGCGAAGAGTTTGAAACCAATGCCAAGAATGTCTTGCTGGAACGCGAGCGGCTGGAATGGCAGGTCGGTGAGCTCGAAAAGCTGGCGGTCAAGCCGGGAGAGTGGGATGAAATTACCAACGAACATAGCCGCTTGTCGCATGCCGCCAGCCTGATCGAGGGCGCGCAGGAAGCGCTCAATGTGATTTCCGAAAACGATGCAAACGATACGCCGCCGATGTTGTCGCAGCTATCGGCGCTGAACCAGAAAATCGGCAAGCTGGTAGATGTCGACAGCAGCCTCAAACCGGTGCTGGAAGCGCTGGAGCCGGCCCGGATCCAGTTGCAGGAAGCGGTGTATGCGCTCAATGATTACCTGAGTCGGGTCGAGCTCGATCCGGCGCGTCTGCATCAGGTGGAAGACCGGATGGAAGCGATCCATTCGGCCGGGCGCAAGTTCCGCCTGGCGCCGGACGAATTGCCGCAGGAGCTGGAGACGCTGTCGGTGCAATTGCGCCAGCTGGCGAATGCCAGCGACCTCGACGCCATGCGCGCGCAAGAAGAAAAATTGAAAGCTGCGTATCTGGCGCTGGCGCAGAAGCTGTCGAAAGCACGGGCCAAGGCGGCGCAGGCGCTGGGCGCGGCGGTGACCGCCGCCATGCAAGACCTGAGCATGAGCGGCGGCCGTTTTGCGGTTGCGTTGAATGCCTGCGAGCCGGCCAGCTACGGCGTCGAACAAGTGGAATTTTTAGTGGCAGGCCATGCTGGCGTGGCGCCGCGGCCATTGGCTAAAGTGGCCTCCGGCGGCGAGCTGGCGCGTATTGCGCTGGCGATTTCGGTGATTACCTCTAGCTCGACCGCTACCCCGACCCTGATTTTCGACGAAGTCGATAGCGGTATCGGCGGCGGGGTAGCCGAAGTCGTGGGACGCCTGTTGAAACGTCTGGGCCAGGATCGCCAGGTACTGTGCGTCACCCACTTGCCGCAGGTCGCCAGCCAGGCCAACCAGCATTTCCAGGTGAGCAAGCAAAGTCAGGGCAACAAGACGGTATCGGCGATCGATGGCCTTGATGCCAAGAATCGGATCGAAGAAATCGCCCGCATGCTGGGCGGCCTGGAAATCACCGCCACCACGCGCAAGCATGCGCGCGAGTTGTTGGCGCTTTAATTCAGTCTTTATTTTCCCGGATATCAACGCATGGCATTTCTGAAAGAACCACCATTCGCCCATGGCAAGACCGGCAAGACAGCCGTGCTGCTGGTCAATCTGGGTACGCCGGATGCGCCTACCACCAAGGCCGTGCGGCGCTATCTGAAGCAATTCCTGTCCGATCCGCGTGTGGTGGAAATCCCGCGGGCGATCTGGTGGTGGATCCTGCATTGCATCATCTTGCCTTTTCGTTCGAGCAAATCGGCTCATAAATACGTCTCGATTTGGACCAATGACGGCTCGCCGCTGAAGGTCCATACGAGCAAGCAGGCCACCCTGCTGCGTGGCTACCTGGGGCAGCGCGGGCATCAGGTGCAGGTGGCTTACGCCATGCGCTATGGCAACCCGGCGATAGGCGAAGTGCTGGAGCAGTTGAAAGCCGACGGCTGCGACCGGGTCCTGGTGTTGCCTGCCTATCCCCAATATTCGGCGACCACCACGGCATCGATCTACGACGCGGTGTTTGCTCACTATGCGCAAGTGCGCAATGTGCCGGAACTGCGTTTCATCAAGCATTACCATGATCACGAAGCCTATATCCAGGCCCTGAAAGAATCGGTATTGGCCTATTGGGCGATGCATGGCGCGCCGGACAAGCTGATCATGAGTTTCCATGGCGTACCGAAGCGTACTTTGCTGCTGGGAGATCCCTATCACTGCGAATGCCAGAAAACCGCGCGCTTGCTGGCGCAGCAACTGGGACTGGGGCCTGAACAATATGAATTGACCTTCCAGTCGCGTTTCGGCAAGGCTGAATGGCTGCAACCCTATACCGCGCCGACGCTGCAAAAGCTGGCGAAACAGGGCGTTGGACGGGTCGACGTCATGTGTCCGGGCTTTACCAGCGATTGCCTTGAGACATTGGAAGAGATCGCTATCGAGGCCAAGCAGGATTTTTTGCACGCAGGCGGCAAGGAATTTCACTTCATCGCATGCCTGAACCAGGCGCCAGGTTGGATTTCGGCGATGGCGACCATAGTTGAGGAGCAGTTGATCGGCTGGCCGACGCATCTGGACGAAGCAGAGCGGAACGAGTTGAAACAGCAGGAGGAAATATCAAAAAAACAAGCGCTGAGCCTTGGGGCGAACCAATAAATGGGCCGGTAAGAGGGTTTGTCTGCTGCAGAAATTTCAGCTACGAATGCGCCGCTACCGCTAGGCGCAACTATAATGGGCGCCCAAGGGCAGGGATAAAAAACAGAAAATTACTTATTTTGCAAGCACCGGCAAGTCCGGAGCAACCGCAAAATCTAGTACAGCGCGATCAATTGCGAATAGCTGATCATGCCAGCTGCAAGCAAAGTGTAGATCACCAGAAATGCGGAAATTAACGACAGTTTCACGATATTCCCCTTTTTGTTAGTGGGCAGAAAGCTCTCTTGGAGCCCGTTCTTGCTTCTACCATGCTTTCAGAATAGCTCCCATGTGGCGTTGCAGCAAACCAGTTCTGGTAAATTTTGTTTCAATTTGTTGCCGGCTCCTGCGTTGAATGCGGATGCTGCTTTTTATCCTTCGGAAGAGATTTTTAACCCTTGAAAAAGTAAGGGCATAGCCTCATTTGGACTGCTATAGGTTAATAAGTTATTGATTGTTGGAGATTTTTGAATGGAACACATGGAAAATCAGAACGAACAGGCACAGGTTGAAAAGAATCTTGTTGCTGAAGATGCAACGGTAATTCCCGAGTCGACGCTGGAAGTCCAGCTGTCGGAAGCTCAAGCCAAGATCGCGGAAATGCAAGATGCTTTCCTGCGCGCCAAGGCAGAAGCGGAAAACATCCGCCGCCGGGCCCAGGAAGATATTGCCCGCGCGCATAAATTTGCCATCGAAGGCTTTGCCGAGGCGTTGGTGCCGGTCAAGGACAACCTTGAAATGGCCTTGAAAATCGAAACCCCTTCGCTGGAGTCGATCAAGGAAGGCGTGGAAATGACGCTGAAACAACTGTCGTCCGCTTTCGAAAAAAATCGTTTGCTGGAAATCTCGCCTGCGGTTGGCGACAAACTGGACCCGATGAAGCACCAGGCAATTTCGACCGTGCCTGCCGAGCAGGACGCCAACACCGTGGTAACTGTATTGCAAAAGGGCTACACCATCGCCGACCGCCTTCTGCGGCCTGCGCTGGTTGTTGTGGCGCAAGGAAAATAGAAAAAAACGCCGAGAGTGAAGCTTTAGCGCTTGAAAGCGCGCTTTCCCTCCCTATATTCAGACCATCAAAACATTCATCAGATATTCAGTAAAGGACATACACCATGGGTAAAATTATCGGCATTGACTTGGGTACCACCAATTCTTGCGTTTCAGTGATTGAAAACGGTCAGCCAAAAGTGATCGAAAACTCGGAAGGCGCACGTACTACGCCATCCATCATCGCTTATCAAGAAGACGGCGAAATCCTGGTCGGCGCACCTGCCAAGCGCCAGGCGGTGACCAATCCTAAGAACACGCTCTACGCAACCAAGCGTCTGATCGGCCGCAAGTTCGACGAAAAAGAAGTGCAAAAAGACATCGCCCTGATGCCTTACCAAATCCTCAAAGCCGACAACGGCGATGCATGGGTTGGCGTGCGCGAACAAAAACTGGCGCCTCCGCAAATTTCCGCAGAAGTTTTGCGCAAGATGAAAAAGACTGCCGAAGACTACCTTGGCGAAGAAGTAACCGAAGCCGTGATCACAGTGCCGGCTTACTTTAACGACGCGCAGCGCCAAGCGACCAAGGACGCTGGCCGTATCGCCGGTCTGGACGTCAAGCGCATCATCAACGAGCCGACCGCAGCTGCGCTGGCTTTCGGCCTGGACAAGGCTGAAAAGGGCGATCGCAAGATCGCCGTGTATGACCTGGGCGGCGGTACTTTCGACGTTTCCATCATTGAAATCGCCGATGTCGATGGCGAAAAGCAATTTGAAGTGCTGTCCACCAACGGCGACACTTTCCTCGGCGGCGAAGACTTCGACCAACGCATCATCGATTACATCCTGGACGAGTTCAAGAAGATCAACGGCATCGACCTGAAGAAAGATGCGATTGCTCTGCAACGCATCAAGGCATCGGCCGAGCGCGCCAAGATCGAACTGTCGTCCTCGCAACAGACAGAAATCAACGAGCCGTACATCGCCATGGCGAACGGCGCTCCTGTCCATCTGAACCTGAAGATGACCCGCGCCAAGCTGGAATCGCTGGTGGAAGAGCTGATAGCCAAGACCATCGAGCCTTGCCGTATCGCAATCAAGGATGCCGGCGTCAAGGTTTCCGACATCGACGACATCATTCTGGTCGGCGGCATGACTCGTATGCCGAAGGTGCAGGAAAAAGTGAAGGAATTCTTTGGCAAGGATCCACGCAAGGACGTGAATCCGGATGAAGCCGTTGCGGTTGGCGCAGCGATCCAGGGTTCGGTCTTGTCGGGCGATCGCAAGGACTTGCTGCTGCTGGACGTGACACCGTTGTCCCTGGGTATCGAAACCATGGGCGGCGTGATGACCAAGATGATTCAAAAGAACACCACTATTCCGACCAAGTTCAGCCAAGTGTTCTCGACTGCCGACGACAACCAGCCGGCAGTAACCATCAAGGTTTTCCAAGGTGAGCGTGAAATGGCTGCCGGCAACAAGGGCCTGGGCGAATTCAACCTGGAAGGTATCCCGCCGGCATCGCGTGGCACACCACAGATCGAAGTGACCTTCGACATCGACGCGAACGGCATCTTGCACGTTGGCGCCAAGGACAAGGCAACCGGCAAGGAAAACAAGATCACCATCAAGGCCAACTCCGGCTTGACGGAAGAAGAGATCCAGAAGATGGTGCGCGACGCCGAGGCGAATGCCGAAGAAGACAAGCGCCTGAAAGAAGCAGCCGAAGCGCGTAACCAAGGTGATGCACTGGTCCATTCGACCAAGAAATCCCTGGCCGAATACGGCGACAAGCTGGAAGCCGGCGAGAAGGAGAGCATCGAAGCTGCGATCAAGGAGCTGGAAGAAGCGTTGAAGGGCAGCGACAAGGCCGCCATCGACAACAAGACAGCAGCCTTGACCACTGCGGCGCAAAAGCTCGGCGAGAAGATGTACGCTGACATGCAGGCGCAGCAAGCTGCAACCGGTGGCGCTGAAGCTGGCGCGGCTGGCGCTGGTGCAGAAGCCAAGCCGAAGGAAGACGACGTCGTTGACGCGGATTTCAAGGAAGTGAAAGACAAGTAAGATCTTCGTCAGCGATGGCCTGCCAGATTGAATTGACAAGCCATCGCGAAGACGCGCCGGGCAGATGCCATCCTTGGGATGCTCTGTTCGGCGTTTTCGCTTAAACGATAGGGTGCAAAAAGATGGCGAAGCGCGATTTTTACGAAATACTGGGTGTTGCGAAAAACGCCACTGATGATGACATCAAGAAGGCTTACCGCAAGCTCGCAATGAAGCACCATCCGGATCGCAATCCGGATAGCAAAGGTGCGGAAGAAAAATTCAAAGAGGCGAAAGAAGCCTACGAGATGCTGTCCGATCCGCAGAAGCGCGATGCCTATGACCGTTATGGTCACGCCGGCGTCGATCCCAACATGGGCGGCGGTGGTGGCGGCGGTGCAGGTGGTTTTGCCGATGCGTTTGGCGACATCTTCGGCGACATCTTCGGCGGTGGCGGCGGCCGCGGCGGCCGTGGTGGCGGTCCGCAAGTGTATCGCGGGGCTGATTTGCGCTACAACCTGGAAATTACGCTGGAACAGGCCGCGCACGGTTTCGATACCACCATCCGGGTGCCGTCCTGGGATGAGTGCGAACCTTGCCACGGCAGCGGCGCTAAGCCGGGTACCGAACCGATTACCTGCCCGACTTGCGGCGGTCACGGTCAGGTACGCATGCAGCAAGGCTTTTTCAGCATCCAGCAAACCTGCCCTAAATGTCATGGCAGCGGCAAGATCATTCCTGAACCATGTCCATCTTGCGCCGGCGCTGGTCGCATCAAGCGCAACAAGACGCTGGAAGTGAAGATCCCGTCCGGTATCGATGACGGCATGCGGATCCGTTCTTCCGGTAATGGCGAGCCAGGCATGAATGGTGGCCCGACCGGTGATTTGTATGTGGAAATCCACATCAAGCCGCATGCAGTGTTCCAGCGCGAAGGCGATGACCTGCATTGTGAAATGCCGATTTCGTTTGCCAAGGCTGCTCTGGGCGGTGAAATCGAAGTGCCGACGCTGAACGGCAAGGCGTCCTTCACGATCCCCGACGGCACACAGTCAGGCAAGACTTTCCGTCTGCGCAGCAAGGGCATCAAGGGCGTGCGCTCTGGCTATGCCGGCGACCTGTTCTGTCACGTCGTGGTGGAAACGCCGGTCAAGCTGAGCGATCGCCAAAAGGAATTGCTGCAAGAGTTCGAGCAACTGACTAGCGAAGGCGGCGCCAAACACAGCCCGCAGAGCAAGTCCTGGAAAGACAAGGTGAAAGAGTTTTTTGAGTGAACTTGATTAAGAGGCTGTTGCAAACACACTTGGCGTTTTGCTTCTCCTAGCCGTACTACTCGTACTGTCTTCGTCGGAGTGCCTGGCCATCTGTGTTTGCAATAGCCTCTAAGTTAGCTTTCTGACTCCTGATCCCCCGAAAAACGCCAGCCCGCAAGGCTGGCGTTTTTTTATGGCTAGACCGCAGGCAGCCGGGACAGTATGTACAGCCCCATTAACAAATTCTCTATTGCATAATTTTGCGCGGCTCTCTATTCTGTATATGGCAATAATAAAACGATCGTTCTTTTATTTGCGATCAATACAAAATCTATATACAAACCATAGGAGGAGACACGATGGTAATTGCTCAATTGAAGCGGGCGATGGCGTATGCCTGCGTACTATTATCCGGCTTGATGTTGGCGCAGGCGGCATTTGCCGTAGATCTGGCAGGCGTCAAGATCGACGAAACCGCCAAGGTCGGCAATCAGGATCTGAAGTTGAACGGGGCGGGGATACGCTACAAAGTCATTTTCAAGGTCTATACGGCGGCTTTGTATCTTGCCGATAAAAAGACCACCGTACCGGACGTGTTGGCTGCCCCCGGGCCGCGCCGCATCGAGTTGGTCATGTTGCGGGATGTCAGCAGCGAGGATTTTAGCCGCGCCTTCATGACCGGCATCCAGAACAACGTTGATAAAGCCGACAAGTCCAAGATCATCAATCAGTTGCTGAAATTTGGCGAGCTGTTTGCCTCGATTCCGGAATTGAAAAAGGGCGATGTCCTGACTACCGACTGGATTCCTGGCGTCGGTACGCAAATCCACTTCAACGGCAAGCCGGTTTCGGAGACATTGCCCGATCAGGTTTTCTATAATGCTTTGCTGAAAATCTGGCTCGGCGACAAGCCGGCCGACAGCAAGCTGAAAACCTTGTTGCTGGGTCAGCCCGCATAGAGCTGTCGTATGGGCATACCGGGTATTGGATAAAAGCAGATGGGAAAAGCCAAGTTTCTATAAAATAAGGTCTAGGATGTCGCGCGGCGTTGTAAAAATGCCAAGCAGATGGAACTTTATAGAATAGAAAACGATGACAGCAAACAACAAGCAATCCCTGACCCGAGAAGATCTTTTCCAGAGAAACCGTGAGTGGGCGGCGGCAATCACCGCCCGCGATCCGGCATTTTTCAAAACGCTGGCGTCACAACAGGCGCCCGAGTATTTCTGGATTGGATGTTCCGATAGCAGGGTGCCGGCAAATGAATTGCTGGGCTTGTTGCCAGGTGAGCTGTTCGTGCATCGGAATATCGCCAACGTGGTTGCGCATAGCGATCTGAACTGTTTATCGGTCTTGCAATTTGCCGTCGACGTGCTGAAGGTCAAGCACGTTTTCGTGGTCGGTCACTATGGCTGTTCCGGTGTCCATGCGGCGCTGACCAAGCGCCGCGTCGGCCTGGCGGATAATTGGCTGCGCCATGTTGAAGACGTGCAGCAAAAGCATGAGCGTTATCTCGGCGAAGCGTTGCCGGAACAATTGCGCCATGATCGCCTGTGCGAGTTGAATTCGATGGAGCAGGTCGCCAATATCTGCCGCACCACGATCGTCCAGGATGCCTGGGAACGCGGCCAGCCGCTGACCATCCATAGCTGGGTGTACGGCGTGCAGGATGGTTTGCTGCGCGATCTGGGCGTCACCGTCAGCTGCATGTCTGACCTGGAGAAGGGGATGGAAACCAGTCTGAAGCGTTACGACGATTAAGGTGTTCCGGGTCTGCCGGAAATAAAAAAGACGGCCGCGCAAGCAGGCCGTCTTTTTTTAAGCAAATCCGGAGGATTGCTTAGATCACGATAGTTTGCGCTTCGCCTTCGGCGCGGGCGCGGATTTCACCGATGATGTTGACGGTTTCGCCAGCGGCGGTCAATTGCGCTACTGCGGCAGCGGCGTTTTCCTTGGCCACGATCACAGTCATGCCGATACCGCAGTTGAATACGCGGTGCATTTCGGCATCGGCCACCTTGCCGTGCTGCTGCAGCCAGGTGAACAGCGGCGGCATGGTCCAGGAATCGCTGCGCAGTTCGGCCGTCAGGTGTTCCTGAAGCACGCGCGGGATATTTTCCACCAGGCCGCCGCCGGTGATGTGCACCATGCCTTTGACTTCCATCGCTTCCATCAGCGCCAGCAGCGGCTTGACGTAGATCCGGGTTGGTTCCATCAGCACGTCGGCCAGTTTGCGACCATGGAAATCGGCATCCAGGTCAGGTTGGGCGACGTCGATGATCTTGCGTACCAGTGAATAGCCGTTCGAGTGGGCGCCGGAAGATGCGAGGCCCAGCACCACGTCGCCGGGCGTAATCTTGGTGCCGTCGATCAGCTTGGATTTTTCTACCGCGCCGACAGCGAAGCCGGCCAGATCGTATTCGCCGTCTGGATACATGCTCGGCATTTCAGCGGTTTCGCCGCCAATCAGCGCGCAACCGGCCAGTTCGCAACCCTTGGCGATGCCCTTGATGACGTCGGTGGCGCTAGGTACGTCGAGCTTGCCGCAAGCGAAATAATCCAGGAAAAACAGCGGCTCGGCGCCTTGCACCAGGATATCGTTGACGCTCATCGCCACCAGGTCGATGCCGACCGTATCGTGCCGTTTCAGGTGGAAAGCCAGCTTCAGCTTGGTGCCGACGCCGTCGGTGCCGGACACCAAGACCGGTTCCTTGAACTTCTTGCTGATCTCGAACAAGGCGCCGAAACCGCCGATGCCGCCCATCACGCCTTCACGCATGGTGCGCTTTGCGAAGGGCTTGATGGCCTCAACCAGAGCGTCGCCAGCGTCGATATCGACACCGGCGTCACGGTAAGAGAGGGGCACGTTCGAAACGTTTGAAGTGGAAGTCATGATGTGATTGGCGGCAGAGGCGGTAAAATAGAGGAATTCGGCCACGCATCTGTTAAATAAGGCCAAATGCGCGGTAAAAGCGGTATTTTATCAAACCGATCAACCAAACTCTCGATTCCATGCCATTTTCTTTTACTGACGAACAAAAACAAACCGCATTGTGGGTGGGGATCGGTCTTCTGCTAGTGGCGTTGATGGTGGCTTTGGGGCCGATCCTGACGCCTTTCATCGCCTCCGCGATCCTGGCCTATGCTCTGAATCCAGGCGTGGATTGGCTTTCGCGCCGGCGTATCGGCAAATTCCCCTTCCCGCGTGCGCTGGCGGTGCTGATCGTGATATTGCTGCTGGTGTTTGCGATCCTGGCGGTGATCCTGATCGTGGTTCCTGTTCTGCGCAAGGAATTGCCATTGTTGCAAAACCAGATTCCGACCTTCCTGACCAAGCTGGATGGCGTTATCGGTCCACATCTGCAGGACTTTGGCATCAATGTGCGGCTGGACGGTACCGGCATCAAAGAGATGCTGACCAAACAACTATCGACCAGCGGTGACGAGATCTGGGCCTCGGTGCTGGCTTCGGTCAAGGTCGGCGGCACGGCAGTGCTGGGCTGGTTGGCCACTATCCTGCTAGTGCCGGTGGTGCTGTTCTATTTGTTGCAGGACTGGCATTCGATCGTCGAGCGGGTCGGCAAGCTGGTGCCGCGCCGCTGGCAAGGCAAGACCGGAGCCATGACGCAAGAGGTGGATAGCCTGCTGGCGCAATATTTGCGTGGTCAATTGCTGGTAATGTTGGTTCTGGCGATTTATTATTCGACCGGGCTGGCGATTGCCGGTTTTGACGTAGCATTGCCGGTTGGCATTATTACCGGCTTGCTGGTATTTATCCCTTATGTCGGTTTCGGCCTCGGGCTAGTGCTGGCGCTGATTGCGGCGATGCTGCAATTCGACGGCCTGCATGGTTTGATCGCCGTGGCCATCGTCTATGGCATCGGCCAGGTGCTGGAGAGTTTCATCCTGACTCCGCGCCTAGTCGGCGAACGCATAGGCTTGCACCCGCTGGTAGTGATATTTGCCCTGATGGCCTTCGGCCAGCTGTTCGGTTTCGTCGGCATATTGCTGGCCTTGCCGTGTTCAGCCGTAATGTCGGTAGTGGTCAAGCATGTAAAGGCGCATTACCTCAAGAGCAGTTTTTATCAACATTAATATTAAATTAAATAAATTGAAAGGGGGCTCGGACAACCGTAGCGAGCGGGTCGAGATTGGGGGCGAGAAGCGCAGCTGTACGCTAGTACAGTGAGCATCGCAGACCCCGATATCGGCCCGCGCAGCAGGTTGATCGAGCCCCCATTGTAAGATGAAGAAACGAGCATGAGGCAGTTAACGCTGGACATAACTGCGGAAGAACCGCAGACCCTGGCCACTTTCGTGGTCGGGCAAAATCAAGAAGCCTTACAGTTCTTGCAGCGTCTGGTCGCGCCTACCGCGACAACCCTCACCGCGCCGGGCGACCGTTTTGTTTATCTGTGGGGCGGCGCCGGCGCCGGCAAAAGCCACGTGTTGAACGCCCTGGCCAGCAGCACCGGTGCACGCCTGATCCGCGGCAGTCAATATAACGGCGATGTCTTCAACTTTGCGCCGGAAGTGCCGGGCTACCTGATCGACGATTGCGATAAATTGTCTGCCGGCGACCAGATCGAAGCATTCAACCTGTTCAACCAGATTCGTGAACACGGCGGCTGGCTGGTCACCAGCGGACAGTTGCCGCCATCAGAGCTGAGCGTGCGCGAAGATTTCCGCACCCGTCTCGGCTGGGGTTTGATCTATCAATTGCACGGCCTCAGCGATGAAGAAAAAATCGCTGCATTGACCCATGCGGCGCAAGTGCGCGGCCTGCACCTGTCGAGCGGCGTGTTACCCTACCTCATTACGCATTTTCGCCGCGATATGCGGTCCCTGACAGCCATGCTGAACGAACTGGACCGCTTTTCGCTGGAGACTCAGCGTCCTATAACGCTGCCTTTATTGCGCAGCTTGTTGCAACTCGAATCCGAAGATAACAAACCATTATGAACCTGGCTTTATTCGACCTTGACCATACGCTGCTGCCTGTCGACTCCGACTATGAGTGGGGGCAGTTCCTGGCGCGCATAGGCGCAGTCGACCCTGACGCATTCGAAAAAAGCAACGCCGAGTGGTTTGCCCAGTACCAGGCCGGGACGCTGGACCCGGTCAAATACCTGGAGTTTGCTTTCGGCACCTTGTCCAAGTTTCCGCGCAAGCAGCTCGATGCCTGGCACGAACAGTTCATGCAGCAAGTGATCCTGCCGCAGATTACTCCGGCTGCCCGCGCGCTGTTGCAAAAGCACCAGGACGCCGGCGATCTGGTGGCGATCGTAACCGCCACCAACAGCTTCGTCACCGAACCGATCGCCAAGGCGCTGGGCGTTGATTTCCTGATCGCCTCGGACCCGGAAACCACCGGTGACGGCGAAATCACCGGCAAGTTGCTGGATACGCCGACTTACGGTCCCGGCAAAGTGACGCATACCCACGCCTGGCTGGCGACGATGGACATGAATCTGGCCAGCTTCCCGCGCAGTTATTTCTATAGCGATTCACATAACGACCTGCCGTTGATGGCGCTGGTCACCGACCCCATCGCCACCAATCCAAACGCCCGCCTGAAAGAGCACGCAATCGCCAACGGCTGGCCCATCCTGAATTTATTCGACGCGCAATGATCAAGAAGCTGATTCGCTCCATTCTTGGGAAAAAGAAAAAAGATCCCACCCAACCGTTGATACTCGGCCCGAAACAGCACGGCATCAATCCGCAACTGGTCTCGCCCAATGCGATCAGGGTCACCAAAACGCTGCAAGACAACGGCTACAAGGCTTTCATCGTCGGCGGCGCGGTGCGTGATTTACTGCTGGGGGTGAAGCCGAAGGATTTCGATGTCGCCACCAACGCCACGCCGGAGCAGGTCAAGCGTCTGTTCCGCCGCGCTTTCATCATCGGCAAACGTTTTCAGATCGTGCATGTGATGTTCGGCCAGGAGCTGATCGAAGTCACTACTTTCCGCGGCGCTTCCTCAGACGGTTCGCCCAAGGACGAGCATGGCCGCGTGCTGCGCGATAATACCTTCGGCGAGCAGCATGAAGATGCGGTGCGGCGCGATTTCACCATCAATGCGATGTACTACGATCCGGCTACCGAAAGCGTGCTGGATTACCACGGCGGCACCGACGATATCCGCGCCAAGACCCTGCGCATCATCGGCGAGCCGGAAGCGCGCTACCGCGAAGATCCGGTGCGCATGCTGCGTATCGTGCGCTTCGCCGCCAAGCTCAAATTTACGATCGATCCGGCTACGCGCGCACCGATCCCAGTGATGGCGGCGCTGATCGATAACGTGCCTGCGGCGCGGGTATTCGATGAAATGCTGAAATTGCTGATGAGCGGCCATGCGCTGGCTTGCCTGCAGCAATTGCGCCAGGAAGGCTTGCATCACGGTTTGCTGCCGTTGTTGGATGTGGTGCTGGAACAGCCGCTGGGCGAGAAGTTCGTGACGCTGGCGCTGGCCAATACCGATGTCCGCGTGCAGCAGGGCAAGCCGGTTTCTCCTGGTTTTCTGTTTGCTTCGCTGCTGTGGCATCAGGTGCTGGAAAAGTGGAGCGCCTACAAAGCCGCCGGCGAATTCCCGATTCCTGCGTTGCATCTGGCCGCTGACGACGTGCTGGAAGCGCAAACCGACAAGCTGGCTTTGCAGCGCAAGATCGCCTCCGACATGCGCGATATCTGGGCCATGCAGCCGCGCTTCGAGCGCCGGGTCGGCAAGGCGCCGTACAAGTTGCTGGAGCATCTGCGCTTGCGCGCCGGTTATGATTTCCTGTTGCTGCGTTGCGCCTCAGGCGAGATCGATAGCGAAATCGGCGAGTGGTGGACTGCCTTCATGGAGGGCGACGGTGACGAGCGCGAAGCGTTGCTGGCGCAAAAGCCGAAAGTCGCGGCGGAAGCTGCGCCTGCCAAGAAGCGCCCGCGCCGGCGCGGTTCACGTAGCGGCGCTAAGCCGGTGAATCCGGCTAGCCGCGGCAACGACGATTGAGGCACGTGGTTTTATGACATCGACGGCAAGCGCTTCTCCGGCGGGTTCTTTGGTCACGGCTTACATCGGCATCGGCGCCAATCTTGGCGACGCCGCCTCGCAAGTGCAGCGCGCCATACTGCAACTCGGAAAGCTGCCGCACACTAGCCTGAAAAGCCAGTCGAGCTTGTTCTGTACTGCGCCGCTGGATGCCGGCGGCGACGATTACGTCAACGCCGTGGCGTGCCTCGAAACACGTCTGGCTGCGCATGACTTGCTGCAGGGGCTGCAACAGATCGAACAGGATTTCGGCCGCGAGCGTCCTTATCCGAATGCGCCGCGCACGCTAGACCTGGACATGCTTTTGTATGGCCAGGCCAGCATCCAGGATGCGGTTCTGACTGTGCCGCATCCGCGTATGACGCAACGTGCTTTCGTCTTGATTCCACTCTTGCAGATAGACCCTTTCATCGTCATTCCCAATCGTGGCCCGGCACACCAGTTTGCCCCGCGCGTAGCGGACCAGCTTATCCGCAAACTATAAATCCGGGTTTTCCAGTGCTGCCTGCCGGGTGTGGCGGCTTCTGGCACACTGTCATCTTTGCTCAAGCTGCTCTCATGGCGGAACATGAATCTAGATAGCTATAAATACATCGTAGTAGAAGGTCCTATCGGCGTCGGCAAGACCACGCTGGTCAACAAGATCGCCGCCCATTTGGGCGCCAGGGTCTTGCTGGAACAGCCGCAGGCAAATCCGTTTCTGGAAAAATTTTATCGCGATGCCGGGCGCTACGCGCTGTCGACGCAAATGTTTTTCCTGTTCCAGCGGATTAACCAGTTGCGTGAGACTGCCCAGAACGACATGTTCGACAACCCCGGCCATCTGGTCGCCGATTTCATGTTGGCGAAGGATTCCATTTTCGCCAGCCTGACCCTGGCCGATGAGGAACTCAAGCTATACCAGCAGATGTACGAGCATTTGCGGCCGCAGGCGGCGACGCCGGATCTGGTGATCTACCTGCAAGCCGAGCCGGAGACCTTGATCGAGCGCATCAGGAAGCGTGGCATCGAGATGGAAAGCGCCATCTCGCAGGACTATCTGGCGCGCTTGTGCGAAGGCTATAGCCGCTTCTTTTATCACTATGACGATGCGCCGTTGCTGATCGTCAACAATGAACATCTGGACCTGGCCGGCAGCGATGCTGATTTCAGCTTACTCTTGGCGCGTATCGACGGCATGCGCGGCAGGCGTGAATTTTTCAATCGTGGAGAATGACAATGGCAGCTTATTTACAAGGTAGTGATCCCGCCGCAGCGCGCAGCAAACCGGTGACGATTCCGGCATTGCAGGCGATGCGTGACAAAGGCGAGAAGATCACCATGCTGACCTGCTACGACGCCAGCTTTGCCGCCTTGATGGACCGCTGTGGCGTCGAGACCTTGCTGATCGGCGATTCGCTCGGTATGGTGTGCCAGGGCCACAGCTCGACCTTGCCGGTGACAGTCCAGGATATCGTGTATCACACGGCCAGCGTTGCGCGTGGTAATCGCACCGCGCTGGTGCTGGCCGACTTGCCGTTCGGCGCTTACGCCACCCCGGAAAGCGCCTTTGCCAACGCCGTGCCGGTGATCCAGGCGGGTGCGCAGATGATCAAGATAGAAGGCGGCGCCTGGCTCGCACCGACCGTGCGCTTCCTGACAGAGCGAGCGATTCCGGTCTGCGGCCATCTTGGCCTGACGCCGCAATCGGTGCATCAGATGGGCGGCTATAAAGTGCAGGGTAAAACCAGCGCAGCGGCCGAGCAATTGAAAGCCGACGCCCTGGCCTTGCAGGAAGCGGGAGCCAGCTTGCTGGTGCTGGAAGCGATTCCCGCGGCGCTTGGCAAAGAAGTCAGCGAGTTGTTGACGATTCCGACCATCGGCATCGGCGCCGGGCCGGATTGCTCAGGCCAGGTGTTGGTGATGCACGATCTGATGGGGGTTTTTCCGGGCCACAAAGCGCGCTTCGTGAAAGATTTCATGGAGGGTCAAACCAGCATTGACGCGGCCGTACTGGCGTATGTCCGTGCGGTGAAGGACAAAACATTCCCGGCGCCGGAACACTGTTTCTGATAGTGCAGATGTTACTGAAGCTGCATCGCCATTTCGTGCCATGCCATGCCGCCATGATCCGACTCTGAAGCCTTGATGTAGATAAAGCCAAGGCTTTCGTAGAGAGAAATATGGCGGTCCTTGCACATCAGGTGGATGCTGGACTTGTGCAGGGCGCGCATGCGGGCGATGAAGTCGTTCATCAATTGTCTGGCGATGCCGCGCCCCTGGAAATCCGGATGCACCACCACCGACATGATCACCACATGCGGTCCGTCCGGATCGTGGCCGATCAACTCCTTGAATTCCTCATTTGACATTTCGACCTCGAAAGCCGAGCCGCCGTTGATGAATCCGGCCACCACGCCGCCCACCTCAAGCACGATAAAGCCTTGCGGCCAGGTGGCGATCCGGGTGGCGATTTTTTCCTTGGTGGCGGCTTCATCGCCCTCGTACGAAACCGATTCGATCTCGTAGCAGCGCTCAAGATCTGCGCTGGTGACGACGCGTATCAACGTTTGGTTTGCGCTCATGGATGTGGAAATTAAACCGGAGTCCAGGCTTAGTGCTGTTCTTTGCTATCGGGTCCCTGCGCAAGGGTTTGCAGCGGCACCGGCTGCGCGGTATTTGCATTGGCTGCGGGCGGTGCCTGTACCAGCGGTTCGTTGTGCGAACCCTTGGCCAGCACCACGTTAGGGACGGTATCGGGATTGGCGTTCCAGACCGGATCGGCGAGACCGTTAAACACGGCGGTCAGCTGCTTGCCCCAGTTTTCGTGGATCATCTGGAAGTACTGGTTCTTTTCATCGATGGTGACGAAGCGCGTCACTGCTAGCGTGTCTACGCCATACAGCAGCAGGTCCAGCGGCAAGCCGACCGAGATGTTCGAACGCATGGTGGAATCCATGGAAATCAGCGCACATTTCGCTGCCTGGTCCAAGGTCGAAGACGGCTTGACGACACGGTCAAGAATAGGCTTGCCGTACTTGGCTTCGCCGATCTGGAAATAGGTATTTTCATTCAGCGATTCGATGAAATTTCCGGCTGCGTAGACTTGGAACAAACGGCAGCCTTCACCCTTGATCTGGCCGCCGAAAATAATGCCGACGTTGAAATCGATGCCGAATTTTTCCAGCTTGGCAGCTTCGCGGTCATAAATGATGCGCACGGCTTCACCGACAATTTGCGCGGCCTCATACATCGTGGCCACAGTCCAGATGGTCTTGCCGGCGGCATTCACGTGCTCGCCGATGACTTGCTTGATCGATTGCGAAATGGAGAGATTTCCGGCGGTCATGAACACCATCAGGCGCTCGCCCGGGTTCTCGTACACGCTCATCTTGCGCGCCGTGGCGACGTGGTCCACCCCGGCATTGGTGCGGGAGTCAGAGAGGAAAACCAGACCGGAGTCCAGGCGCAGAGCAACGCAGTAAGTCATGATATTGGAGAAAAATACAAAGTGGAGATTCTACAGGAAGCAGAAGCCGTTTCCTGAGCGCGCCGGTGATTCTGTTGTTAATTATGCGACAAGTTGGGGCCAGTGTGGCGGACGTTTCATTGTTCTGATGGCATGGCGGAAACATTGACCCGCACGCGCATTGTCTCTTCGCCACCACCACGGCGGACGCCGCGCACCGGTGCGGCCGACTCATAGTCTCGGCCTATTGCCAATCGACAATAATTATCGCTGGCAAAACAGGCATGGGTAACGTCGATGCTGATCCAGCCGGCAAATCCGCTTTCCTCTACCCATACATCGACCCAGGCGTGGCTTTCCGCATGGTCGCTGTTGCCGGGATCGATATAGCCGGAAACATAGCGTGCCGACATACCCAGCGTATGGCAGCAGGCCAGGAACAGATGTGCGTGGTCCTGGCAAACGCCCTGGCCCAAAGTCAAGGCGTCATCGGCGCTGGTGGTGACGGCGGTGGAGCCGCTCTGGTAGGCGACCGCGCCGCAGATCGCCTGCGCCAGGTCCAGCAGCTGTTTGCTATTGGCGCCGGCTTGCAGATGGCGATGCGCGAAATCCATGACAGCTGGAGTCGGCTGGGTCAGCAGCGTCGGTACGGTAAATACCAGCGGAGAGAATTCTCCCGCCTGCGGCAACCGTCCTTGTTGCAGCGGCGCCACGGCGACAGTTCCATCTGCAATGATGCGTACCTCATGATGCGGTTTGGTGACGGTCAGCATATGGCTCAGATTGCCGAATGCATCGGTGAACGGATGACGGCTGCCGGAACTGCTGATATGCCATGCCAGGGTGCGTTGTTGCGCTTCCGCGCGCGGCCATAGCCGCAGCTGCTGAATGGTATAGGTCAGCGCTGCGGTGTAGTGATAAACAGTTTCATGCCGGATGGTCAAAAGCATGTGGGCTGTCAGGTGTTAAGGGGCACTAGGAAATCGCGGCTGATGCGATTGCCGAGCTCGAAGATGCGTTCGAAGAAGCGCGTCAGGTAATCGTGCAGGCCGGCATCGAGAATTTCATCGAGCGTGCTGAACTTGAGGTCGGCGTGCAGCTTGCCGGCGAAGCGTTCGGTATCGGCCGACATATCGTTTTGCACATGCTTGAGATTGCCGACCACCTGCGTCATGCAAGACAGCAGCGAGCGCGGCATGTCTGGTCGCAAGATCAGCAGGTCAGCCACGCGCGCCGGCGTGATGACGTCGCGATACACCTTGCGGTAGATCTCGAAACCAGACACTGAGCGCAGGATCGCTGCCCAGTAGTAGAAGTCGATTTGCGGATCGGCGGTGATGGCTGTCTGCGCCTGGCTCTGCCGCTGGCCCTTTTTGTAGGCGCTTTCCTTGGCGCCGTGGAACTTGACGTCGATGATGCGCGCGGTATTGTCGGCGCGCTCCAGGAAGGTGCCGAGACGGATGAAGTGAAACGCTTCATCTTTCAGCATGGTGCCGATCGTTACCCCGCGTGACAAATGCGAACGATGTTTGACCCACTCGAAGAATTCCGCGGGATTCTGTTCCAGCGCATTGGTTTGCAGATATCCCTGCATCTTGATCCAGGTTGCGTTCTGGATTTCCCATGCTTCGGTGGTCAGCGCGCCGCGCACCGCACGGGCATTTTCGCGCGCCTGTTTCAGGCAGGAGGCAATCGACGATGAATTGCTCGGGTCGCGCACCATGAAGTCGATCACGTCTTTTTGCGTGACCACGCTGTACTTCTTGTCGTAGGCATGGGTCAGCTCGGAAATCCCCAGCACGGCGCGCCAGCCTTTTTCCACATCTTCGACCGACTGCGGCAGCAGTCCGGTTTGCACATGCACGTCCAGCATGCGTGCGGTGTTTTCTGCCCGCTCTGTATAGCGGGACATCCAGAACAAATGATCGGCGGTACGGCTTAGCATGTTATTTCTCCAGAATCCAGGTGTCTTTGGTGCCGCCGCCTTGTGACGAGTTGACCACCAGCGAGCCTTCCTTGAGGGCGACACGGGTCAGGCCGCCACGGACCAGCGAGACATTCTTGCCAGAGAGGACAAACGGTCGCAGATCGAGGTGGCGCGGCGCGATGCCGGATTCGACATAGGTAGGGCAGGCCGACAATGCCAGGGTCGGCTGGGAGATATAACCGTCCGGCTTGGCGATCACGCGCTGGCGGAAATCTTCGATTTCCTGTTTGGTCGAGGCAGGGCCGACCAGCATGCCGTAGCCGCCGGCGCCATGCACTTCCTTGACTACCAGGTCCTTGAGATTATCCAATGTGTATTGCAGATCTTCTTTCTTGCGGCATTGGAAAGTCGGCACGTTGTTGAGGATAGGCTTCTCGGATAAATAGAATTTCACCATGTCTGGCACGAACGGATATACCGATTTATCGTCGGCGACGCCGGTGCCGATGGCATTCGCCAAAGTGACGTTACCCGCCCGGTAGACCGACAACAGTCCCGGTACGCCAAGCGAGGAATCGGGACGGAAGGCCAGCGGATCGAGATAGTCATCGTCGATGCGGCGATAGATCACATCGACCCGTTTCGGCCCACGCGTGGTGCGCATGTAGACCGCGTTATCGCTGACGAACAGATCCTGTCCTTCGACCAGTTCCACGCCCATTTGCTGGGCCAGGAAAGCGTGTTCGAAGTAGGCTGAGTTGTACATGCCAGGCGTCATCACAACGACAGTCGGATCGGTGACGCCCACCGGTGCAACGGAGCGCAGGTTATCCAGCAGCATGTCGGGATAATGGTCCACCGGCGCAATCTTGTGGCGCAGGAACAACTCGGGAAACAGCCGCATCATCATCTTGCGGTTTTCCAGCATGTAGGACACGCCGGAAGGCACCCGCAGATTGTCTTCCAGTACATAGAACTCGCCCTCGCCGGCGCGGACGATATCGACCCCGGCGATGTGTGCGTAAATGTCCGACGCGACCGAAATGCCTTGCATTTCGGGGCGGTACTGGGCATTGCGGAAAATCTGTTCAGCCGGGATTACACCTGCCTTGACGATGTTCTGCTCGTGGTAGATGTCATGGATAAACATGTTGAGCGCCTTGACGCGCTGGATCAGGCCGGCTTCGAGCGTCGCCCACTCTTGCGCATGGATGATGCGCGGAATGATATCGAAGGGGATCAGGCGTTCGGTGCCGGCGTCGTTACCGTAGACGGCGAAAGTGATGCCGACCCGGCGGAAAATCAGATCGGCTTCGGCACGCTTGCGCGAGATGGTTTCAGCGGTCTGGGCTTGGAGCCAATTGGAAAATTCGTCATAGTGCGGGCGCACCGACGAGCTGCCATCGGAGTACATTTCATCGAAAAAATTTGCCATGATCTTGCTTTGCTGTGGTTTGATCGGGAACTATCAAGTAGCTATCAAGAAGCGTGCCTGTAACACGCTTTATGTTGACGATGAAGCATCGGCTTGTTCAAAGACTAACATGCGGCTACGCATCTTGAACAGGCTTGGTTTGCGGCAATGCAGCGTCAACTCTTAGCAAATTTTGCATATTTCTGGTGGCGGCCTCCGTCTCGGTTTTTATGAGTTTTTTACAGTTGCCGGGCAGCTCAATTCGTCTCATGCCCACGGCTTCGGCGCCGGTACGGCGCAGGGCGCAGGCATGTCGATGGAGGTGAACGCAGCGGGGCCAACAATTTCAAGATACTCCATGTCTTTCGAGTAGTCGAATAAAAAATGCACAATGCCGGGGCGCTGATGTACGCAGTCGCCGGCCTTGACCAGCGTTTCCTGGTCCTCGTACATGAAACGGGCCCAGCCCTTGAGCATGTAGACGATGTGGAACTCCGCCTCATGGCGATGCCAGCCGGTGCCGACTTCGGGCGCCATGTTGGCTTTCACCAGATGCGCCACCACCTTGCCGCCGGTGGCAGAAGCGATGCCAAGGTCGCGATACAGGAAGAAATCGCGCAAACCGCCGGATTCGAATTCGGTATCGCCTTCGCGTACGTGTGAAAACAGATTGGTCGGGTCTGCTTTGGTGCTTGTATCCATCGCCGCACTCCTTTCATTGAAACCAGTTCAGAATTCCACGTCCAGTTCGTTGATATCCTCCGGCTCCAGCATGGCCGCCTTGATCCATTCTTGCATTTCCGGCAGCGCAATGATGCGCTTGCAGTATGCGCTGCAAACCGAATCCAGTTTGACGTCATAAGTCATGAAACGGGTCGTTACCGGCGCATACATGGCGTCGGCGATGGAGCGCTCGCCGAAAAGGAAAGGGCCGCCATAGGTTGCCAGGCATTGCTTCCAGATAGTGGTGATGCGTTTGACGTCGGCCTCGGCGCGGGACCACACCTTGAAATCGGGAAAGTGCGCCTTGATGTTCATCGGCAGGGCGGAGCGCAGGGCGCTGAAGCCGGAATGCATCTCGCCGCAGATCGAGCGGCAATGCGCGCGCGCCGCACGGTCGGCTGGCAGCAGGCCTGCCTTGGGGCGGATCTCGTGCAAGTACTCGCCGATTGCCAAGGTATCCCACACCACGATATTGCCGTGATACAGGCAAGGTACGAGAATGGATGACGACAGCAGCAGGATTTCGGCGCGGGCGTCGGGATCGTCCGGCGAGATAATGTTTTCCTGGAATTCCAGTCCGGAAAACCGGGTCATCAGCCAGCCGCGCAAGGACCATGACGAATAGTTCTTGCTGGTGATGCTCAAGGTGGTCTTAGGCATGGCAACACTCTTTTCTTCCGTATCGGATCGAAAGGGACTTGAATTGGCAAACCGTTTCAACAAGACTGAGCAAAGGCCGTGCCAGACGCTTGGGCATGGATATTGCACCAGAGATGAAAGCCGGCATTCCAATAAATAGGGTAGTCCCATGACGAAAATTTACCAGGCATATCAGGGCTATGCGGATCTCAGCGATCCCATGCGCGTCTTGGCAGGCGCCACGGCACCAATGCTCGGCAAGATGTGGCCGCGGTGGGCTGGATGGCCGGAAAGTCTGGCGATGCGCAAGCTGGCCGCGGCATGCGAAGTGTTCTCATGCACTCAGTTGACGCACCAGCGCCCTGCATTCGGGATCAATAGCGTGGAAGATGGCGGCCGCACAGTTTCGGTGCATGAAGAGGTGGCCGATCAGACGCCATTCTGCACTTTGCTGCATTTCTGTAAGGAAACAAATGCACCGCAGCCGCGCATATTGGTGGTGGCGCCGATGTCGGGCCACTTCGCCACCTTGCTGCGTGGCACTGTCAGCACCTTGCTGCGCGATCATGACGTGTATATCACCGATTGGCACAATGCGCGCGATGTCGCTCTCAGCGACGGCCGTTTCGGCTTTGATGAATACGTTGCGCATTTGATCCGTTTTATCGAAGAAATCGGTCCCGGTACGCATCTGTTGGCGGTTTGCCAGCCGACAGTGGCGGCGCTGGTCGCTGTCTCTCTGATGGCGGCAGAAAAACATCCAGCCCAGCCGTCCAGCATGACGCTGATGGCGGGTCCGATCGATACGCGTATCAATCCGACCGCGGTCAATCATTTGGCAAAAAGCAAACCTATCGACTGGTTTGAGAAAAACCTTGTCAGTACCGTTCCCGGACGTTATGCCGGCAGCCAGCGCCTGGTCTATCCGGGCTTCCTGCAACTTACCGCATTCATGAACATGAACCTGGAGCGGCACATGAAAGCGTTCCAGAATCTGTATAACTACCTGGTCGAAGGGGAGGATGAAAAAGCCGATACCATCAAGAATTTCTATGCAGAATATTTCGCCATGTCGGACCTGGCCGCAGAGTTTTACCTGGAGACCGTGCAAAGCGTTTTCCAGGATCATGCATTGCCGCTTGGCGAAATGCAGGCATTAGGGCGTACCATAGAACCGGCGGCGATCCGCCGTACTGCTCTGTTCACTGTCGAAGGAGAGAAGGATGATATTTGCGCAGTAGGGCAAACCGTGGCGGCGCAGGATATGTGCAGCGGCATCCGGCCGTATATGAAATCGCACCACGTGCAAACCGGGGTGGGGCATTACGGTGTCTTTAACGGCCGCCGCTGGGATAATGAAATCTATCCGCGCCTGCGTGATTTCATCCATAGCCATCATCAGCAATAATTTTTCTAGCGTTCCTGGCAGCAAAGTAGCAGCATTGCTTGATCCATCGATTGTTGATTGTCGCAGAGGATATCCATGTCAATTCACGTTGCACTCAACCATCTCACCACCTACCGCTACGACAAGGCCATCAGTCTCGGCCCGCAAATCATTCGCCTGCGGCCGGCGCCGCATTGCCGTACCCGGATACTGAGCTATTCGCTGCGGATCTTGCCGCAGCCCCATTTCATCAACTGGCAGCAAGACCCGCAGGCCAATTACCTGGCGCGGCTGGTGTTTCCGGAAAAGACCACGGAATTCCAGATCGAAGTCGACCTGGTGGCCGAGATGTCGGTCCTTAATCCCTTCGATTTTTTTCTCGAACCGTATGCCGAGAAAGTGCCGTTTTCTTATGCGGCGGAATTACTGAACGAGCTGGAACCGTATCGCAAGAAATTGCCGGTGACGCCGCAGTTGCAAAAATTCCTGGATACGGTGCCGCGCGAAAAGATCCGCACCGAAGATTTCCTGGTCAACCTGAACCAGCAACTGGCGCAGCTGATCAGCTACACCATCCGTATGGAGCCGGGCGTACAAACGCCGGAACAGACGTTGGATCTGGCGTCTGGCTCCTGCCGCGATTCGTCCTGGCTGCTGGTGCAGATCCTGCGCCATCTGGGACTGGCGGCGCGCTTTGTGTCCGGCTACCTGATCCAGCTGACGGCAGACCAGAAATCGCTGGATGGTCCGTCCGGACCGCAGGCCGATTTCACCGACTTGCACGCCTGGTGCGAGGTATATCTGCCCGGCGCCGGCTGGATCGGCCTCGACCCAACTTCCGGCCTGCTGGCCGGCGAAGGTCACATTCCCCTGTCGTGTACGCCGGAACCGTCCTCGGCGGCGCCGGTCAGCGGCATGGTCGAGCCTAGCGAAGTCGAGTTCGGCCATGCCATGAGCGTGCGCCGCATCTATGAATCTCCACGCGTCACCAAGCCCTACAGCGAACAGCAATGGGAGCAGATCGAAGAACTCGGCCACGCCATCGACGACGACCTGGACGCGCTCGATGTACGCCTGACCATGGGCGGGGAACCGACTTTCGTGGCGCTTGACGATCCCGAGGGCGACGAATGGAATACCGCCGCCATGGGCCCGACCAAGAAGCCGTTGGCGGCGCAGCTCTATCATCGCCTGCGCGCACAATATGCGGCGCAAGGTTTGCCGCATTTCGGCCAGGGCAAGTGGTATCCGGGTGAGCAGTTGCCGCGTTGGGCCCTGAACTGTTACTGGCGTGCAGACGGTGAGCCGATCTGGAATGCGCCGGCGCTGATTGCCGATGAAACCAAGAAACAGGCAACGGACGAGGACATCGCCGAACGGTTCTTGTACGGCGTCGCTTCGCGTCTGACATTGGAACGGCAGCACATCTTTGCAGCCTACGAAGATATTTATTACTACCTGTGGCGCGAGCGCCGGCTGGCGATCAATGTCGATCCCTCCGATGCGCGGTTGGACGACAAGCAAGAGCGGGCAAGGCTGGCACGGGTATTTTCGCAAGGCCTGCGCAAAATCGCCGGTTATATCTTGCCGCTGGCCCGCACTGCGGATGAAAAGGCATGGCAGAGCGGCAACTGGTATTTACGCGGCGACCACTGTTATCTGCTGCCCGGCGATTCGCCGCTAGGCTATCGCTTGCCGCTGGATTCGCAGCCTTGGGTCAAGGCTGGCGACTATCCGTATGTGCACCAACCCGACCCGACGCAGAAATTCGAGCCGCTGCCGCCGGCACGGCAATTGCGGCAGAAGCTGGCGACCCCGGCTGCCGCCAAAAGCGTAGCGGCAGTAGTCGATGCGCCGAAATACAGCACCGCGTTCAGCAGCGACGCCAGCGGTCCGGCCAGGCTCACCAGCATCCCGGCGCCATCCGAGTCGGCGGCCCATATCACCCGCACCGCCTTGTGCGCCGAAGTGCGCAATGGCGTGCTCTACTTGTTCATGCCGCCGCTGGCGCGCCTCGACGATTACCTGGAGCTGGTGGCGGCGATCGAAGCCACGGCCGAAGTCTTGCAGCAGCCGGTGTTACTGGAAGGCTATGAACCACCGGGCGATCCGCGGCTGAAGAAGTTCAGCGTGACGCCGGATCCGGGTGTGATCGAGGTCAACGTCCAGCCGATGCACAGCTGGAGCGAACTGGTCGCCAACACCACGTTCTTGTACGATGCGGCGCGCGAAACCCGTTTGACCACCGAGAAATTCATGCTCGACGGCCATCACTCCGGCACCGGCGGCGGCAACCATCTGGTGCTGGGCGGCGCCACCACCGGCGATTCTCCGTTCCTGCGTCGTCCCGATCTGCTGCGCAGCCTGATCAGCTATTGGAACAACCATCCGGCGCTGTCCTACCTGTTTTCCGGCATGTTCATCGGCCCCACGTCGCAAGCCCCGCGCGTCGATGAAGCCCGCAACGATTCAGTGGTCGAGCTGGAACTGGCTTTCACTGAAATGGAAAAGCAGATTGCCAAGGAGAATTGTGCACCTTGGCTGGTGGACCGGTTGTTGCGCAATCTGCTGATCGATGTCACCGGCAATACGCACCGCGCGGAGTTCTGCATCGACAAGCTGTACTCGCCGGACAGCAGCACCGGCCGCCTCGGCTTGCTGGAGCTGCGCGCCTTTGAAATGCCGCCGCATGCGCGCATGAGCCTGACCCAGCAACTGCTGTTGCGGGCGCTGGTGGCGCGCTTCTGGAAGACTCCCTACAAGCCGCCGCGCCTGGTACGCTGGGGCACGGAGCTGCATGACCGCTTCCTGCTGCCGCATTTTATCTGGCAGGATTTCTGCGACGTCATGGATGACATGCAGCAAGCCGGCTATGCCCTCAAGCCAGAATGGTTTGCACCGCATTTCGAATTCCGTTTTCCCAAGATTGGCGACTACGCAGTCAATGGCATCGCGCTCGAACTGCGCACGGCGCTGGAGCCGTGGCATGTGCTGGGTGAGGAAAGCCGTTCGGGCGGCACCGCCCGCTACGTCGACTCCTCGCTGGAACGGGTACAGGTGAAGGTGAGCGGCATGGCCCCCGATCGTTACGTGCTGACCTGCAACGGCGTCGCCGTGCCGCTGCAGCCGACCGGCAAGGTTGGCGAGTTCGTCAGCGGCATCCGCTATCGTGCCTGGCAGCCGCCATCCGCGCTGCATCCGACCATCGGCATCGATTCGCCGCTGACTTTCGACCTGGTCGATACCTGGAACGGCCGCAGCCTGGGCGGTTGCCAGTATCACGTGGTGCATCCCGGCGGGCGCAGCTACGATACCTTCCCGGTGAATGCCTTCGAGGCCGAAAGCCGTCGCCTGGGGCGTTATTTCCGCCTCAACCACACGCCGGGAACGATGCAGGTAAAGCCGCCGGTAACGTCCGTCGAGTTCCCATTTACGTTAGACTTACGTCACTTCTGACCAACCTCGCTGATTGGTGGTTTTAAAAACTGCAGGGCAACTTGTTTTCGGTTGCTCTGCCCTTTATTACCCGCAGCAGGTTGTCTACAACCAATAAAAGTGACGCAAGCGATCAATCATGTACCGGCGTTTACTCGAAAGTTATCCTGCTGAAGCCGATCGTTACGACGAGATGCTTGAGGCCGGCGGCCGCTTGCGGCCGCACTGGCGGACCTTGATCGACCAGCTGGAAGACCTGTCGCCGGAAATCCTGCGGCGTCGTGCACGCGAAGTGCGCGAAGCCATCGCCGCCGACGGCGTTACCTACAACGTATATGCCGATCCGCAAGGCGCCAACCGGCCTTGGGAGCTGGATTTGCTGCCGCAGATCATTTCTGCGGAAGAATGGCAAACGCTGTCAGCCGCCGTCACCCAGCGCGCACGTTTGCTCAATGCTGTGCTGGCTGATCTGTACGGACCGCAGACCCTGCTGTCGGAAGGCCTGTTGCCGCCGGCCCTGGTATTCGGCCAACATGGCTATCTGTGGCCTTGCCGAGGCATTGAGCCACCGGGAGGAATTCATCTGCACCTGTACGCGATCGATCTGGCGCGTTCGCCGGATGGTCACTGGTGGGTCATGTCGGACCGCACTCAGGGACCTTCAGGCGCCGGCTATGCCTTGCAAAACCGCCAGATCATGTCGCGGGCGATGCCGGATACGGTACGCGACATGCATGTGCAATCGCTGCTGAAATTTTTCCATACCTTGCATAACAGCCTGAGCGAACTGGCGGCAACCGACGGCGAACCGCCGCTGGTCGTGCTGCTGACCCCAGGGCCATATAACGAAACCTATTCCGAACACGCATTCCTGGCGCATACGCTCGGTTTTCCGCTGGTGGAAGGGGCGGATTTGATGGTGCGCGGGGATATGGTTTACCTGAAGACCCTGAGCGGTTTGCGTCGGGTGCATGCGATCCTGCGGCGGCTGGATGACGACTATTGCGATCCGCTGGAATTGCGTGCCGATTCTGCGCTCGGCATTCCCGGCCTGGTGCAAGCCGCCCGTCTCGGCAATGTGCTGATCGCCAATTCACTCGGCAGCGGCGTGCTGGAGTCCGGCGCCTTGCATGGTTTCCTGCCAGCCATCAGCGAACGTCTGCTGGGCCAGCCACTGGCTTTGCCGGCGGTGGCTTCCTGGTGGTGCGGCGAAAAGCCCGCGCTCGAATACACCTTGGCCAATCTTGAGCAGCTGGTGATCATGCCTGCTTTTCCTTCCATGCGGATGCAGCCGATCTATGGCCATAGCCTGAATGCCCAATCGCGCCAGCGTGTGATTGAAAGCCTGCTGGCGCAGCCGCACGCGTATGTGGCGCAGGAGTGGGTGCGTTTGTCGCAAGCTCCTGTGTTGTCGCGCAGCGGCGAATATCGCTTGATGAGCCGCGCCATCAGCTTGCGAGTATTCGTAGTAGCCGCCGCCGATGGCAGTTATCACGTGATGCCGGGTGGCCTGACGCGGGTTGCGCCACGCCAGCGTAAAGATATCGTCTCGATGCAGCAGGGCGGCGCCAGCAAGGATGTCTGGGTACTCGGCCAGATGCGTCCGGAAACTGCCGATGCCAATACGGTGCAAGTAAGTGCGCTGGATGATCAGGATGGTCGGCAACGCATCTTGCATACCTCACTCGATACGATTCGCAGCACGGTGGATATTTCTTCGCATGCTGGTGAAAACCTGTTCTGGATGGGCCGCTATGCCGAGCGTTGCGATAACCTGGCGCATTTGCTGCGCGCCACCTTGCAACGCAGCACCGACGTGCAGGGCGAAGCGCGTGAGAATTTCTATCTGCTGTGCGAGATTTGCCGCGGGCTCGGGATTGCGTTGCCAGCATTGCCGGCAACGGTGCGGCCGACCGTCAGCGTCCTGCAGCAGGCCTTGATGGCGGCGATTACCGATCCGACGGCGGCCACGAGTATTGCCGGCAATCTGCGCCATTTGCATCATTGCGGTTACCAGGTACGCGAACATCTTTCGCTCGATAACTGGCATGCGATCAATCGCATGCCGGGCCTGGTGACGGACAGCGGTGGCGTGGGCGGCATGGCGCAGGCGCAGAACATGCTCAATAATGTGATCCAAGCCTGTGTCGGCCTGGCTGGCCATGCACTGGACGACACTACCCGCGATGAAGGCTGGCATTTCCTGATGCTGGGACGGCATATTGAACGCATGACGCATCTGGCGACATTGTTTGGGCAATTCTTGCGGCTGCCGGCGGAATCGCAAAACAAGATCTTGCCGTGGCTGCTGGAGTCGGCCAATAGCGTGGTGACTTACCGGGTGCGCTACCGGCGTACGCCTGAGTGGTTGCAGGTACTGCATCTGTTGGTGTTCGACGTCAGCAACCCGCACGGGATAGCATTCCAGTTCCAGATGCTGGAGCGCTATCTGAGCGATATAGGCGAACAGTTGGGGACGCTCAGCATGAATACGCCCGCACATCTGTCTGCATTGCTGCGCGAATTCGAATTGCAGGACCTCAGTCATGACTCCTTGTTTGTGGCGGATGCCCATGCGCGCCTGGTGCAATTGATGCGCGACGCGATCACAGGAGCGTTCGCCTTATCGGATGAACTGGCGCGGCATTTCTTCACGCCTTTGAACGCACCGGTCAGCCAGGGGGTGTCGTAATGAGCGACTACGTTTATCACATCCGTCACGATACGCATTATGCGTACTCATTGCCTGTGCGGCTGTCGCACCAGATGCTGCGGCTGACGCCGCGTTCGCTGCCTTGGCAAATCTGTACTTCGCACGGTATCGGCATCACGCCGGAGCCGCAGAATTTGCGCTTGCTGCTGGATAGTTTCGGTAATCCCATGCAGTCGTTTTCCTTGGAGAGCGACCATGTCGATTTGCGCGCTGTTGCCGAGTCCTGGGTGACTTTGACGCAGCGGCTGTTGTCGCCAATGACGCCGCCTTGGGAGCTGGCGCGCGCCAAGCTGTCATATCAGGCTGGGCAGTACTTGTTGCCGGATGATCTGGAAGCTACGCGTTATTTGTTTGAGTCGGCGCATGTGCGCATCAAACGTGAATTTCTGGCGTATGCCATGGAGTCGTTTACGCCGGGCTTGTCTTTGCTGGACGGTATCCAGAGGTTGATGGCGCGTATTTTCTGCGAATTTACTTTTGATCCATTGGCTACTACGGTATCGACGCCGGTGACGGAAGTGTTCGCTACTCAACGTGGGGTTTGTCAGGATTTTGCGCACTTCATGTTGTCTTGTTTGCGGTCTTTGGGGTTGGCGGCGCGGTATGTCAGTGGTTATTTGCTGACTGAGCCGCCGCCGGGACAGCCTCGGCTGATCGGGGCGGATGCGTCGCATGCTTGGGTGTCGGTGTATTGTCCGGGGTTTGATGGTCAGGCTAGTTGCTGGATTGATGCGGATCCGACTAATGGGATTTTTCCGGATACCAGTCATATCACGTTGGGGTGGGGGCGTGATTTTCTTGATGTGTCGCCGTTGCGGGGGGTCTTGATTGGTGGGGGGCAGCAGACCATGGATGTTGCTGTTACGGTCATGCCGGCGCATGAAGCGCCAGGTTTCGGATTCGCAGTTTGAGCAGTAGTTAAATGGGGTCAGAGTTTTTTTTCGCGTTCTTTGCGAAAATTACTCTGACCCCTTTTAACGGGCCACGGAGTACGTGCAGGGGCATCCGACTAGACGCCTCTCCTTGCTTAAAACGTTTGCTACTCCGTGGATGCAAGCCGGGGGTAGCCCGGCAGCTAGTCACTTTTTCTTGCTTCGCCAAGAAAAAGTAACCAAAAAGAAGGCGACCGCAAAGCCCTTGCCTTCCCTTCGGTCAGGTCCCCAAAAGAGGTGTGTGGCAGTCGGGTGAGGCACAAACTCGCTTCGCTCAGACATGTGCCCCACAATTCCCGACTGGCACGCACCTCTTTTGGCAAGTTCTCAATGCGGGGTACTTCAAAAACAACCGCAACTTCAAAAGCAACCGCAACTTCAAAAGCAACCGCAACTTCAAAAGCAACCCCAACTTCAAAAACAACGTCAACTGCCTACGGTGCGCGGATTTGGTTTACTAGGGTTAGTGCGCGCGGGTCGGGTGGGGGCGTCAACAGGCTGACTACAATCAAGGCTAGTAAGCCGGCGGGTACGCCGAACACGCCGGCTGCCATGGGGGCGATGTGGAACCATTGGCCGCTGGCTGATCCACCCAGCGCCGGATAGGTATGCAGCATGTAGTACACGCAGGTGGCGAAGCCGACCACGATGGCGGCCATCGCGCCTTCCTGGTTGCCGCGCTTCCAGAATACGCCTAGTGCCAGCACGGGAAACAGCGCGGATGCGGCTAGCGAAAAGGCGGCGCCTACCATCGACAGGATATCGCCGGGTTTCAACGATGCGGTGTAGGCCGCCAGCAGCGCTACGACCAGCAGTAGCAACTTGGATACGGTTACCCGTTTGGCGGTCGATGCTTGCGGGTCGATCATTTTGTAATAAACATCGTGCGACAGGGCGTTGGAAATCGTCAGCAGCAAACCGTCTGCGGTAGAGAGTGCTGCCGCCAGGCCGCCGGCGGCGACCAGGCCGGAGATGTAGTACGGCAATTTGGCGATCTCTGGCGTCGCCAGGACGATGATGTCGCCGTCCAGCACGATTTCCGAGAGTTGCACGATGCCGTCGTGGTTGATGTCAGTAATGCTGACCAGCGGATGGGCCTTGTCGATATTGGCCCAGTACGAGACCCATTCCGGCAGGTGCGAGTAGTCGGAGCCGACCAGCGAGGTGTAGATATAGTATTTCACCAGCACCGCCAGCGCCGGTACCGTCAGGTAAATCAGCAGGATAAAAAACAAGGTCCAGAATATCGATTTGCGGGTTTCCTGCACCGATGGCGTGGTGTAGTAGCGCATCAGGATATGCGGCAGGGCGGCCGTACCAAGCATCAGGCAAAACACCAGGGCCAGGAAATTGTTGCGTTTGATGTCGGAGGCTTCCGGGCTGCTGGCGGCAAACGGCGTGGCCTGTGGAATCGGCGGCTCGGCGCGGGCCAGATAATTTTCCTTCTCTTGCTGCCAGATACGCTCGGCCTCCTCGGGAGTTTTAGGATAGTTGTTGAGAGCACGGCTGGCGGCGCGGATGTCGATCAGCGAGCCGTTGTTGCGTTTGAGTTTTTCCAGGTATTGCTGCGCTTCTATGCGGCCCTGTTCCCAAGAGGTCGGCAGATTGTGCAGACGGACATCATAGGCCTCAGCTCTGGCTTTGAAGATGGTCCGCACCTGCATTTCTTTCGGATCGACATCGAAATTTTTTTCGATATCGGCAATCTGCGTCAGCACGGAACCGTAGGAAATTTGCGCCACCGGGTTGTGTGTATGCTGGGCCGATAGCCAGATAACCGGAATCAGGTAGGCGAACAGGATGATGATGTATTGCGCCACCTGGGTCCAGGTAATGGCGCGCATGCCGCCCAGGAAAGAACACACCAGGATACTGGCCAGGCCGAGAAAAATGCCGACTGAAAAATCGACGCCGGTAAAACGCGAAGCGATCAGGCCGACGCCATAGATTTGCGCCACCACGTAAATGAAGGAAATCAGTATGGTGGCGATCACGGCGAGAATCCGCACCGGATTGCTGCTGGTGCGGCCGCGGTAGCGGGCCGCCAGGAAATCCGGAATGGTGTACTGGCCGAATTTGCGCAGATACGGTGCGATCAGCAAGGCTACCAGGCAGTAGCCGCCAGTCCAGCCGATGATGTAGGCGAGGCCGTCAAAACCCTGCAGATACAGGCCGCCGGCGAGGCTGATGAAGGTGGCTGCGGAAATCCAGTCGGCGGCCGTTGCCATGCCGTTGAACAGTCCCGGCACGCGGCGTCCGGCGACATAGTATTCGGATACTTCGGAAGTGCGGCTCATGATGCCGATGCCTGCGTACAGCACCACGGTGGCGAACATGAATAAATAGCCGATCCAGGTGCGCGGCAAACCTTCCTGCTCCAGGATCGCCAGCACCAGCAACAAGGCGACGAAGCCTCCGGTATACCAGCTGTAGTAGCGCACCAGTCGCCAGAAGAAAGATTTATCGTTCATCGATTGTCGCTTTGCACATCGTCTTGATGGCGACGGTCGATTTTCCGCATTTGCCAGGTGTACACCGCGACGATCAGAAGATAAGCCAGCGCCAGTCCCTGTGCGGCCATGTAAAAAGATAGCGGCCAGCCGAAAAAGGTCATGTTTGCCATTTCACGAGCAAAGAAGATGACGCCGAAGGTCAGGCCGAACCAGGCCAGCAATAAAACCAGGGTCAGTCGTCTGGTGCTACGCCAATGGGAGGGAGGGTGGGGTGTGAACATGAGGTTGGCTGGTCCAGGATCAGGATAGGAAAATCAGCGGAAATCTGCTTCGACGGTCTTCAGCAAGTGCAGGCTGACGCGGAACAGACTGCCCGGCATTTCTGGATCGCTGCTGCGCGGGTTATAGGAAATCGTCACTTCGGCCCCATGTTGCTGGGCTATTTCGCGTACGATCGCCAACCCCAGTCCGCTGCCGGTGCTGCGATTGTCGAGGATGCGGTAAAAACGGTGGAATATATGGTCGCGCTCGGCTGGCGGTATGCCAGGTCCGTTATCTTCGACTTCGAGGACCGCGAATTCGGCGGCGCCGGTTTGCGGTTCCGCGCGTACCCGCACGGTGACGCTGCCTTCGACGGGAGTGTAGTGCAGTGCATTGTCGATCAGGTTGCCCAGCAGCTCGCGCAGCATGAGCGGATTGCACAGCACAGGCAGCCGCTGGTCAGCCTGTTCGAAGCCGAGGTCGATGCGTTGCGAGAAAGAAGCCTCGACCCAATCCTGCACCACGCTACGTGCAAATTCGGACAGGTCGCGCTGTACGAAGGGGGTATTTTCCTGCGACTGGTTTTCCGCCCTGGCCAGCGATAGCAACTGATTCACCAGCCGGGTGGCGGACTCCGAACTCTTCGCCAGTTGCTCGAGCGAGCGATGGATATCTTCCTGGCGGGTCTGGCGTAGCGCCAGTTCGGATTGCATGCGCATCCCGGCCAGCGGGGTTTTCATCTGGTGGGCGGCGTCGGCGATGAAGCGCTTCTGGGTTTGCATCGACAGCGAGAGCCGCTCCAGCATGTCGTTAAGCGAACGCACCAGCGGTGAAATTTCTTCCGGTACCTGGCCGGCTTCGATAGGGCTCAAGTCGTCTGGCCGGCGGGCGCGGATCCTTTGTTGCAATTCAGATAGTGGCGACAGCCCGCGCGACAGCGCAAACCAGATCAGCGCCAGCACGATCGGCAAGATCAGGAACTGTGGCAGGATCACGCCCTTGATGATGGCATTCGCCAGCCGGGCCCGTTTTTCCAGGGTTTCGGCGACTTGCACCAGCGCCGTGCGCGGTGCTATTTTTTCGACGCCCGTGGCGTTGACCTCGGCCACGCTGCGCAAATCGACATAGACGTAGGCAACGCGGACGTCGGTGCCATGCAAGATAGCGTCGCGATGCTGGATCGTACCCGGATGGGTGGAATCATCCTGCGCATTTTCGGGCGGAATGACCAGGTCGCGGTCGCCCTCGATGATCTGGCCTCGTGTATCGGTGATCAGGTAGTAAACGTTATCGACATCGTCGGCGCGCAGGAAATCGCGGGCCGGGCCGTTCAGGCGCGTGGCGACCTTGCCATTGGTTTCGATGACCTGCTGCGACAGCACCATGACGCTGTCGTCCAGAGCCTGGTCGAAAGGCTGGTTGGCGATCATTTTTGCCACCACATAGGTAATTGCGATACTGATCGGCCACAGCAGCAGTAGCGGCACCAGCATCCAGTCGAGGATTTCACCGAACAGCGAACGCTGCACGCGTTCTTCGGCGTGCGTCGCCGACGTAGTGACAGGATGCACGGGCTGCAGTGTATCCGGCGAGCGGGCGTCGGGCATGATGCAAACCTTAGCGGCGGCGGGACGAGTCGAGTGGGGAAAATGCTACGACATTGCTTGCCGGGTTGAGCGGGCTGGCCGGCGGCTCACTGATCTTTTCCAGGCAGTAGCCGAGGCCGCGCACCGTGGCGATCCGCACGCCGCCGATTTCGATTTTCTTACGCAAACGATGAACATATACCTCGATGGCGTTGTTGCTGACCTCTTCGCCCCATTCGCACAAGTGATCGACCAGCTGTTCCTTGGATACCAGGCGGCCGGTACGTTGCAGCAATACCTCCAGCAAGCCCAGCTCGCGAGCCGACAGATCCAGCATCTGCTCATTGATATAGGCAATCCGTCCGACCTGGTCGTAGCTCAGCGGTCCGTGCTTGATGACGGTCGGTCCGCCGCCGGCGCCACGGCGGGTCAGCGCACGTACGCGGGCTTCCAGTTCAGACAGTTCAAACGGTTTGGCCATGTAGTCATCGGCGCCAAGATCCAGCCCTTTGACGCGCTGCTCAAGCGAATCGGCGGCGGTCAGGATCAGTACCGGCAGATGCGAATTTCTGGCGCGGAGGCGGCGCAGCACTTCCAGTCCACTCATTTTCGGTAAGCCGAGGTCCAGGATCAGCAGATCGAAATCCTGGGTCGACAAAGCGGAGTCCGCTTCCATTCCGTTCATTACGCAATCGGTGGCATAGCCCGACTGCCGCAGCGAGCGCGTCAATCCATCGGCTAATACACTGTCGTCTTCGGCAAGCAAAATGCGCATGGTGTTGATGTGTCCCTGTGGGGTGAACGGAAGCTGCTCCTTCTAGTCTATGGCGTTTCATTCTTGTCAGCAAGACCGACTGTTAATTTGACCCGCCGGTTTGGTATAATCATCGCTTCATCATTTCGTCCGGACCGGGTTTACTGCTCTGATGCAACGCTTACTCATCCTTTTGCTGATATTCATACTGCCTATGCAAGTCTTTGCAGGCATTCCTGAATCCCAGGCAGACGCGATGGCGACGCTGGCATACACGACCCAGCAAGATGATGTTGCGACGCAATGCGACGCAAGCGGCGGCTTGCAGGACGATGAGAACAATCTTGCCGATGATATTGAAATGCATGTCGATCTCGGCGACGAGACCGTACCTGCTTTTCCTTTCCTATTTGCCGCTACCGCAATTGCTGCAAGCCCTGCGCTGAGTAACGACAAAGCGCGCCAGCCACCGTTTTTGCCTCCGGTCGGACCTCCTCCCAGAGCTTAAGCGCCTTTACGCCGCCCGGATCCACGATTCGGCGGCAGGCGCATAGCCCATCCCTTGCATCCATTTTTTGCCGGCCAGTACGCTGAGCTGCGTCTTTATACGCATCTCGCTCGCGGCGTTTGGCTACCAAGGGATGCGCAGAAAATCAGTACTGCCAGCAGTACCTATGGCCATGTTGTACATGGCGTCAAATTTCAGGAGAAAGCATGAAAAAATTATTCGTCGCGCTGATCGTCGTTGCCATGACGTTCTCAGCCGGTATCTCAACCGTGGAAGCCAAACGCATGGGCGGTGGCGGTTCCTTCGGCAAGAAATCACAAAGCATGAATCGCCAGGCAACGCCGCCGCAAGCCGCCAAGCCGGCTGCCGCAGCCGCGGCTCCAGCAGCAGCGGGCGCCGCCGGCGCTGCCGCAGCAGCCAAACCGAGCATGTGGAAAGGCATGCTCGGCGGCGCGTTGCTGGGCCTCGGCCTGGGGGCGTTGTTGTCCAGCATGGGTCTGGGCGGCGCCATGGCAGGCATGATCAGTAACATGATCATGATTGCGCTATTCGCGTTTGCCGCCATGTTTATCTACAAGCTGGTGCGCCGCAAAATGGCCAATGGCAGTGCGGCCAACAATGGCATGCGTCCTGCATTCGCCACTGCCGCGCCTTCCAGCTTTACGCCAGAAATCGCTTCGCGCATCGAGCAGCCGATGCAGCGCACGGCATTTGACGCAGCGCCTGCGACGGCTGCTGTCGGTGCTGCTGCAACTGGAGCCGCCTGGGGTGTGCCTGTCGATTTCGACACGGCTGGCTTCCTGCGTCATGCGAAGACTTACTTCCTGCGTCTGCAAGCAGCATGGGACAAGGCCGACAGCAACGACATCAGCGAATTCACGACGCCGGAAATGTTTGCCGAACTGCGCATGCAATTGCAAGAGCGTGGCGCATCGGAAAACCATACCGATGTCGTGACGCTGGATGCGCAATTGCTGGGTATCGATACCGTCGACAACGACTACCTGGCCAGCGTCAGGTTTACAGGCATGATCAAGGAAGACGAAAACATGGCAGCAGCACCGTTTTCCGAAATCTGGAATCTGTCGAAGCCAACCGAAGGACAGGGCGGCTGGATACTGGCAGGTATTGAGCAGGAAGAGAAAACCAGCTAAGTATTACTGTAACTATTGCGGTCACTTGGGTTGGCGCAGGCTGATCCAACGACTGCAATATCGGTTTAACTGAAAAAATCAGCCGCCGGCGAGCAATCGCCGGCGGCTTTTTACATATCAACAGCGCCGCTAGTGGACTGTAACAGTGGCACAATACGGGATTTTCAGGATATCGCTAAAGGAATTTCAATGAGTTTGCCAGCCACCGAGTCACCTAAATCAGCGGAATCCGCCGTCATCCTGACCGGCGATCGCCCTACAGGCCCCTTGCATCTGGGCCATTTCGTTGGCAGCTTGCGCAATCGCATCGACTATCAGCACACATACAAGCAGTTCATCATGCTGGCCGACGCCCAGGCGCTGACCGACAATATGGACGATACCAACAAGGTGCATCGGAATGTAGTTGAAGTGGCGCTGGATTACCTGGCGGTCGGCATCGACCCCGCCAAGTCGACCATCCTGATCCAGTCGCAGATTCCTGAGCTGGCGGAATTGACCTTTTATTACCTGAACCTGGTCACCGTTGCGCGCCTGGAGCGCAATCCTACCGTCAAGGAAGAAATCCGCCTGCGCGGCTTTGAACGCGATATTCCAGCTGGATTCCTCACCTATCCGGCCAGCCAGGCTGCCGACATCACTGCCTTCAAGGCGGCCTTGGTGCCGGTCGGCGAAGACCAGATTCCGATGATCGAGCAAACCAATGAAATCGTCCGGCGCTTCAATCGTACTGCCGGCCGCGATGTGCTGGTCGAGGCGAAAGCGCTGGTACCGGAAATCGGCCGCCTGCCGGGTATCGATGGCAAGGCCAAGATGAGTAAATCGCTGGGTAACACCATCAACCTCGGCGCCACGGCCGACGAAATCCGCGCCGCAGTCAAGCAGGTTTATACCGATCCGCTGCATCTGCGGGTGCAGGACCCAGGCCATCTGGAAGGCAATGTCGCCTTTCTGTATCTGGATGCATTTGACCAGGATAAAGCCGGTCTGGCAGAGATGAAGGCGCACTATGTACGCGGCGGCCTGGGCGACAGCCTGGTCAAGGCGCGTCTGGAAGCATGCCTGCAGGATTTACTGGCGCCGATCCGCGCCCGCCGCGAAGAACTGGCCAAGGACAAAAGCCATGTCATGCAAATCCTGAAAGAGGGCACCGCCAAGGCGCGCGAAGTGGCGGCGCAAACTGCGGATGAGGTCAAGGCCGCGCTCGGCCTGTCTTATTTCTAAGAGGCTGTTGCAAAATCAACCTGGCGTTGTTGTCCTTGCAGGGCGCGCCCGGGCTTGCAAGCCCGGGCCGTTCCGCAGGCAGACGACAGTGTCGTCCGAAACCCCCGCTACACCCTCCTAGCCGTACTGCTTGTACTGTCTTCGTCGGCGCGCCTAGCCATCTGTGTTTGCAATAGCCTCTAAGACCCCATCTCCTGCGCGGGGAATAGCTGGCTCAGCACGCCGCGCAGCCAGCGATTGGCTGGGTCCAGCTCCGTGTTCTCATGCCAGTAGAGATAGACATCCAGAGGCGGCGTCGCCAGCGGCAACGGGTAAATTCGGTTCGCCAGATTAACATTGGCGATTTGAGCGTAGTGCGCCGGCATGGTGGTGAGCAGATCTGAGGCGCTGACCACCTGGCAGGCTGCATAGTAATGCTGGCAGCGCAGGCCGATATGGCGCTGACGGCCGATGCGCGCCAGCTCGACATCTTCGACGCCGGGCCCGGTGCGGCGCGACGACACCAGGATATGGCTTTGCGCCAGATAAGTTTCCAGATCCAGCCCCGGTTTGTCTAGCAGCGCCGGATGATCCTGGCGCGCCACCACTACCAGCGCGTCGCGCGACAGCGGCGTGCTGCGTATTTCCCCCGGTCGCTGTAGCAAGACATCGACTGCGATGTCCAGCGTACCGGCCGCCAGTTCGGACTCCAGCTGGCGTCTTTCCACCCGCACCGAATTGATCTCCACCAGCGGCGCCTGCGTTTGCAGCAATTGCATCAGCGGCGGCAGCAGGCGGGCCTCCAGCACGCCCGGCAAGCCCAGGTTGAAACTGCGCCGCGTCGTCACCGGATCAAACTGGTTGCCGTGCTTGACGCTGACTTCCAGCGTTTGCAGCGCCTGCCGTACCGGACCGATCAGTGAGCGCGTCATTGGCGTCGGCAGCATGTTGCTGCCTTGCCGGATAAACAAGGGATCGCCCAGCAAGTCGCGCAAGCGCGCCAGCGCGTGGCTGACCGCTGGCTGGGTCAGGCTCAGCGCCTTGGCCGCGCGGGTGATATTGCCTTCGGTGTAAATAGTGTCGAGCACCACGAACAGGTTAAGGTCGATGCGGCTAATATGCATGAAATTAATTATTATCTATATAAATCATTCATTTGATGAATTATAGCGCTTGCGGCAAACTCATTGCATTCACCAAAGTCGAGGATGTCATGAATTTTGCCTACTCAGTGCGGGCCCGCCACTATATCGAGCAGCTCAATAGCTTCATGAACGAGCACGTCTTGCCTGCTGAAGCCGAATATTTTAGCCAGCTCAAGCGCGGGCCGCTGCCATGGAATGTGCCGCCGGTCATGCAGGCCCTGAAAGCCAAGGCAAAGGAGGCAGGTTTGTGGAACCTGTTCTTGCCGGATGAAGAGTTCGGCGCCGGACTCAGCAATACCGATTACGCACCGCTGGCGGAAATCATGGGCCGCTCCTTCATCGCGCCCGAAGTCTTCAACTGCAATGCGCCTGATACCGGCAATATGGAAGTGCTGGCCAAGTACGGCTCGCCGGCGCAGCAAGAGCAATGGCTGAAACCGCTGCTGGCAGGCGAATACCGATCCGCGTTTTGCATGACCGAACCGGAAGTCGCTTCCAGCGACGCCACCAATATGCGCGCCACGGCGATCGTTGAAGGCGATCAAGTGCTACTCAACGGCCGCAAATGGTGGAGCACCGGCATCGGTCATCCGAATTGCAAGTTCGTGATCTTCATGGGGCTGACATATCCGGACGGTCCCAAGCATGCACGGCATTCGATGGTGATCGTGCCGATGGCAACCCCTGGCGTCAAGATCGAGCGCATGCTGCCGGTGTTCGGTGCGCTGGACGAGCCTTACGGTCACGGTGAAGTGAGTTTCACGAATGTGCGTGTGCCGCTAGCGAACATCATCGCCGGGCCTGGACGTGGTTTTGAAATTGCCCAGGGCCGTCTCGGACCGGGCCGCATTCATCATTGCATGCGTGCGCTTGGCGCGGCGGAAGTGGCTTTGGAAATGCTGTGCAAGCGGGCGTTGACGCGCACTGCATTTGGCAAGCCGCTGGCCGATCTCGGCGGCAATGCGGACATCATCGCCAATGCCCGCATGGCGATCGAGCAATCGCGTTTGCTGACCTTGAAGGCGGCCTGGATGATGGATACCGTTGGCGCCAAGGCGGCGATGAGTGAAATTTCGCAAATCAAGGTGGTGGCGCCAAACGTGGCGCAACTGGTGATCGACCAGGCGATCCAGATACACGGCGGCGCCGGCGTCTGCGACGATTTGCCGTTGACTGCGTTGTTTGCTTACGCTCGCGTGCTGCGGCTGGCGGACGGCCCGGATGAAGTGCATCGCGCCCTGATCGCCAAGCTGGAGCTGAAAGCGCAAGCTGCGAAAGCGGCGGGGCAGGGAAAGAGAGAGGGAGAACCGGCATGAGCTTGATTGACCAGGCCGGCGCAGTGCGCAGCGGTGAAGAGTTGGACCTTGCCAAGATAGACGTTTTTCTGAAGGGCGTTGACGCTACCCTGGAAGGCATGCCGGCCGCGACCCAGTTCCCGGGCGGCGCTTCCAATCTGACCTATTTGCTTAGCTACGCCAATCGCGAGCTGATCCTGCGCCGGCCGCCGTTTGGCGCCAAGGCCAAATCGGCCCATGACATGCTGCGCGAAGCCGGCATCATGACCGAGCTGAAGCCGGTCTATCCCTATGTGCCGGCGGTCATCGCAACCTGCCAGGACCGCGCCGTGATGGACAGCGATTTCTATGTCATGGAACGGCTGCGCGGCATCATCCTGCGGGACAAATTACCTGCAGGCTTGACGCTGAGCGAGAACGACACCCGCCAGCTATGCCTGAATGTCATCGACAAGATGATTGCGCTGCATCAGGTTGACTACCAGGCTGCCGGCCTCGCGCATCTGGGCAAGGGCGACGGCTATGTGCAGCGGCAGATTGCCGGTTGGAGCGAGCGCTATCGCAAGGCGCGCACCGACGACGCCGTCGATTTCGAAGATGTGATGCGCTGGCTGGAGGACAAGATGCCGGCCGATGTCGCCACTTGCCTGATCCATAACGATTTCCGCTTCGATAACGTGGTGCTCGATCCCGACAATCCGCTAAAAGTCATTGGCGTGCTGGATTGGGAAATGGCGACGCTGGGCGATCCGCTGATGGACCTCGGCAATACGCTGGCCTATTGGGTGCAAGCCGACGACGAGCCGCAATTCAAGCAGATGCGTCGCCAGCCGACGAACCTTCCGGGCATGCTGACGCGCAAGGAAGTGATCGCCTATTACGGTGAAAAGACGGGCTACCGTACCGACCATTTCGATTTCTACGAAATCTACGGTCTGTTCCGGCTGGCAGTGATCGTGCAGCAAATTTATTACCGTTTCCATCATGGGCAGACCAAAAATCCGCAATTCGCCTTCTTCGTTCATGTCACTAATTATCTTGAGCAGCGCTGCAAGAATCTGATGGCGCAATCGCACATATGATGACGTTCTTATCGCAGGAGCACGGCTAACATGGGCGCCATCTATCTGGTGCGACATGGCCAGGCCAGTTTCGGCGCCGCCGATTACGACCAGTTGTCCGAGCTGGGAGTGCGGCAGTCGAGATTGCTGGGACAGTGGCTGGCGCAGACCGGCCAGGATATGCCGCTGCTGGTCACGGGTAGCCATCGTCGTCATTTACAGAGTAGTGCAGCCTGTCTTGAGGCGCTGCCGCTGGCGACAACGCAGCAAGAGCGAGAAGTTCTGCAAGATCCTGGCTTCGACGAATTCGATCATCAGCAAGTGCTACTGCGCCTGATGCCGCAGTTTTCTGACCGCGCCGTGTTATCGGCTTACCTGGCGCAGCAAGAGCATCCGGTACGCGCGTTCCAACAAATATTTGCAAAGGCAGTAGCGCGCTGGGTCGGCGGTGAACATGATGCCGACTATAGTGAACCGTGGCCGCAGTTCAAGGCGCGTTGCAACGCAGCCATGGCGCGCCTGTTGGAGCATGTCGGCAAGGGACAGTCAGCCTGGGTGTTTACTTCCGGCGGCCCGGTCAGCGTGATATGCCAGCAATTGCTGGCGATTCCGGACCGGCAGATTTTCGATTTGAACTGGGCTTTGGTTAACACCGGCGTCACCAAATTGCTGTGCCGCCCCGGCCATCTCAGCTTGAGTTATTTGAATAGTTTTGCGCATCTTGAAAGCGCATGCGATCCAACCTTAGTGAGTTACAGATAGGAGACAGTATGACCAGCACATCGATGTTTGATCTACATGGAAAAATCGCACTGGTGACCGGCGCCAGTCGCGGCATCGGCGCATCCATCGCGAAGACCTTAGCGCAGCACGGCGCCCATGTGATCGTTTCCAGCCGCAAGGCTGAAGGTTGCGACAAGGTCGTGGCGGAAATCCAGGCCGCCGGCGGTACGGCCGAAACCATGGCTTGCCACATTGGCGAAATGGCGCAGATCGAAACCCTGTTCCAGGCCATCGCCGGCAAGCACGGCCGGCTGGATATCCTGGTCAACAATGCTGCCGCCAATCCGCACTTCGGGCCGATTGTCGAGACGGATGTGGCGGCGTTCCAGAAGACCGTCGATGTCAACATCCGCGGCTATTTTTTCATGTCCTCGTACGGCGCCAAGCTGATGGCAAAGGGTGGCGGCGGTGCGATCGTCAATGTCGCTTCAGTCAACGGCGTGACGCCCGGCGTGTTCCAGGGTATCTACTCGATTACCAAGGCTGCGGTGATTTCGATGACCAAAGCCTTCGCCAAGGAATGCGCGGCCAGCGGCGTACGCGTCAATGCCTTGCTGCCGGGTTTCACCGAAACCAAATTCGCCTCAGCCTTGATGGACAATCCTGCAATCCTGAAAAAAGCGCTGGAACATATTCCGATGAATCGTGTCGCCCAGCCGGATGAGATGGCGGGTGCGGTGCTGTACCTGGTATCACCCGCAGCTAGTTACACCACAGGAGTTTGCATGAATGTCGATGGCGGCTATCTGCTGAACTGACGCTTCTGACACCTGGAACTGACAAGGAAATACACATGAAGAATTTGCATGGCAAGACCGCGGTCATTACCGGCGCCGCGGAAGGCATCGGCAAAGGGATTGCGGCACGCGCCGCCGTCGAAGGAATGAAATTGGTGCTGGCGGACATCAATGCCGCCAAGCTCGCTGCTACCGTAGCCGAGTTCGAGCAACAAGGCGTCGAGGTTATCGGCGTGGTTACCGATGTCGCAAAGGAAGATCAGGTCAATGCACTGGCTGAGCAGGCTTTCGCCAAATTCGGCAAGGTGCATCTGCTGGTGAACAACGCCGGCGTAGCAGTCGCCAAGCCAGCCTGGGAAACCACGCAGAAGGATTGGGACTGGGTCATGGGGGTGAATTTTTATGGCGTTACAAATGCCTTGCGCGCCTTTGTGCCGGCCATGCTCAAGCACGGCGAGGAAGGCCATATCGTCAATACCGCCTCCATGGCGGGTCTGACCTCGCAACCCAGCCTGGCTAGCTACAACGCCAGCAAGCACGCAGTGGTGACGGTATCCGAGGGGCTGCATCACGACCTCGCTTTGCGGCAATCGCACATCAAGGTTTCGGTACTCTGTCCGGGTTGGGTCAAGACCGCCATCGGCCATTCCGAACGCAATCGCGAAGGTAGTAAATCAGAGCCGGCTGCATTCGATCCGGTGGTAGCCAAGGTCAGTATGGCGGTATTGCAAGCGGTAGAGAACGGCATCCCGGTGACGCAGGTCGTAACCGATGTGTTTGACGCAATCCTGTCGGAGCGTTTCTATATCCTGACGCATCCGGAAATGAAGCAGGCGATCCAGGTGCGGATGGAAGATATCTTGCAGCAGCGCGCACCGACTTTGTTGAAGATATAAAAAAAGCCGGCTGAGATGGTAATCTCAGCCGGCTTTTTATAACTTGTTTCTGCTTAATCGATATCAAACTTCACACCCTGCGCCAACGGCAAGGTGCGGCTGTAGTTGATGGTGTTGGTCGCACGGCGCATATAGGTTTTCCAGGAATCGGAACCTGATTCCCGTCCGCCGCCGGTTTCCTTCTCGCCACCGAAAGCGCCGCCGATTTCAGCGCCGCTGGTGCCGATGTTGACATTGGCCAGGCCGCAGTCGCTGCCGCTGGCCGACATGAATGCTTCCGCTTCGCGCACATCGTTAGTGAAAATGGCGGAAGACAAACCTTGCGGCACAGCGTTGTTGAGGCGTACTGCATCCTCGAAATTGTCATAGCTCAGCACATACAAAATCGGCGCAAAAGTCTCGTGATGCACGATATCGCTCTGCTGCGGCATACGCACCAGCGCCGGCCGGACATAGAAAGCATTGTTGTTGTCGCCGACCTGCACCCGTTCGCCGCCGGTAACCACGCCGCCTTCGGTTTTGGCTTGCATCAGTGCCGCCTGCATGCCGTCGAACGATTGCTGATCGACCAGCGGACCGACCAGGGTTTCAGCTTCCAGCGGATCGCCGACCTTGACGCTGGCGTAGATGCGTTCGATACGGCTGACCACATCTGCATAGATGCTGCTGTGGACGAATAGACGGCGCAAGCTGGTGCAGCGCTGGCCGGCAGTGCCGACCGCGGAGAAGGTAATGGCGCGCAGAGCCAGGCTCAGGTCGGCGGTCGGCGTGACGATCATGCCGTTGTTGCCACCCAGTTCCAGCAAACTGCGGCCCAGACGTTCCGCCACCGTAGTGGCGACCTTGCGGCCCATGCGCACGCTGCCGGTAGCGCTGACCAGCGGCACCAGTGGCGAAGCGGACAAGGTGGCGCCGATTTCGGCACGGCCCAGCACGACCTGGCACAGGTTGGCGGGCAGCAGATCTGGACGCGATTGCGAGAAGCGTGCTACGGCCTTCTCATACAAGGCATGCACGGCGAGCGCGACGACAGGGGTTTTTTCCGACGGTTTCCAGATCACGGCATTGCCGCAGACCAGCGCCAGCGCGGCGTTCCAGGCCCACACCGCAACCGGGAAATTGAATGCGGTAATGACGCCGCAGACGCCCAGCGGATGCCAGGTTTCCATCATGCGATGTCCCGGACGTTCGGAAGCGATGGTCAGGCCGTACAGCTGGCGCGACAGGCCGACCGCGAAATCGCAGATGTCGATCATTTCCTGCACTTCGCCAATGCCTTCGGACAGGATCTTGCCGGATTCCAGCGTTACCAGCTTGCCCAGCGGTTCGCGATATTCGCGCAATACTTCGCCCAGGATGCGCACCAGTTCGCCGCGCACCGGCGCCGGCACCACACGCCATTTTTCGTAAGCCTGATGAGCGTTCTTGATGGCGCTTTCAGTTTCCTGCACGGTATGTGCACGCAGCGAAGCAATCGCTGCGCCGTCGCGCGGCGAGCGCGAATGCAGGTCGTTGCCGGCGTGGGCGGAGAAGTCGAAACCGAGTTCAGCGAAGATGGTGGAGATTTGCGTCATGATGTCCTTGAATTCAATCTGGCCGCCGCAGGATGGGCGCGTTTAATCAGCTATAGCGCCGAGTATAAGGAATAAATCAGAGAATCTTAAAATCAAAAAATATCAGGACATCATTACCTTTGATCATGCAGCGGTAATTCAGTTCTCCGCTCAGTGTTCTGATAGTTCGCTCAATATCCATTCCTGGAACTTGATCACAGCCGCTTTGCTGGCGTTTTTCTCAGGATAAGTCAGATAGTAGGATTGCGGACTCTTGACCGCAAATGGGAAAGGCACGTGCAGCTGACCGAGAGCGATTTCGGTTTCCACCAGAAATTTCGGCATCAGCGCCACGCCGAGACCGGCAGCGGCAGCCTGGATCACCATCGCCAGCTGTTCAAAGCGCGGACCGGACAGGGCGTCGGGACAGGCCACGCCGACATGATTGAACCAGTCTTGCCAGGCCTGTGGCCGGGTGGTGTGTTGCAATAAAGTCATGTCACTGAGATCTTCGACGTGTTTGATTTGCTGGCTCAGGGCCAGGCTGCACACGGGCACCACTTCTTCGCCCATCAGCCGCACCATGACTGCGCCAGGCCAGTTGGGCTCGCCGAAATGGATCGCTGCATCGACCGCGCGATTGTTGAAATCGAAAGGCAGCACTTCGGTGCTCAGGTTCAGGATCACGTCCGGATGGGCGGCAGTGAATTTGGCCAGGCGCGGAATCAGCCATTTGATGCCGAAAGTCGGCAATGTTGCCAGATTGAGCACGCCGCCGGAATTCTTGTGCGCCATGACCTGGAAGGTCGCCATCTCGATTTCTTTCAGGATGATGGCTACCTGGCCAGCGTATTCGGCGCCGGCGGCGGTCAGGATCAGGCGGCGGTTGATGCGTTCGAATAGTTTTACGCCGAGATAATCCTCCAGGATCGCCGCTTGCCGGCTGACCGCGCCCTGGGTCATGTGCAGTTCGTTGGCCGCCTTGGTGAACGACAAGTGGCGGGCTGCAGTGTCAAATGCGATGAGGCATGAGGTGGAGGGGATGAATCTGCGCATTTTTCTGGGTGCCGGATAGGTATGTGCCGCCGTGCTCAATGAGCTGCTTATCGAGCTATTTATTGAGCTATTTATTGCTGAGCAGGCACTATACCAAACACCCGAGGTTTCGGCTTCACCTTTGGCGGGCAGCCCGGCCTGGCTCCTTAGGACAGGCCGGTGCGGAGATTCAGACGCAGTGGTTGAGCGCGATGTCACTTGTCCACGGCAAAGCGGGTGACTCCCAGCAGATGCTGCGGGTCGAATACATTTTGCATGCGGCTAGCCAGCGCAAGCGCCTCGGGCGTCGTATAACGGGCATAAAACTGCTGGTTGAATGGACCGACGCCATGTTCGGCGCTAAAACTGCCGTGATATTTAAGCACCGCCAGATCGTAGATTTCCTGCCGCAAGGCGTTGATGCGCAATGGCGGGAAATCGGCGATCAATTGTTCGGGAATGGCCAGGTTGAAGTGCAGGCCGCCATCGCCCCAGTGGCCGAAATCGAAGACTTTGATGCCAGCGTAGCCGTGTTCCAGAAGCGCTACGGCTTCTTGCCGGAAGGCGCCAAGTCTGGAGCGCGGCACGGAAATGTCGAAAGCAACTACTTTGCCTTCCTGGCGCACGCTGTCGCTGATGGCGTGGCGGATGCGCCACAGCACCTCGGGTTTGTCGATTACCGCATCGAGGATCAGGTCGCCGAAACAGCTTTCGAGCCAGGCGCCGAACAGTTTTTCCAGATCAAAGTCGGCGCTGCGCGGCCGTGCCGAGCTCAATTCGATCAGGAATGCGTACGGTGGCAGCGGTTCGAATGGCGCGCTGATGCCCGGCACGTGCTGCAGCACAGATTGCAGCGCATTTTGCGAGATGCCCTCAAATGCGCTGAGAAAATCGGCGAAATTGCGTTCGGCGTCGCGCAGCAGCAGCGCCGCTGCTTCCATCGACGGCGGCACTACCAGCGCAGTGGCGCTTTGCTGTGGCCGCGGGTGAACCTGCAACACCACCTGTGTGACGATGCCGTAGGCGCCGCCGGTCCCGATAAAATTTTGCTTCCAGTCAGGGCCGGTGTTGTTTTTACGAAGGCGGTTTGTCAGGTCAAGGCGTTTGCCGGGAGGGTCGATCAGCAGTGCTTCCAGCCCGAGAACATTGTGCCGCACGTCGCCATAACGAATCAGGCGCGCACCGCCGGTATTCGCCGCCAGCATCCCGCCCAGCGATGGATCGGCGCCCAAGTCGATAGGAAAATACAGGTCATGCTTTTCCAGCGCCTGGTTCAATTCCGACAAACGCGTGCCGGCATAAGCTTGCACCACGCGGTCGACCGGATCGATGTCGATGACACCCTTGATACGCTCCATGTTGAGCACGACATCCAAGCCGGACTGGTCCGGCGACGCAGCACCGACCAAGCCGGTATTCGCCCCTTGGGCGACGATGCGAATCTTCTCCTTCGCGCACAGACGCATCAGTTCCGCCGCTTCTTCAACGCTGGCGGGGCGAGCGATGCACAGGCTGCGGCCATGGCCGTAGCGGGCGCCGTGTTCGTAAGGCTGGCGTTGCTCCGGCGTGAGCAGGCAACCTTGCGGTCCAAGCAGGGCGCTGATTTTTTGCTGGGTAAGGCTGATGTCGCTCATCGATGGTTCAATTCGTTGCAGGAGAGGCCGAAGCGGTCATCTTGAAAATTCCTTGGGCGTTGCCGCTGTCGAAAGTCAGGTCGAGCTTGTCGGTCTGGCTTTGTTCATCCAAAAAGCGGTCGCGTGAGATGAACTCATAAAACGATCCTGGCACTTTCATGTCGACCAGCACACCGTTTTCATCGCGCATGGCACGCGTTACCGTGCTGGCGCGAAAAGCTGTCTGGCGTACCCGGCCATTACGGGAAATTTCGATCTTTTCCTTGATGGCGCGGCCCAGCGCGCGTTGCGCATCGGCTACTTGCTCTACATTCGGCACACGATCGGTGGCGTGGTTGAAGGCGTTGCCCTCGGTCGAAATCCAGGCCATTTCGGCCGACTCCGCCAGCAAGGTCTGGTAGTCGGCAATGCTGGGCAAGTCATGCTGGCGGTCGAAACAGGCCACCAGTACCGGCAATAGCGTCAGTGTATCGGTGATTGGCAATGTTTTGTCCGCAGCAAGTTGTTGCAGCAATTGTGCCGAGTGCGAGTCGATCGGATCTTGCGAGGTCGCGAGGACTTTGTTGACCGTGTTCTGGAATTCAACCGAGAAATTGTGTGGATGCAGTTCGCTCAAGAAGAACTGGGCGATTTCCTCTGGGTCATCTTCATGTGCGTAGGCGCGACCGGTCATGCTGATTCGTTGCAGCGGATAGAGGCCATTCACGTGGTAGCCGAGCGGACGCAGGATGCGTGTGAAGGCGGCTTCGCCCGCGGGTAGGGTGCCGGTGCTGATCCCCAGCACGGTGCGCAGCGCGCCGTGATCAAAGCGGATCTTGTTACCGGCGCGTACCGAATCCTGTACGTAGTCATTTCCCTGCGGGACCGCTTTCAGCAGTTTCTCGAATAGCAACATGTTCAGCGCTTGGGCTATTTCGATGCGGGACACAGTATCGGAACGCGGGCGCAGGGTGCTGGCCGGGATTTGCAGCAGATCGGATAGTTGGCTGGCATGCTCGGCTCCCAGTAGGGACGACAGCACGAATTGCAGATTGGTGGTGGACATGCGTGCTCTTTATCGGAGAAGGATAAAGTGCAGTGTAAATTTGATTCGTGCCTGGATAAAACGATAAATACTATTGGATCAATGCGTTTTACTCATGGATTCACGTGCCGCCTCTGCCAGCCTACTGCGCGACGCAATCTTGGGGTTTGCGATGCTTACTGTACTTTCGTACAGTTGCGCTTCTCAATCCCAATTATCGACCCCAATCTTGCGCCGCTCGCTACGGCTGGCAGAGGCGGTTTTCTGTTCTCTATGCGCGATAAAAAAGGGGGCAATGCCCCCTTTCTTGTAAAGACGACGGTCTGGTACCTGATTAGTACCCGATCGCAGCTCCGGCTGGACGACGGGTGTCGTTGGCGCCGTAATACAAGCCCGGCCGCACAATGCCTGAAACGCCGGCATCGTTGCCTGAGCTGGCCGCACTGACGCCAGCCGCACCTGGCAAACCGATCATGATCAGTTCAGCCGCGCCCCAAGGAGTTTGCTCTTTCATCTTGTAGCCCATGCCATCAAGGATCTTCAGGGTATCCGGCGACAGGCCGCGGGTTTCGTAATAGACCTCGTCCGGCAGCCATTGGTGATGAATGCGTGGCGCATCTACCGCTTCCTGCGGTGCCATGCCGTAGTCGATCACGTTCAGCGCGGTTTCCAGCGTGATGGTGATGATCCGTGAACCACCCGGTGAACCCAGCACCATATAGGTCTTGCCATCCTTGGTCACCAGGGTTGGCGCCATCGACGACAATGGCCGCTTGCCCGGAGCGATCGAGTTGGTCGCGCCTTGCACCAGTCCGAACAGGTTCTGCACGCCGGCCTTGACGGTGAAGTCATCCATCTCATCGTTCAGGAAGAAGCCGGTGCCAGGCGCAATCACTACGGCGCCGAAGCGGCCGTTGATGGTGTAGGTGGTGGAAACTGCATTGCCGTCCTTGTCGACGATCGAGTAATGCGTGGTTTCAGGCTTTTCATGCGGCGCCATGCCCGGTTGTACTTCTACCGATGGCGTGGCCTTGTCGGCGCTGATTTTTTCGCGGATCGACGCTGCGTATTCCTTGCTCATCAAGCGTTCCAGCGGATTTTTGACGAACGCAGGGTCGCCCAGGAAGGTATTGCGGTCCATATACGAATGGCGCATCGCCTCGGTCATGTAGTGCACTGCCGACGCCGAATGGAAGCCCAGCGCCTTCATGTCATAGCCTTCCAGAATATTAAGGATCTGGCACATGGTGGCGCCGCCGGAGCTTGGAGGCGGTGCGGAAACAAACACATAGCCGCGGTAGTTGCATGACAAGGGCGCGCTTTCGCTGATCTTGTAGCCAGCAAAGTCGGCTGCCGTAATGATGCCGCCGCCAGCCTTGGATGCGCGTTCCACAGCGGCCGGAATGGCGCCTTTATAGAAAGCGTCAGGACCGTTGCGCGAAATGGCTTCCAGGGTCTTGGCCAGATCCTTCTGCACCAGACGGTCGCCCGGCTGCAGCGGCGTACCGTCGCGGCGCAGGAACAGGCGTGCCGCTTCCGGGTCTTTCTTGAACTGGGCGATGGTGGTGTCGAGGATGTCGGTATCGCCGCGGTTCAGGATATAACCGTCACGCGCCAGCTTGATCGCAGGCTGCATGACTTGGGCGCGCGTGAGTTTGCCGTATTTCTTTTGCGCAGTGTCGAGACCCAGCACGGTGCCCGGCACGCCGGCTGCCAGGTAGCCAAACAGGCTGGCGTTGGTGATCGCTTTGCCGTTGGCGTCCAGGTACATATTGGCGCTGGCTGCCGCCGGCGCCGTTTCACGGAAGTTGATGAAGGTATCGTGGCCATCGGCCAGGTGGATGGTCATGAAGCCGCCGCCGCCGATATTGCCGCAGCATGGATTTACTACCGCCTGTGCGTAGCCGACCGCGACCGCTGCATCGATGGCGTTGCCGCCCATTTTAAGGATGTCGACTCCGACCTGCGAAGCCAGGTGTTGGGACGTCACCACCATGCCGTTCTTCGCTTCGACCGCCGGCGCGGATGCCGCCTGCGCATTGCCCAGCAAGCCCAGCAGCAATATCGATGCTGCCAACGGTTTCATCAAATATGTAATACGCATACTTTCTCCCTTTTATTAGCGGGCAAACGACTGCCCCCAGCTTTGAATATGGCGCAACTATCTGCATGCGCAGACAGGCGTCACAATTATTGCACCGCTCTCGATCATGCGGCTGGTCTTTTTACTTTCCCGGATGAGTATATGCGTATTAAGCATAATCTGAGCCCGCCATGCTGCGCCGTAATTCACCGGTTCCGTGCTTAAGTCCGCGCCCAAAGATTGGGCCGGCAAGACGGATTCGGATGATCAAGGCTACGGAAAGCGCTTTCTGCACATACAATATAGCGACAGGTTTTTTGGAAAAATGCGACAGTGCTTGCATAAATCACTGTTTTTTTATACAGTGCTACCTGAAGTTACAGATATCTCACCTCTTTTGTCGAAAGAATAACCATGGACGATAAAAAATCCGCAGCCAACCCGGATAAAAGCAAGGCCCTAGCCGCGGCCTTGGCGCAGATCGAAAAGCAGTTCGGCAAAGGTTCTGTCATGCGGATGGAAGACGGCGCCGTGGTCGAAGAGGTGCAAGTCGTCTCGACCGGTTCGCTCGGCCTGGATATCGCGCTCGGCGTCGGCGGCTTGCCGCGTGGCCGCGTCGTGGAAATCTACGGCCCGGAATCGTCAGGCAAAACCACGCTGACCCTGCAAACCATCGCCGAAATGCAAAAACTGGGCGGAACCTGCGCGTTTATCGATGCGGAACACGCATTGGACGTAGGCTATGCGCAGAAACTCGGCATCAACCTGTCCGAACTGCTGATCTCGCAACCGGATACCGGCGAACAGGCGTTGGAAATCACCGATGCGCTGGTGCGCTCCGGCGGCGTCGACCTGATTGTGGTCGACTCGGTGGCGGCGTTGACGCCGCGCGCTGAAATCGAAGGCGACATGGGTGATTCCCTGCCAGGCCTGCAAGCACGTCTGATGTCGCAAGCGTTGCGCAAGCTGACCGGCAGCATCAACCGCACCAATACGCTGGTGATTTTCATCAATCAGATCCGCATGAAGATCGGCGTCATGTTCGGCAATCCGGAAACCACCACCGGCGGTAATGCCCTCAAGTTCTACGCTTCGGTGCGCCTGGATATTCGTCGTACCGGTTCGATCAAGTCCGGCGACGAAGTCATCGGGAACGAAACCAAAGTCAAAGTCGTCAAAAACAAGATCGCGCCGCCATTCAAGGAAGCGCACTTCGACATCCTGTATGGCGAAGGCACATCCCGCGAAGGTGAAATCCTCGATCTCGGTTCCGATGCCAAGATTGTTGAAAAGTCGGGCGCCTGGTACAGCTACAACGGCGAACGCATCGGCCAAGGCAAGGACAATGCCCGTACCTACCTGAAAGAACGTCCGGAACTGGCGCGCGAAATTGAAAACAAGGTGCGCGCTTCGCTGGGTGTGCCTGAGTTGGGTGTGATCAAATCGGATGCAGGCGACAAGAGTGAAAAAGCCGCAGCCAAGGCTGCCAGCAAAGCCGCTGCAGCTGCAACCAAGGCTGAAGAACCTGTCTAAGCTTTATCCGGTGGATTCAGTGCCGGTTTAAGCAAATTGAGCAAATAGCCGGGTTGTCCTGGTCAAAGAAAACGCCTTTCATAAACTCCGCACGACGGATTTTTGGAAGGCGTTGTTGTTTGTAGCGATGCTTATAATAAGTAATATTTAATACGCAGTTTTAACAAGCTGTACTTAACAAGCATTACTCAGAAAGCGAAGATGGCCAAACTGCAAATCAGCCTTAAGGGCAGGGCGTTGCGCTATCTGTCGGCACGTGAACACAGCCGCATGGAACTGGCGCGCAAACTGTCGCGCTATGCGCAAGAAGGCGATGACATCGAAGCCTTGCTCGACACGCTGGAAGCCGCCAAGCTATTGTCGCAAACACGTTTCTCCGAATCCCTGATTCACCGGCGCGCACACCGTTACGGCAACAGCCGCATTCTTTCCGAATTGCAAAGCCACGGCATTGATGCTGAGTCTCTGACAGACATCAAAGCCGATCTGGCCAGTGGCGAAGTGGCGCGCGCCCGTGAGGTCTGGCGCAAAAAATTCAATCAAGTCCCGGCAAATGCTGAAGAGCGCGTCAAACAGATGCGCTTCCTGCTGCAACGCGGGTTTTCTCATCGGGCGATACAAGCAGCGGTGAAAGGCGGCGACGAAGATACTGAAGATAGCTGATGCTGGAGCAATGCTTCTAATGTTCTTGCATCTGTATGAAATGCGACAAAAATGGCATGTTGTCTATTCTGTAAGCCATCGTTCCCCGTCTTGCTTCGCGTATTGATTTATATGTCCAACACCGACGATGGTTATTTCGCAACTGTCCATCAACATCGCTAAGCCCGCCAAGCTGTGCTACACTTTTGGGGTTTTTTGCAAACCGCAGGAGCGGCAGTTACCATAGAAACTGTGGTAGCGACACGCAAATCAGTCCACCATTATGTCTCTGACACCACCTATTTCCCGCCGAGCGTTAAAGTATACCCGCGCGATTCACATCGAAGCTTTTGTGCGCGATGACGGCTTGTGGGAAGTGGATGCGCATCTCACCGATACCAAACCTTTCGATCTTTCTTTGCCTGCAGGTAATTTATTCGCAGGCCAGCCTTTGCACAGCCTGTGGTTAAGACTGACGCTTGACCGTCAATTTACTATAGTGGAAGTCGAAGCTAATTCGGAAGCGGTGCCGTATCAGGGGTATTGCAATACGATCAACCCCGCGTATAAAGCCTTGATCGGCCTGAGTCTGGTCAAGGGCTTCCGTTATACGATTAAGGAGCGCATCGGCGGCGCTCTGGGATGTACGCATTTGACCGAATTGGCGCAAATTCTGCCCACCGCCGCCTTGCAGGCTTTCGGCGGCGAGATCGACCGCAACGCAGATCCCGTGGCGGAGCAAAAAAAGCCGGCCCAGCTCGATCGATGCCACGCATTACGCAGTGAAGGCGCAGTCGTCGCCAAATATTATCCGAAGTGGGCATGCAGCCCACCTGTAGACGTAGGCAAACAAACTCATTAGCCGTCATTAAACGCACTTATTTTCTTTCGTTAGTATCCAACCAAGCAATTTCATTTAATTAAGTGTCAGAAGGGAAGCTCGCATGAAAATCCATGAGTATCAGGGTAAAGAAATTCTCCGCCAGTTTGGAGTAACAACACCGCGTGGCATCCCGTGCCTGAGCGTCGATGACGCGGTCAAGGCAGCCGAAACGCTTGGCGGTTCGGTCTGGGTCGTCAAAGCCCAGATTCACGCTGGTGGTCGCGGCAAGGGCGGCGGCGTGAAGGTTGCCAAGTCGCTGGAACAAGTGCGTGAATACGCCAACCAGATCCTGGGCATGCAGCTGGTTACACATCAGACCGGACCTGAAGGCCAGAAGGTTCGTCGCCTGCTGATCGAAGAAGGCGCCGACATCAAGCAAGAACTGTACGTCAGTATGGTTACCGACCGCGTCAGCCAGCGCGTGGTGCTGATGGCATCCAGCGAAGGTGGCATGGACATCGAAGAAGTTGCTGCCAGCCATCCTGAAAAAATTCATCAAGTCATCATCGATCCGGCTACCGGCCTGACCGACGCTGATGCAGACAGCATTTCGACCCTGATCGGCGTACCCGCAGGTTCCATCGCTGACGCACGTACCCAATTGCAAGGTCTGTACAAGGCATATTGGGATACCGATTGCTCGCTGGCCGAAATCAACCCGTTGATCGTCACCGGTTCCGGCAAGGTCATCGCACTGGACGCCAAGTTCAATTTCGATCCTAACGCGCTGTACCGTCATCCGGAAATCGTTGCTTATCGCGATCTGGACGAAGAGGATGCCGCTGAAATCGAAGCTTCCAAGTTCGACCTGGCCTACATCTCGCTCGACGGTAACATCGGTTGCCTGGTGAACGGCGCCGGTCTGGCCATGGCGACCATGGACACCATCAAGCTGTTCGGCGGCGAGCCTGCCAACTTCCTCGACGTCGGCGGCGGCGCCACGACTGAGAAAGTGACTGAAGCATTCAAGATCATGCTGAAGAACCCAGGCCTGAAAGCTATCCTAGTCAACATTTTCGGCGGCATCATGCGCTGCGACGTTATCGCCGAAGGCGTGATCGCTGCATCCAAGGCCGTTTCCCTGACAGTTCCGCTGGTCGTCCGCATGAAGGGCACCAACGAAGAAATCGGCAAGAAATTGCTGGCCGAATCCGGCCTGCCGATCATCTCGGCGGACAGCATGGAAGAGGCGGCGCAGAAGGTTGTTGCTGCTGCCAACGGTAAGTAATAAATAACAAGGAACAACTATGTCGATCCTGATCAACAAAGACACTAAAGTCGTCACCCAAGGCATCACCGGCAAGACCGGCCAATTCCACACCCGCGGCTGCCGCGATTACGCAAACGGCAAGAACGCTTTTGTCGCCGGCGTGAATCCGAAAAAAGCCGGTGAGGATTTCGAAGGCATTCCGATTTTCGCTAACGTTTCCGAAGCCAAGGCCGCCACCGGCGCCAACGTCTCGGTAATCTATGTTCCGCCAGCAGGCGCAGCAGCAGCAATCTGGGAAGCCGTCGAAGCCGAACTCGACCTGGCCATCTGCATCACCGAAGGCATTCCAGTACGCGACATGCTGGCGTTGAAAGACCGCATGGCAAAAGCCGGCAGCAAGACTTTGCTGCTAGGCCCTAACTGCCCAGGTCTGATCACACCAGACGAAATCAAGATCGGCATCATGCCGGGCCATATCCACAAGAAAGGCCGTATCGGCGTGGTATCCCGCTCCGGTACCCTGACTTATGAAGCAGTCGGTCAGTTGACCGCACTGGGCCTGGGCCAGTCGTCTGCAGTCGGTATCGGCGGCGATCCGATCAACGGCTTAAAGCACATCGACATCATGAAGATGTTCAACGATGATCCTGACACCGATGCAGTCATCATGATCGGCGAAATCGGCGGTCCGGACGAAGCCAATGCTGCTTACTGGATCAAGGACAACATGAAGAAGCCGGTGGTCAGCTTCATCGCTGGCGTTACAGCTCCTCCAGGCAAGCGCATGGGCCACGCCGGTGCGTTGATTTCCGGTGGCGCCGACACTGCGCAAGCCAAGCTGGACATCATGGAAGCATGCGGCATCACCACCACCAAGAATCCATCGGAAATGGCGCGTCTGTTGAAAGCAATGCTGTAATTTTCGTCAAATCGGCATCCGGCGCAGTTAAGTGGGGTCAGAATTTTTTTTCGCGATCTTTGCGAAAATTACTCTGACCCCACTTAACGGGCAACGGAGTGCAGACTGAAGCAAGGGAGCCATGGCTCCCTTTTTTATTTATACTCAATCACATCTTTTTCGCAGCTGTGGCATCCTGATGGCAGGCCATTGCAGAGACAGCAATTTGTCTTGCCGTGCCTAGCAGAACCAAGGAAAATGCTTGTAATCCGGCAATCGCCTAATTTGTCCTATTTTTCTCACCGAAACTCTGAATGTCCCGACATATGCCGCTTGAGTTTGCCGCCAAAACGGATATTGGCATGGTGCGAGTACAAAACGAAGACACCGTCGTCGTCGATGCTGCCTTGCAGTTGGCGATTTTGGCCGACGGCATGGGCGGTTACAACGCCGGTGAAGTCGCCAGCAGCATCGCCACCGTCGCCATCCAGGAAGAAATCGAAAGCCAGTTGCAGGAATACCGCCGTCTGCAAAAGCCGGAAGACGAAATGCCGACCCGTCTGTGGCTGATGCAAGCCGTGCGTCAAGCCAACAGCACTATCATCAACGCCGCCCGTCGCGAGCCGGAATACCGCGGCATGGGCACCACCCTGGTGGTGGCATGGTTCCAGCCGGAAGGCAGTGTCAGCATCGCCCACGTCGGCGACTCCCGCGCCTACCGTATCCGCGACGGCTTGCTGGAACAGCTGACGCGAGATCACTCCTTACTGCAAGAACAGATTGATGCCGGCCTGATCCGCGCCGAGGATGCGCAATTTGCTCTCAACCGCAATATCGTCACGCGCGCAGTCGGTATCGACTATCAGCTGGTAGTGGAAGTCCATCAGCATGACGTCCAGGCTGGCGATCTTTATCTGTTGTGTTCAGACGGCTTGTCGGACCGCATTGGCGACGGCGATATCAGCAACATCATCAGCGACGCACAGGGCGATCTCAAGATGGCATGCACCATGCTTATCAATGCTGCCAACCAGTCGGGCGGACAGGATAATGTATCGGTGATCCTGATCAGGGTGGCGGAAAACGAATAGACCCGGTTGCTAGATTGCCAGCAGCTGGCTACAGGCGAAGCGACAGCCAAGCCCGCAACATAAATCCCGAATTTTGAGTACGATTTCCCTAAAACAACATTAAACTAGGGGTTTGTTAAATCTTGTTAAATCCGATGCTTGCAATGTTTGACCAACGCCAACACCAATAGCCGTGAGCCGATGTGCGGTATTGTTTTAATAACTGACAGATAGCGTTACCCGAGAGAGATAGGAATGGCGAAGATCATCCTGACCAAAGGCGGCACCGTAATACAAGAGATGACGCTCACCAAAGAGCGCACCACCATCGGTCGCCGCGCCCACAATGACCTGGTCATTGACAATCTTGCCATCAGCGGCGAGCACGCTGTCATCATTACTATCTATAACGACTCGTTTCTGGAAGACCTCAACAGCACCAACGGCACCCAGGTCAACGGCCATCCGGTCACCAAACATTTCTTGCAGCACAACGATGTTATCCAGATGGCCAGGTACAAATTGCTGTACCAGGTCGATACAGATGAGGAAATCAAGGATAACCGGCCGAAGATGTTCCCGGTGCCGCGTCCGGATGCCACGATTACTGTGCTGGACGGGCCTAGTGCGGGTAAGGAAATGTTGCTGACCAAGGTGCTGACTACTATTGGGCGCCCTGGGATTCAAGTGGCGATCGTCACACGCCGGCCACATGGCTACGAATTGACACATGTCGAAGGGCAAACCTATACGCGGGTCAACGATACGCCGTTGAGTGCAGGAGCACGAGCTCTGAAGGATGATGATGTAATAGACATCGCAGGGACGCTCATGCGTTTTTCCTGGAAATCGGCTTAAGCGTTTGTTGGCCGTTTGTGCTGAACTTCTTTCCCCGCGCTCGCATTGTTCAGTAGTGTACAAAATTTCGCATTATTCAACTATTTCATGAGGCTTGTCCCTGTTACATGGACTCAATCTGGATTTTAAGTCTGTAGCCAATTCCAGTTACCGCGATAGGCGGTAATACTTGCTAGCATTTGGCAAGATGACCTTGGACGGTATGCCAGATTCGCGATATATCGTGAGGCAATGTAGTTTCTTTATGACAAAATTTGTCATCGGGTAACAAGAAATCTGCCAAATTTCCTCACTTTTCTAGATGTCAGACTTTAAAAAACGCGATTTTCAACTGGCACAGACATTGCTGTATGTCCTGTGCAGTGAAGCCCCCTTTTATTAACTGGAGAAACAAATGAAATCGATGAAAATGATTAAGCGCGCACAGCGCGGTTTTACCCTGATCGAATTGATGATCGTTGTTGCGATTATCGGAATTTTGGCTGCTGTTGCTATTCCGCAATATCAAAATTACACCCAACGCGCCAAAGCTGCTGGTGGCCTGACAGGATTGGATAGTTTTAAAACAGCAGTTGGAATGTGTTCACAAGAAACTGGAACGCTCGTTGGTTGTAGTGCTGGCGCAAATGGTATCCCAGCTATTCCAGCCGGTACCGCTGCTGATCCTCTTCCAAAATATGTCACGGCTATTGCTTCAATCACGGATGGTGTAATTACTGCAACATTGGAGGCAACCGATGCTAGTGGAACAGCGGATGCCCTCGTTTTAACACCACTCGTTGGTACAAGCGGCAGCAACCTGACCTGGAATATGACAGGAACTGCCTGTGACGCAGGTAAGCGTGGCCTTAAATGCTAATGTGAATTGACTGGGTAGGGAAGTGTGATCTCCTACTCACACCGTAGAAAAACCACAGAATTGAGTTTTTAAAATACTTGATTTGTGGTAATACCGCTCAGTTAATTACTGAGCGGTATTTTGTGTCACCGTTATTCAGCAGTCCAGTCCCCCGACTTGCCGCCATGTTTTTCCATCACCCTCACATCGGTAATCACCATTCCCCGATCCACCGCCTTGCACATATCGTAAATCGTAAGCAAGCCGATCTGGACCGCGGTTAGTGCTTCCATCTCAACTCCGGTCTTGCCCACGGTTTCCGCCTGTGCGTTGCAGGTGATGCTGGAATTGCCTTCATCAATACTGAAATCGACAGTAACCCGCGTCAGCGCCAAAGGATGGCACAAAGGAATCAGATCGCTGGTGCGCTTGGTCGCCATGATGGCGGCAATACGTGCGATTCCAAGCACGTCGCCTTTCTTTGCCGTGCCAGACTGTATCAAGGCCAGCGTTTCAGCTTTCATACGGATACAGCCGCTGGCGACTGCGATGCGGTGCGTGTCATTTTTGCTACCCACATCGACCATGTGGGCCTGGCCGGATGCGTCGAAATGAGTCAGGTTGGTGGATGCTGGGGTTTTGTTGGTCATGGTGATATTTTCTGAAAATAATGTAGTCAGACTAGCTTTTGATTTGCTTTTGTTCGGCGTCACTTGCTGAATATGGATATGGGGCAATTATCCTCTGTTAGTATCATAGCATTGCACTTTTTGACGCTGGTGGCCGCGCGGTCGGAAGTACGTGGCGAGGTCGGTTTTATCAGTATTCATTCGGGTTGGTTGCCGGCGCATGAAGCCGGCTCGCAGTTTTTCGCCTAAAAAAAGCACCATGTGAGTAACGTAATTGGTTAGGAAAAAATGGATGCCCTGAGGTATCGCCGGTCTCTTCCCACTTTTTCTGTTGCATATCTGGTTGTATTCGCGGTATTGTTCAGCCCGTTGTTGTTCTTCCCATTAGTTCCTGGCGCCGGTTTTCATGACAATCAGCGCATTATCGAAATTTTCTGTTCGACAGCAGCGATTATTGTCTTTGCGCTCTACCTGGCGAGAAATATATCGGTCAACTGGTCCGGCAATATTCGCTTGATCTGCTTGCTCGTCATTTTTTTTGCACTCGGCTTGGTTTCCAGTCTGTTTGCCTATTCAATGCGACACGCTCTTTTTGAATGGGCAAATTCCCTGTCGTTATTCGGGATGTCCTACATAATCGCGCGCGAGGTGGCTCGCGAGAGTGATGCCCTTTTTGATCAGATATTGCGATTGTGCGGCATAGGATGCACCTTCTATATTTTCGTCGAAATCGTCATATACATAGCCATCATAGCGACAGGCCGACAGCCGTCGAATGGAGGGCTAATCTTCGGATTTAATAATTACCGCTTTTTTAACCACGTTCAAACGATTACTTTGCCACTTCTGTGCCTATGGAGTAGTCGCGTTGATGGTGGAGGGAAAAAAATGTTTGCCTGGGGCGTTGCCTCGATATGGTGGACACTTCTTTTTTTATCTGCCAGCCGTGGAACTTTTATTGGCGTACTTGCCGGTATTTGCGTGACTTTGTTTTATCTCAGAAAAGCGGCCTTTCCATGGTGCAGGCAGATACTGTGGACGGCGATGACTGGCTTGGGTTTATATTTCTTGTTCTACGTGCTTGTGCCACTTTCGCTGGGCTTGCAACCGTTCGGTTTTTTATTTTCGGTGCTCGACCGCACCATTGAAAATCCCAGTTCCAGTCGTTGGAGGTTATGGGTACGCGCATGGGAGATGACGCTAGCCTATCCTTGGCTGGGGGCTGGACCCTTGCACTTTGCGCATTACAGTCGCGACGCGCAGATTGGCGCACACCCCCATAACTGGGTGCTGCAGATTGCTTCTGAATGGGGTGTCCCAGCTTTGCTTTGCCTGATAACAGCCATTGCGCTTGGATTTAAGAAGTTGCTGGCGGTGCGTAAGCACCTGGAACCTATAGACAGCAAAAGCCATTTAACGCTTGCTGCACTGCTGACTACCGCTGTGGCGATTCTGGTCGATGGCTTGGTGTCGGGGTTGATTGTCATGCCGACCAGCCAATTGTGGATTGTCTTGTACGTTGGTTGTGCCTGGGGGTGGACCGCTGCGATGACGCCAGTAAAAGTGGTGACTGCAATGCGTTTGTCTCCGCTTGTGCGAATCGGAGGGCTGATCGGCGTCGTAATGCTGATTTATTTTATCTGCAATGGCTTGTGGCCGGAAATCGGTAACTTGCCTTTCTACGAAGAAAAAAATCTACAAAAGGACATTTATGCGGATCCGGCGTACCGTCCGCGGGTCTGGCTTGGTGGTTATTTCTAAAGCGCTGCTACTTGCCGGATGTGGAACAATTATCCTCTGTTAGTATCAGAGCATCGTGATTTTGACTCCAGCCAGCACTTGATGACTCGACTAACGCGATTTCCACTGCGAATACTGTTTATCGCGCTAGTCGGCGCCTGTTTTACATTGCCGTACGCACCGGCAGCGGCTGCGCAAAACCTGCCGACTTTAGGCGACACCTCACGCGAAACGCTATCGCCGCTGATGGAGCGCAAGCTTGGCGAGGAAGTCATGCACGATATCCGGCGCGATCCCGATTACATGACCGATGCGCCGCTGCTGGAATACCTGAACAATTTCGGCTGGACGCTGGTCAACGCTCGGCCGGACGTGCGTGGCGAGGCGGGTTTTGATTTCTTTTTCTTTGCGGTGCGCGATCCGGTCTTGAATGCGTTTGCCTTGCCGGGGGGCTTCATCGGGGTGCATTCGGGTTTGTTGCTGGCGGCGCAAAGCGAGTCTGAGCTGGCTTCGGTGCTGGCGCATGAAATCGGCCATGTGGCGCAGCGCCATATTGCACGCATGGTGGGCAGCCAGAAGCAGGATTCGATGATCGCGCTGGCGTCAATGTTGCTGGGCCTGTTGACAATGCGTGGCAGCCCGGATGCTGGCGCGGCGGTGATGATGGGTGGCACGGGCCTGGCGATGCAGCGGCAGTTGAATTTCAGCCGCGACGCCGAGCGTGAGGCGGATCGCATCGGGCTTTCTATCCTCGATGCGGGCGGTTTCGATACCAGCGGTATGGTAGTGTTCTTTGGTCGCTTGCAAACCGCTTCGCGTAATTATTCGGATGCGGTTCCGCCGTATCTGCTGACACATCCGCTCACCACCGAACGCATCGCAGATATCGAAGCGCGCATTCGCGAGCAACGTTATCGGCAGCATGCAGACAGCCTGGATTTCCAGTTGATCCGGGCGCGAGTGCGGGTGCTGCAGGACGATACCGAACTGGGCCGGCGCGAGGCGCAATTTTTCTTCGAGACGCAGCTGAAGCAAAATACCAAGCAGCAAATCGTCGCGGCTAAATACGGTATGGCTTTCCTTGCCTTCAAGCAGGAGGATTACGGCAAGGCGGAAGCGTTGCTGGAAGAGGCTATGGCTGCAGCCGCGCCAGCCAGAAAGAACCTGGTCCTGACCGATCTGGGGATAGAAATCATGCTGGCGACCAAGCGCGAGGCGGAGGCTTTGAAGTTGGTGGAACAAGCGCAGCTGCAATATCCTTTATCGCGCGGCTTGGCGCATCAGTATGCACGGGTGCTGATTGCATCCAAGCGTTTGGATGAGGCGACCAAATATTTGCGCGAACAGGCGCAGCTGTATCGACAGGATGCGGATGTGCAGGATTTGCTGGCCCAGGCGTATTCGGCGCAGGGAAAGAGGGCGTTGCAGCACATGGCTCTGGCGGAGTCTTATGTGCTGACGGGGAGTGTGCCGGCGGCGCTGGACCAGTTGCGGATTGCTCGTAACGCGCCGGATGCAGGGTTTTATGACCAGTCCATGATTGACGCGCGGGAGCGGGAGTTGCAGGCGCGGTGGAAGGAAGAATTACAGGCTTCCAAAGATCGCTAGATTGGCCTGGGTTTGCTCACAAAACCAAAATGAGGCGCAATATTCGCCGTTGAAATTCTGCTTATCGCTATTGCTGTCTCTGCATGCTGCCAGGTCAGGATACGTTGATCGTCGGGCGTAGCCAGCCATTCCAGCAAAGCTTCGTCGCTGACGATTGATCCGTCCATGCGCAACTGAGTAATACATTCCGCCAGATCGCGGTCGTCAATCGCGGCGACTTGTGTCGCTGAAATCAGCAGCAGCCGGCCGTCTTCCGTCAGCATCACGGCTTCGATTGTCCCCATCGCTTCACCGGTTTGCAAGACATAACCCTGCCGCGGATCGGTATGGGCGATGTACGGCGTCAGCGCCAGATCGACATAGACCCGTTGCGGTCCGTTCTGGAAATACCAGCAGCCTTGTTCATCCGCCTTGTAGTTGCGATTGATGAACCCCACCAACGCGGTATGCATGATCTTGTCGCCAGGCAGATTTTGCCGCTGCGCTGATTCATCGCGCATGCGCCAGGCGCCGCGTGCGTCGAGCCCCAGCCAGCCATGGCAATGCGGAACGTTCGGCCATTTCTGCATGGCCTGCAGGACGATCTGGTCCATCTCAGGTATCCAGTAAAAATTGCAGCATGCGTTGTGGCAGCCAGTCCAGCCGGCCGGGTGGACCGCCGACGGCGAAACCTACGTGGCCGCCTTGTTCCGGATATTCGAGAGTGACGCTGGAGGCGGCTTTGGGCGGCAGATGGCGTGGTGGCAGGAAAGGATCATTCTTGGCGTTGAGCACCAGCGTCGGTATCGTAATGTCGTTCATCACCAGTTTGGCGCTGGCGCGGTGCCAATAATCTTCGGTGTTGCGAAAGCCGTGCAAGGGGGCCGTGACGATATTGTCGAATTCGTAGAGGTCACGCGAACGCAGCATTTTTTCACGGTCGAACAGACGCGGGAATTGCTGCAGTTTGTCGAGCGACTTGCTTTTCATGGTGCGCAAGAACGAGCGCGTGTACACCATGTTGAAGCCGTGCGACAAGGCTTCGCCGCCGCCAGCCAGGTCGAGCGGCGCAGAAATGGCGCATGCGGCGTCGACGATCTTGGCTTCATTTTGCGATTCGCCAAGCCAGCGCAGCAGTGCATTGCCGCCCAGCGAGACACCGGTGGCGTAGAGTTTGGTGAATTGCTTTTGTGCACGGCTGGCTGCCAGCCGACGCAGTATCCAGTCGACTTCTTCGGCGTCGCCGGAGTGATAAAAACGGGGCGCCTGGTTGATTTCACCTGAGCAGCCACGGAAGTGCGGTACCGCACCGGACCAGCCCAGCGTCGCCAGTTGCGCCATCAGCGCGCGGCTGTAATGGCTGTCGGATGAACCTTCCAGGCCGTGAAATAGCACCACCAGTGGTTGCCCGGGTTGGCCGTCGACGAAATCGATATCGATGAAATCGCCATCCGGCGTATCCCAACGCTCGCGCCGGTACGCTACCACCGGTTTGCTGATGCAGGTGGCGGGGTAAATGGTTTGCAGATGGCCGCCGGGCAGCCATAGCGGCGCCGGATAGGCGCCGGCAGAAATGGGCGAAGAGGGGGAAGCGGAAGAACTCATGCGACTACTGTATACCTATCTTGTGTTTGATTTCTCGCGTTTAATGCAAGGTAGTGCTGGACACCGTTTCTTCCGGCGCCGCTCCGGGTGCGACTGAGGCGTGATGCAGCACGATGCGCCAGCCGCGCGGCGTCTTCATGTAGATATTGGTCGCCAGGATGTGCATGTCGCGATCGGAGTCGCTGGCCTGATGCAGCTCTTCCACCAGGTTGTGGATGCTGGTCGACATATTGTGCGTCACATGCAGCTGCCGCGCACGAATATGCACGCCTCCGCGTTCGAACAGGCTTTCGAAGGCAGCCCGGATCGCTGCGTGGCCATGTAACCGCGGCGCATTCGGATGGATGCAGACGATCTCATCATCGTCCGCCCACAAGGCCATCATGGCTTCGATATCGGCCCGGCTCATGGCGTCGTAAAAGGCGGTTTCGGTTTCTTCGGCTGAACCGTGCATAAATTTGACATGCGGCATATTGCCTCCGTACTCAAGCACATTGATCGACTGCAGCTACACACTTTTCCAGCATCAAAAAAGGGAGCCAGGCTCCCTTTCAATCAGTGTCCGTGGACTACAGCGCCCGGTTTGAGCTGGTACTGGGTGCCGCAGTAAGGGCATTTTGCGCTGCCATGGCTGTCGAGATTGAGGAACACGCGAGGATGCGAGGACCAGGTCGGCATCAGCGGGTTAGGGCAATGCGCGGGCAAATCCTTGCCGTCGAGTTGAACTACGGCTTGGGCTGCTGCGGTATTCGTTGCGGTATTCATTGCTGTATTCATTTACTTCTCCAAATTTACGGGTGCTGTAACTTGCTAACTTGTATGTCGACTTATTTATGCCGGCTTATTTTCCAACGACGGTGAGCCAGTGCTGATATTTTTCTGATTTTCCCGCCACGACTTCGAAAAACATCGACTGGATTTTTTCCGTGACCGGTCCGCGCTTGCCTTCGCCGATGGCGCGGTTGTCGAGCTCGCGGATCGGCGTGATTTCGGCGGCGGTGCCGGTGAAGAAGGCTTCGTCGGCGCAATACATCTCGTCGCGGGTGATGCGTTTTTCGATGACTTCGATGCCGCTGTCGCGCGCCATGGTCAGCACGGCGTCGCGGGTGATGCCATCCAGGCAGGAGGCCAGGTCAGGCGTGTAGATTTTGCCGTTCTTGACGATAAACACGTTTTCGCCGGAACCCTCGGATACATAGCCGTCGGTATCGAGCAGCAAGGCTTCGTCGTAGCCGTCGGTCAGCGCTTCCTGGTTGGCCAGGATCGAATTGATGTAGTAGCCGCTGGCTTTGGCGCGCACCAGCGAAACGTTGACGTGGTGGCGGCTGAAAGAGGAGGTCTTGACCCGAATGCCTTTGGCCAGCCCGTCTTCGCCCAGGTAGGCGCCCCACGGCCAGGCTGCAATGGCGACGTGGATGGTATTGCCCTTGGCGGCGATACCGAGTTTTTCCGAACCGATCCAGATCAGCGGCCGCATGTAGCAGGATTCCAGCTGGTTTTCACGGACCACGGCGATTTGCGCGTCGATCAGGGTTTGCAGGTCGTAAGGCACCTGCATCTGGAAAATCTTGGCCGAGTTCAGCAGGCGCTGGGTATGTTCTTTCAGGCGGAAAATTGCTGGACCCTGATCGGTTTTGTAAGCGCGTACGCCCTCGAAAACCGCCATGCCGTAGTGCAGCGAATGGGTCAGGACATGGATATTGGCGTCGCGCCAGTCGATTAATTTGCCGTCTTTCCAAATTTTGCCGTCGCGGTCATCCATGGACATGTTCAAATCTCCGGTAATCGAATAAAGAAAATCAGGGTTGTACGCTTACTGTCTTGCTGTGTTCGATAAGTAATTGCTAAAAATGCAAATTATGCTGTGTGTGCTGTGCTGGTCAATTCATGTCGCTTGATCATCATGCAACAGAAACATTTTGCCTTTTATTCGTCTATTCTTAGAGCGTAAAGCGACATTTTAACGGATTCAAGCGGGCCTACTCTGTAGAATATTGGTTGGCACCATATGTCTTTTGAGCAGCTACACCTGCTGAAAACGGTGTTTTGACAGTGGCGGCTGGAGTAAAATAGCGGCTTTTCCTCACTAGTATTGTCTGATCGACATGAAATTCAATCGACTAAGCGACTTGATCGCGCAACACCAGCTGCAAGGCAAGCGTGTTTTTATCCGCGCCGACCTCAATGTGCCGCAAGATGCTGCGGGCAATATTACTGAAGACACGCGCGTGCGCGCATCGGTGCCGGCGATTCGCCAGGCGCTGGATGCTGGCGCCGCCGTGATGGTGACTTCGCACCTGGGGCGTCCGACTGAAGGCGAGTTCAAGCCGGAAGATTCGCTGGCGCCTATCGCCAAGCGTCTGGCGGAGCTGTTGGGCCAGCCGGTTGAGTTGCGTCAGAACTGGGTCGACGGCGTGGAAGTAGCGCCGGGCCAGGTGGTGTTGCTGGAAAACTGCCGTGTGAACAAGGGCGAGAAAAAGAATAGCGACGAGCTGGCGCAAAAGATCGCCAAGCTTTGCGACATTTATGTCAACGATGCTTTTGGCACTTCGCACCGGGCGGAAGCGACCACCCACGGCATCGCCAAGTTCGCGCCGATTGCCTGCGCCGGACCATTGCTGGCGGCCGAACTGGACGCCTTGGGCAAAGCCCTGAACCAGCCGGCCCGGCCGCTGGTGGCGATCGTTGCCGGTTCCAAGGTGTCGAGCAAGCTGACGATCTTGAAGGCGCTGGCCGACAAGGTCGACAACCTGATCGTCGGCGGCGGTATCGCCAATACGTTCTTGCTGGCGAGCGGCCTGAAAATCGGTAAGTCCCTGGCGGAACCGGATCTGGTGGACGAAGCCAAGGCGATTATAGAGATGATGGCCAAGCGCGGCGCTTCGGTGCCGATTCCGGTCGATGTGGTGTGCGCCAAGGAATTCTCGCCAACTGCAACGGCGCAGATCAAGAACGTCAGCGATGTCGAAGACGACGATCTGATTCTGGATATCGGTCCGCAGACGGCGGCGACGCTGGCGGCGCAAATCGCCCAGGCTGGCACTATCGTCTGGAATGGTCCGGTCGGCGTATTCGAGTTCGATCAGTTCGGCGAAGGCACCAAGACGCTGGCGCTGGCGATTGCAGACTCGAAGGCGTTTTCGATTGCCGGCGGCGGCGATACGCTGGCGGCGATCGCCAAGTACAAGATTACCGACAAGATTGGCTACATCTCCACCGGCGGCGGCGCTTTCCTGGAATTCCTGGAAGGCAAAACCTTGCCGGCGGTTGAAATACTGTTGCAACGCGCCGGCTGATTTCCGGTCGCGAGTCGGACAACCGGCCGCTTGCGTCCGGCAGTTCAGGTGTTTGTTCATGTTTGTGCTGAAAGGTTTTCCATGCAAAGAGCTACCAAGATCGTCGCTACTATCGGACCTGCATCGAGCGATGCAGACACACTGGCGCGCATGTTTGTCGCCGGCGTCGACGTGGTGCGCCTGAATTTTTCGCATGGCAAGGCACAAGACCATATCGACCGCGCCAAGCTGGTGCGCGAAGTTGCTCTGGCATGCGGCAAGCAGGTCGCCATCATGGCTGACCTGCAAGGACCGAAAATCCGTGTCGGCAAGTTCGAGCAGGGCAAGATCGAATTGAAGAACGGCGAGAAATTCATTCTCGACGCCGATTGCGGCATGGGCGGCCAGGAGCGTGTCGGTCTCGACTACAAGGCCTTGCCGCGCGACTTGAAGCCTGCCGATGTGCTGTTGCTGAACGATGGTTTGATCGTCCTGATCGTTGAAAGAATCATCGGCAATGAAATCCACACCATCGTCAAGATCGGTGGCGAACTGTCGAACAACAAGGGCATCAATCGCCAAGGTGGCGGCTTGTCGGCGCCGGCGCTGACCGCCAAGGACATGGACGACATCAAGACCGCCATGAGTTTCAAGGCGGATTACGTTGCAGTGTCTTTCCCGAAAAACGCCACCGACATGGAAATGGCGCGCCAGTTGGCGAATGTGGCCGGCGAAGCTTATGACCATAAGCCGATGATGATCGCCAAGATCGAACGTGCTGAAGCGATCCCGGTATTGCAAGAAATTCTCGATGCTTCCGACGGCATCATGGTGGCCCGCGGCGACCTCGCGGTAGAAGTCGGTAATGCGGCTGTGCCAGCGCTGCAAAAGCGCATGATCCGCATGGCGCGCGTTTCCAACAAGCTGGCGATCACTGCGACCCAGATGATGGAATCGATGATTGTCAACGCCGTGCCGACCCGCGCTGAGGTATCCGACGTCGCCAATGCCGTGCTGGATGGCACCGATGCCGTGATGACATCGGCTGAAACTGCTTCCGGCAAATATCCGGTAGAGACGGTGGAAGCGATGTCGGCGATTTGCCTGGAAGCCGAAAAATCGGAAGACTGCAAGCTAGACGCCGATTTCCTGAATGTCCGCTTTACCCGCGTCGACCAGTCGATTGCCTACGGCGCTTTGTTTACCGCGCACCATTTGCGCGTCAAGGCGATTGCCGCGCTGACCGAGTCCGGCTCCACCGCGTTGTGGATGAGCCGTCACAACATCGATATCCCTATTTTTGCCATTACCCCGAGCATCGCAACGCAACGCAAAGCTGCCTTGTACCGTAACGTGCAGACTTTCGAGCTGGCCAAATCCAACGACCGTGAAGCGGTGTTGAAAGCCGCCCAGAACCTGTTGCTGTCCAAAGGCGTGGTGCAGCTGGGCGATCTGGTGGTGGTGACCTGGGGCGAACCGATGGGACAGATCGGTGGCACCAACGCACTCAAGATCATGAAGATCGGCGAGTATTGAATTCGTGGGGACAGAAGCGGGGTGGCGCACGTATGCCCGGCCTGCATTCTGTTCCACTACAGGTTTTTATTATCGGAGTAAACCATGCCTCTCGTATCCATGCGTCAATTACTGGACCATGCTGCTGAAAACAGCTACGGCCTGCCTGCATTCAACGTCAACAATTTGGAACAAGTCACTGCCATCATGCAGGCCGCCGATGAAGTCGGCTCGCCGGTGATCATGCAAGCTTCTGCCGGCGCCCGCAAATATGCTGGCGAAGCGTTCTTGCGCCACCTGATCGAAGCCGCGGTGGAAGCGTTCCCGCACATTCCTGTCGTCATGCACCAGGATCACGGCCAATCGCCGGCAGTGTGTATGGCCGCGATCAAGTCCGGCTTCACTTCTGTGATGATGGATGGTTCGCTGATGGAAGACGGCAAGTCTGTCGCCAGCTATGAATACAATGTCGAAGTATCGCGCAAGGTAGTCGAGTTTTCACACGCTATCGGCGTCACCGTCGAGGCGGAGCTGGGCGTGTTGGGTTCGCTGGAAACCATGATGGGCGACAAGGAAGACGGCCACGGCGCGGACGGCAAGATGACCCGCGAACAGTTGCTGACCGATGTCGCGCAAGCTGCGGATTTTGTCAAGCTGACGCAATGCGATGCGTTGGCGATTGCTATCGGTACTTCGCATGGCGCCTACAAGTTTTCGCGCAAGCCAACCGGCGATATCCTGGCGATCGAACGCATCAAGGAAATCCATACTCGCATTCCAAACACTCATCTGGTGATGCACGGTTCGTCGTCGGTGCCGCAGGAATTGCTGGCAGAGATCCGTGAATTCGGCGGCGACATGAAAGAAACCTATGGCGTGCCGGTCGAGGAAATCCAGGAAGGGATCCGTCACGGCGTGCGCAAGATCAATATCGATACCGATATCCGTTTGGCAATGACTGGCGCGATTCGCCGCTACCTGATCGAAAATCCAAGCAAGTTCGATCCACGCGATTACCTCAAGCCAGCGCGCGAAGCCGCCAAGGCTGTGGTGAAAGCGCGTTTCCTGGCGTTCGGCTGTGAAGGGCAGGCTGCCAAGATCAAACCGGTGTCGCTGGAAAAGATCGCTGAGAAGTACAAGAAGGGCGAGCTGGCGCAAATCGTCCAGTAAACACTATGTTGTACTGACGCCAAGCATGCTTGGCGCAATAACTTGCCAGGCGCAGAATGGTGCTTACATCATTCTCTGCCTGGTTTTCTGACTTTTGGAATATGCCCATGACAAGCCTCTATCAATCCACCATTACCTCTCTGCCATTGCTGGGCCGCGGCAAAGTGCGCGAAAACTACGCCGTCGGTGAAGACAAGATCCTGATCGTCACTTCCGACCGTCTGTCGGCTTTCGACGTCATCATGAACCAGCCTATTCCAGGTAAAGGTAAGGTCTTGAACCGCATGTCTGACTTCTGGTTCGACAAGCTGGCGGCGGTTGTTCCCAACCATCTGACCGGGATCGCGCCGGAGTCGGTAGTGTCGGCTGATGAAGTTGAACAAGTGCGTGGTCGCGCGGTGGTAGCGAAACGCCTGCAGCCGATCATGGTAGAAGCAGTCGTGCGCGGTTATATCATCGGCTCGGGTTGGAAAGACTATCAGGCGACCGGTGCGATTTGCGGCATCTCATTGCCGGCGGGTTTGCAGCAAGCGGCCAAGCTGGCCGAGCCGATTTTTACCCCGGCCGCGAAAGCCGAAATGGGCGAACATGACGAGAACATCAGCTTCGCCGATATGGAAACACGTATCGGCAAAGAACTGGCTGAGAAAATCCGCAGCGTCAGTATTGAACTCTACAAGACCGCTGCCGACTATGCGGCGACGCGCGGCATCATCATCGCCGATACAAAATTTGAGTTCGGTCTCGACAAGGATGGCGTCCTGCACCTGATGGATGAAGTGCTGACTGCCGATTCGTCGCGCTTCTGGCCGGCGGCTAGCTATCAGGTCGGGATTTCACCGCCGTCCTTTGACAAACAATTTGTGCGCGACTATCTGGAAACCGTCACTAGCTGGAACAAGACAGCACCGGCGCCGACCTTGCCCGAAGAAGTCATTGAAAAAACCGGCGCCAAGTATCGCGAAGCACTGTTCAGCCTGACCGGCGAAACGCTGAAGGATTGATGATGACCAAGGATACAGTGAGCCAGCCTGTCACTAAACCGCTGATCGGCATCGTCATGGGCTCTTCCTCGGATTGGGATGTGATGCAGCATGCTGTCGCCATCCTGACTGAGTTTGGCGTCGCTCATGAGGCGCAGGTTATTTCGGCGCATCGCATGCCGGACCAGATGTTTGCCTACGCAGAAACCGCGCGCGAACGCGGCTTGCGCGCCATCATCGCCGGCGCTGGCGGCGCGGCGCATTTGCCGGGCATGATTGCGGCCAAGACGATCGTACCGGTGCTTGGCGTGCCGGTGCCGTCCAAATATTTGCGCGGCGAAGACTCTTTGTTGTCTATTGTGCAAATGCCCAAAGGCATTCCGGTCGCCACCTACGCCATCGGCGAAGCCGGCGCCGCGAATGCGGCGCTGTCGGCCATCGCCATGCTGGCTACCACCGACCAGGTATTGGCCGACAAGCTGCTGGCGTTCCGCGTCAGGCAAACGCAAATCGCCCTTGATATGAAATTGCCACCTGTATGAGCGGTATGAAACACAAACTGCATGAATCCATTGATCCGATCGTTCCTGCCACAACGCCGGCAACCTGGCTTGGCGTAATGGGTGGTGGTCAATTGGGTCGTATGTTTACGCACGAAGCTCAAGCGATGGGCTACAAAGTGGCGGTGCTGGAGCCGGAACAGGATTGTCCGACCGGGCACGTCGCCGATCGCCATTTCCTGGCTGATTACAGCGATGAAGTTGCCTTGAACGAGATGGCCAGTTTATGTGCGGCAGTTACCACTGAGTTTGAGAACGTTGCCGCAGAGAGTCTGGCGACGCTGGCGCAGAATAGTTTTGTCGCGCCGGCAGCAGCCTGTGTTTCGGTAGCGCAGGATCGTATGGTGGAAAAGCGCTTTTTCACCGCATGCGCCAAGGAATCAACGGTGCTGCCTGCACCACATCAGCTTATTGCTTCCGCAGCCGACATTGACAATCTTCCGGCTGATCTGCTGCCCGGCATTTTGAAGACTGTCCGGCTTGGCTATGATGGCAAGGGCCAGGTGCGGGTACGTACCTTGGACGAGGTGCGCGCAGCGTTTGCCGGTATGAACGGCGTCGCTTGCGTGCTGGAAAAGATGCTGCCGCTGGCTTACGAAGTTTCGGTGCTGGTGGCGCGCGGCGCCGACGGCAAGGCAGTGGTGTATCCGATCGCCGAAAATGTCCATCGCGACGGCATCCTTTTCACCACGACTGTGCCCGGCCCGAATGTGTGCGATGAAACCGCCAAGCGCGCGCAGCATGCGGCGTTGGTTATCATCGAGCAGTTGGCCTATGTCGGTGTGCTGTGTATCGAATTTTTCGTATTACAGGATGGCTCGCTGGTGGTCAACGAGATGGCCCCGCGTCCGCATAACAGTGGTCACTACACTATGGACGCTTGCGTCACCAGCCAGTTTGCGCAGCAGGTACGCGCCATGGCGCGCATGCCCTTGGGCGATGTGCGTCAACATTCGCCAGCCGTGATGTTAAACATCCTCGGCGATATCTGGTTTGACGGCGCTAGCGAGCAGGTGCGAGAACCAGCCTGGGACCGGATCCTGGCCTTGCCGGCGGCCCATCTGCATTTGTACGGGAAGGCGCAAGCCCGCCGTGCACGGAAAATGGGGCATATCACTTTTATCGCCCCGACCTTGGCAGAAGCGCAGCAGCAGTTGGCCGCGGCCTGCGACATTTTGGGCATCGCTGCGTAAATGAGTGATGCGATGAAGAGTTCGACGATCGATTTGCCGGCAATCCGCCTTGCGGCACGCAAGCTGGAAGCGGGTGAACTGGTCGCGTTTCCTACCGAAACCGTCTACGGACTGGGCGCCGATGCTGAGAATGCGGCGGCGGTTGCCAGCATCTATACCGCCAAGGGACGGCCGTCAAATCATCCGGTGATCGTGCACGTCGCTCCCGAAGCCGATATCAACTATTGGGCCGAGTCTGTTCCGCCGCAGGCGTATGCGCTGATAGCGGCATTCTGGCCGGGACCGTTGACCCTGATATTGCCGCGTGCGGCGCATATACCTGCGCAAGTTTCGGGCGGTCAGAATTCAGTCGGCTTGCGCTGCCCGTCGCATCCGGTTGCTCAGGCTTTGCTGCGTGAATTCAAAGGTGGCAAGGGCGGGATTGCAGGTCCGTCGGCCAACAAGTTCGGCCATGTCAGTCCGACGACGGCGCAGCACGTGCGGGATGAATTCGATACGGATGGCGACAGTCCGATCGCTTGCATACTGGACGGTGGCCAAAGTGAAGTTGGGATCGAGTCAACCATCATCGATTTGTCGCGTATAGCGACGCACGGACCTGTGCTGCTGCGGCCCGGCCATATCAGCGCCGCACAGATTTCCGCGGTGCTAGGCGTTGTAGTACAAGCCGCCGACGCCTCCGCGCCGCGCGCTTCGGGGACGCTGGAGTCGCACTATGCACCGCGCACCCCGGTGTTGCTGGTGACGCCGCCGCAGCTTGCTGCGACTCTGAAACAACTGCATCAAGCCGGACAAAGTCTGGCGCTGATCGCCTATTCAACAACGGTATCCGCCGACCGCCCGCCGCTGGTGGCGCATTTCGCGATGACAGCGTCCCCCCAGCCATACGCCCACGATCTTTATGCTGCGCTGCGCAACATGGATCATGCCGCCGCCGATCTGATCGTGGTCGAAGCGCCGCCGTCGGATCCTGCCTGGCAGGGGGTCAATGATCGCTTGCGCCGCGCTGCACACGATTCATCGGCCGTCTTGGCAGGCTTTAAAAAATAATTTGAGGTAAAAAAGCTACAACTATAGTCAAATGATTCTAAAGCTGGCATAGTGTAAAAAAAGAATAGCACGCGCGTTCTTTTCGGGAAAAGAGCAGGGAGTAGATGAATGAGAAATTATGAAATCTATCCGGCTTTGATAGTTAAAAATCGAAGAACAGAGCGCTGTCTGGTCTGACCTACCCCCCGGTTGGTCCAAATTGCAAAGTGCCGGAAAAATGGGCTTGTACTGCATTCAATGCAGACAAAGATCCCGCCACTAAAAATGAAGTGAAACTTGGAGAAGACATATGAAAAAACAAATGAGCGTATTGAAAAAACTGGCTGCCGTGTCTGTGCTGGCTGCTTTCGCAGCGCCTGCCATGGCGCAGCAAGCCGGCGACAACGTCGTCAATTTCGGTTGGGCACACATTGGGCTGAATCAATCCAGTGAACCGTTGACGTTGGGAGGGACTTTCCAGGTTCCAGGTAGCGGCGCACACGTCTCTAACGCTGATACCGCTATTCTGCAGCTCACTCACTTTTTCACCGACAATATCGCCGTAACAGCGGATTTGGGTATCCCACCGAAATTCAAGCTCAGTGGTGAAGGTACTCTCAATGGTTTGGGGCAGCTCGGTACGGCCACGCAGTGGAGTCCGGCTGTGCTGGCCAAGTATTACTTCGGTGATGCCAATAGCCAGTTCCGTCCTTACCTCGGTGCCGGCGCTGCTTACGTCTGGTATTCGAATATCAAGCTGACCAGCAGCTTGACGAACCTTCTCGGAGGCGGCGATCCTCGTGCATCCACCAGCGCCGATTTGAGCAGCTCATTTGTTCCGGTCGCGAATGCAGGTATTGCCTATAATTTCGACAAAAACTGGTCCGTTAACTTTTCCCTGTCTTATGTTCCGCTGAAGACCAAGGCTGATCTGTCTACCACCCATGCCGATGGATCTGTCACCCACGCCACCACCAAAATTACTTTGAATCCGATGGTGTCGGTCCTGACAGTCGGCTACAAGTTCTAAATCGCCGGTTAAGATTCAGCTAGAAGAGCCCCGCGCAGTCGGGGCTTTTTTTCGTCCACGACATCGCTTGCCGAGATTACCCATTTCTACGTCGACAAGCGGTGGCAGATTGCGTTAAAGTGAAACTGTCAAAGCAGGCAACCAGGGGAGCAGCGGCCATGACTAAGGACGTAGCGGTATTTGGAGGGGGATGCTTCTGGTGCCTGGAGGCGGTTTATCAGGAGATCAAAGGAGTGGAGCGCGTCGAGTCAGGGTATACCGGCGGCCGGGTGGCAAATCCCAGTTATGAGCAAGTCTGCGAAGGCACGACTGGCCACGCTGAAGTTGTAGCGGTGACGTTCGATACGGGGCAGATCAGCTACCGCGAGCTACTGGAAATCTTCTTCACGATTCACGATCCGACTACCTTGAACCGCCAGGGCAATGACGTCGGTACGCAATATCGTTCGGTGATTTATTACCAGTCGTCGCAACAGAAGAAAGTGGCGGAACAGGTCATCGCAGAAATGGCGAATGTGTGGGATGCGCCTATCGTCACCGAATTAAGTCCTGCAGAGACGTATTACAAGGCAGAAGAATATCATCAGAATTATTTTCGCCAGCATCCTTTGCAAGGTTACTGCGCTTTCGTTGTAGCGCCGAAAGTGGCCAAGCTGCGCAAGATATTCGTCGATAAAGTGATTCGTTGAACGCTATCCACCGCTGCGCCAGATAGTACGGTGGATAGGCTGGTATATCTTACTTACGAGGCCTGATAAATATAGTCCCGTGACCAGGGCAACGTGCTGGCGCTGTGGCCGGCCTTGCGGCAGACCACCTGGTACAGCGACATCCAGTCACGCTCGAAGCCGTAGGAACTCCCGGCCAGATAAATACGCCAGATACGGAAGCGGCGGTCATCGGCCGCTTTTCTGACCTCATCCGCGTGTGCTTCAAGATTGTCGGCCCAGATACTGCAGGTCTTGGCGTAATGCCGCCGCAGGTTTTCGACGTCGAATACTTCCAGCCCGCCTTGCTGCATGGTTTTCAGTACCATACCGATATGCGGTAATTCTCCATGCGGGAATACATATTTCTCGATGAATTCGCCGCCGCCATAGGGCGACTCGCCATTATCGATGTCGGTGGTAGTGATGCCGTGATTCATGGCGACGCCGTCGTCCGCCAGCAAATCGCGGATGCGTGCAAAATACATCGGCAGGTGAATCAGGCCTACGTGCTCGAACATGCCGACGCTGGTGATCCGGTCAAAGCTGCCGGTGATATCGCGATAATCCTGCAGGCGAATTTCTATCTTATCTTCTAAGCCGGCCTGGGCGACTCTTTCCTTCGCGAGCGCATACTGATTTTCCGAGAGTGTGATGCCGACGCACTTAGCGCCGAATTTCTGTGCGGCGCGTAACACCAGCGCGCCCCAACCACAGCCTATGTCGAGCAAGGTCTGGCCTGGCTGGATCTGGATTTTGGTCAGGATATGATCGATTTTTTTCAGTTGTGCGGTATCCAGGTCTTCATCGCCATGTTCAAAATAGGCGCAGGAATACACCATGTTCTGGTCCAGCCAGAGTTTATAGAAATCGTTGGATACATCGTAGTGGTAGCGAATCGCCTCGGCATCCTTCTCCTTGTTATGGCGGAAGGTGCGGGTGATACGGGCAAATTTGCCATCCGCCTTAAGCGAATTGGCGGCCAGTGCATTGCCGACAGCGATGATCTCCTTGATTTTTCCTTCGACTTCGATTTTTCCTTCGACATACGCCTCGCCCAGATTGGCAAGTGAAGGCGTCAGCAAGTAACTCAGAGCAGAAACGTGTGGCACACGCACGGTGACGTCCGGCGCTGCGTAGGTGCCAAAGTCGAAACGCTGACCATTCCATAATTCGAGCCGTAACGGTATTGCAGCTCGATGACGAATATCATTAACCCAGTTTTCAAGCTTCTTTTCCCAGAACACGATTTCTCCTCCGGTGAATAAATACTTGTACCAAGCGGTCAGCGTCGACCGATAACAGTGACTCGGGTGCTAAGGCTGCAGGCGTTGTCGCAGCCACTTGTCATCTGCATCCAAGGTATACAAAATCCGGTCATGCAAGCGTGACCGACGCCCCTGCCAAAATTCTACCGTATCTGGCAAAAGTCTGTACCCGCCCCAATGATTCGGTCGTGGCGGATTGTCGCCGTATTTCTGTTCGGCTTTTGCGTACTCGGCTTCGAGCAGTTCGCGGCTAGCGATGGTCTCGCTTTGCGCTGAGGCGATGGCACCGAGGCGGCTGCGCAGTGGCCGGCTGTGGAAGTAGGCGTCGCTCTCGCTGTCGCTCACTCGTTCGACGCGGCCTTCGATACGGACCTGGCGTTCCAATGCAACCCAATGAAACAGCAAAGCGCCGTAGGGATGTTCCAGCAGATCATGTCCTTTGCGGCTTTCGAAATTGGTAAACCAGGTGAAGCCCTGCGCATCAAAGTGTTTGATCAGTACGATGCGCGACGAAGGTCGGCCGTTGTTGCCTACTGTGGCCAGGCTCATGGCATTTGCTTCCGGTACTTCTGCACTGATGGCTTCGTCAAACCATTTGTTAAATTGCGTAATCGGATCGGCGGCGGTGTCTGCTTCCGACAGGCTGGCCTGGCTGTAATCGATGCGCAGGTCGGCGATCGATTTGTCTGTTTTTTGTTTCATGTTGAAATACCTCTACGCTGTTGCATTGCTGCCCCTAGTTGTTGCATCTGCTGCTCGCTGAAAATTCGCTTCGCCATCGGCGCTATCCAGGTTTCCTCTTTTTCCATATGGGCCGAATAGATGGCGGAGAATTCCTTGACGTCTTGCATTGACAGCGGAGTCGCCTGTGTGGCTGTCTCGCTGCTGGCGATAGATGTCAGCTGGCGGTTGAGTGTGTGCCACAGTTTATCCATCTGTTGATGCTCAGCCATAATTTCCGGCGTCAGTTTTTGCAGCAAGGCAGCGTCTTCCCCTGTCGCCGTGACGCTCAGCATCGGCAGCAGGTCGACTTCCTCATCCGCGTGATGGTGTGGGGCGGCCTGGTTGAAGTAGCGCATGACACTATCGGCCGCTTGCTGTGCCTGGGCATCGCTGCCGTGTTGCGAGATGTGTTCCAGTAGATTTTGCAGCGTGCCCAGCTGCTTGCGTATCTTGTCGTGGCAATGCTTCAGCACAGCAATCGGCTGGCTGAAATCTGGCGCGGCGGCTATCAATGCGTTTGGCATGGTGTGGTGTCTCGTGGGTTGAATCGGGATGTTCTCTTGCAGAAGTGCTTATTTGATAATTTTCTGATTGTTGGAATGTAGGGTTGTTAGCTTTCAACTCATATTAAAGCACTTCAAAAGTGATCCGTCATGCGGAGCCGGTAAAATAGCGGATATAGCGATATAAGGGTTGCCAAGCGTTGATGTAGCCCGAATATCTTGTCGATTGCCTGTCGTGTCATTTTTTGTGTCCAATCATGTCCTCATCCGTTGTAGCTGGCGCTCCTGGCGCATCTGTTCCCACCGCACTTGATCTCGATGAGATTGATTTCGACCGGCGTTTTGGCGGCATCAGCCGTTTGTATGGCGCCGCTGCGTTGGCCCGTTTTCTACAAGCACGGGTGTGCGTGATCGGGGTTGGCGGCGTTGGTTCATGGGCGGTCGAGGCGTTGGCGCGTAGTGCGGTCGGTAATTTGACTTTGATCGACCTGGATAATTTAGCCGAATCCAATATCAATCGCCAGATTCATGCCCTGACCGATACGCTGGGGCAGGCCAAGGTGAGTGCGTTGACCGCGCGTATTGCGCAGATTAATCCTTACTGCCATGTCACAGAGGTGGAAGATTTCATTAGTGCCGATAATTTGCCAGAAATGATCGGGGAAGGGCGCTATGACTATGTGATCGATGCCATCGACAATGTGCGCGCCAAGGCCGCATTGATCGCCTATTGCCGTGACAAGAGAATTCGGCTGATCACCATCGGTAGTGCCGGTGGCCAGGTGGATCCGACCTGTATTGAGGTTCGCGATCTGGCGAAAACCGAGCAAGAGCCGCTGCTGGCCAAGGTGCGTAAGCGCTTGCGTTCTGAATATCGCTTCCCGCGCGGTGATAAAGTCCGTTTTGGTATCGATGCAGTATTTTCTACTGAGCCTTTGAGCGCACCTATTAATGAGCAAGTGTGCGCCGTTGATGGCGATCCCGCGCCTGGCGTTACCGGTCTGAACTGCGCCGGTTACGGTTCTGCGGTGGTGGTAACCGCGACTTTCGGCCTGGTTGCCGCCGCCCACATATTGCGCAAGCTGGCTGCAGACGCGGCGCTGGATGCCTGACTCACTTGACTTGCCAATGGCGTCTAAATAGAATCCTGTGGACTATGTTTGCAGGAGCCTCTATTTTGGATGGTTGTACCAGTACCCGTGGATGGGCGCACAGCCCGACGCAATCACCTGCTAGTCGGTAATTCATCGCTACAGCCTGTGAATTGCAGCGCTGTCGTATCTAGTGCGATCTCGCATCGCCACCATTTATCCCCATCCGTTTGTTTGATTTGCCTGGTCGTCTGTTCTTCAGTTTCTGAAGCAGCGCTGGGCACCCATGAAATATCGCCGTGCTGCTATATAGTACGTATGGCGATGCATGCAGAAAGGTAGCGAAGATGGACTGGAAAATATTTACCCTGCGCGTACTGCTCGCCCTGACCCTGGGTTCCCTGATTGGCGCTGAGCGCCAGATGCGCCAGCGCATGGCTGGTTTGCGCACCAATGCGCTGGTTTCGATCGGCGCTTCGCTGTTCGTCATGGTCTCCGCATTCGAGTCCGATCCGCAGGGGGCAACCCGGATTGCTTCTTATGTTGTATCTGGTATCGGCTTTCTTGGCGCAGGCGTAATTATGCGCGAAGGAATTAATGTACGCGGCCTGAATACCGCAGCCACATTGTGGTGTTCGGCGGCGGTCGGTGTGCTGTGCGGGCTTGGGCATGCGTTGGAGGCAGCCATTGGCGCCGCCGCGATCCTTGGGGCGAACGTGCTGTTGCGTGGCGTTTCCCATATGATCAACAGCCGTGATTTGCACAGTGCGACCGAAATCGAGCAGGTTTATCGCCTCTCCGTGGTATGCCGGCCTGAAGATGAGGTACAAGTGCGTACTTTGATGTTGCATATGCTAAACGGCATGCCGCATCTGGTGGTGCAGTCGTTGCATAGCGAGGACCTGGCTTCCGGTACGCAATTGGAAGTGCGGGCGGATCTGATTACTTCCCCTAGCAATCATTTGCAGTTGGAACAGATTGTCAGCCGGATCAGTCTGGAGAAGGGCGTCAGCGCTGCCCGTTGGGCGGTGTTGAATTCGGTTGATGTATAGGATGTATCTAATAGCCTCTTTATTGGTAGGGAGGGCATCCTGTAATAGCGTTGATAAGAGCTAAATCAAATAAATCGAAATATTTTAAAGAAAGTTTTAAAAAGTACTTGCGGGGAATGAGGTGGGTTGCTATAGTTCGCCTCCCGTTGAGAACGACGCGAAAGAAGCGAAGCAGGCAGGTAGTAAAAGGTCTGTTTTGCGGGTGAAGTTTGAGGGGTAAAAGCGGGGAAGAAGTAGGTGTGGTGAGTAAAAAGTTTTTCGGTGGTTAGTAAAAAAGTAGTTGACGAAAAACTTGAAACGCTACATAATCTCATCTCTCTGCTGCTGACAAACAAAACGATTTGTTGGCGACGCGAACCGGGTAGCTGGTGACGCGAAGTAGAAGGTTCTTTAACAATTAACAGTCGATAAGTGTGGGCGTTTAATGGAAGTGCAGCGCTGCTGACGTAAGTCGGTGGCGTATAACTTAAAACATTAAATGTTCACAAAAGAAGAAAATAGGATGCTTCGCAAGAAGTAGCCTGTCAGTATTTTGAGTGAGCGATAGCAGAGATGCTAGGCAGCAATGCCACAAAACAGAGATTGAACTGAAGAGTTTGATCCTGGCTCAGATTGAACGCTGGCGGCATGCCTTACACATGCAAGTCGAACGGTAACAGGGAGCTTGCTCCGCTGACGAGTGGCGAACGGGTGAGTAATATATCGGAACGTACCTTTGAGTGGGGGATAACTAGTCGAAAGATTAGCTAATACCGCATACGATCTACGGATGAAAGCGGGGGCTCGCAAGACCTCGTGCTCATAGAGCGGCCGATATCTGATTAGCTAGTTGGTGAGGTAAAGGCTCACCAAGGCTTCGATCAGTAGCTGGTCTGAGAGGACGACCAGCCACACTGGGACTGAGACACGGCCCAGACTCCTACGGGAGGCAGCAGTGGGGAATTTTGGACAATGGGGGCAACCCTGATCCAGCAATGCCGCGTGAGTGAAGAAGGCCTTCGGGTTGTAAAGCTCTTTTGTCAGGGAAGAAACGGTGAGGGCTAATATCCCTTGCTAATGACGGTACCTGAAGAATAAGCACCGGCTAACTACGTGCCAGCAGCCGCGGTAATACGTAGGGTGCAAGCGTTAATCGGAATTACTGGGCGTAAAGCGTGCGCAGGCGGTTATGTAAGACAGGTGTGAAATCCCCGGGCTTAACCTGGGAATGGCATTTGTGACTGCATAGCTAGAGTGTGTCAGAGGGGGGTAGAATTCCACGTGTAGCAGTGAAATGCGTAGAGATGTGGAGGAATACCGATGGCGAAGGCAGCCCCCTGGGATAACACTGACGCTCATGCACGAAAGCGTGGGGAGCAAACAGGATTAGATACCCTGGTAGTCCACGCCCTAAACGATGTCTACTAGTTGTCGGGTCTTAATTGACTTGGTAACGCAGCTAACGCGTGAAGTAGACCGCCTGGGGAGTACGGTCGCAAGATTAAAACTCAAAGGAATTGACGGGGACCCGCACAAGCGGTGGATGATGTGGATTAATTCGATGCAACGCGAAAAACCTTACCTACCCTTGACATGTACAGAATCCCGAAGAGATTTGGGAGTGTTCGAAAGAAAACTGTAACACAGGTGCTGCATGGCTGTCGTCAGCTCGTGTCGTGAGATGTTGGGTTAAGTCCCGCAACGAGCGCAACCCTTGTCATTAGTTGCTACGAAAGGGCACTCTAATGAGACTGCCGGTGACAAACCGGAGGAAGGTGGGGATGACGTCAAGTCCTCATGGCCCTTATGGGTAGGGCTTCACACGTCATACAATGGTACATACAGAGGGCCGCCAACCCGCGAGGGGGAGCTAATCCCAGAAAGTGTATCGTAGTCCGGATTGTAGTCTGCAACTCGACTACATGAAGTTGGAATCGCTAGTAATCGCGGATCAGCATGTCGCGGTGAATACGTTCCCGGGTCTTGTACACACCGCCCGTCACACCATGGGAGCGGGTTTTACCAGAAGTAGGTAGCCTAACCGTAAGGAGGGCGCTTACCACGGTAGGATTCGTGACTGGGGTGAAGTCGTAACAAGGTAGCCGTATCGGAAGGTGCGGCTGGATCACCTCCTTTCTAGAGTTTGCATGAAAGTTAAGCGTCCACACTTATCGTCTGTTAATAAAGAAGAACAGGTATCGGTCAAGACTGTTGCGTGAGAGCGCAGTAGTTGATGGGTGGCTCGTACTGATCCAAGCGGGTCTGTAGCTCAGTTGGTTAGAGCACCGTGTTGATAACGCGGGGGTCGTTGGTTCGAGCCCAACCAGACCCACCAACAAGTTTCGGGGGTTTAGCTCAGCTGGGAGAGCACCTGCTTTGCAAGCAGGGGGTCGTCGGTTCGATCCCGTCAACCTCCACCAAGTTTCCGGTGGCACGAAGCAAGAAATATCAAACCTAAGTCGGCGCAGAGAGTGCGTTGGGATTTAGGTTTGGTCTTTTTAAGATCAATGGATTTACCGTTCTTTAACAATCTAGAAGAAGTAGTAAAGATTCGTCAGCAGACAAGACATTGTTTGTTGATGGGTATGATTGTATCAAATCAAAAAGTATGTAAAGAGTTCTCAAAAGAGTTGATGGGCGCAAGCTGCATCAACAACTGCGAAAACACTTTGGATACGGCAAACGCTAAACTCATAGAAATACCTCTATAACCGCTTTTTGGCTGTGAACGCAGTCAGAGGCTAACGTTATAGGGACAAGTGAATAAGTGCACATGGTGGATGCCTTGGCGATATCAGGCGATGAAGGACGTAGTAGCTTGCGATAAGCTGCGGGGAGCTAGCAAACAAGCTTTGATCCGCAGATTTCCGAATGGGGAAACCCGGCCCTAGTGGTCATTGCATACTGAATACATAGGTATGCAAAGCGAACGCGGCGAACTGAAACATCTAAGTAGCTGCAGGAAAAGAAATCAACCGAGATTCCCAAAGTAGTGGCGAGCGAAATGGGAACAGCCGCAAGTTTTAGCAGTGGACATAGTAGAACGACTTGGAAACGTCGGCCATAGAGGGTGATAGCCCCTTATACGAAATGATCATTGTGGAACTAAGCTTGCAACAAGTAGGGCGGGACACGTGTAATCCTGTCTGAACATGGGGGGACCATCCTCCAAGGCTAAATACTCGATATCGACCGATAGTGAACCAGTACCGTGAGGGAAAGGCGAAAAGAACCCCGGAAGGGGAGTGAAATAGATCCTGAAACCGTGTGCATACAAACAGTAGGAGCGGACTTGTTCCGTGACTGCGTACCTTTTGTATAATGGGTCAGCGACTTACATTCAGTGGCAAGCTTAACCGTATAGGGAAGGCGTAGAGAAATCGAGTCCGAATAGGGCGTTCAGTCGCTGGGTGTAGACCCGAAACCAAGTGATCTACTCATGGCCAGGATGAAGGTGCGGTAACACGCACTGGAGGTCCGAACCCACTAATGTTGAAAAATTAGGGGATGAGCTGTGGGTAGGGGTGAAAGGCTAAACAAACTTGGAAATAGCTGGTTCTCTCCGAAAACTATTTAGGTAGTGCCTCAAGTATCACCATCGGGGGTAGAGCACTGTTATGGCTAGGGGGTCATCGAGACTTACCAAACCATTGCAAACTCCGAATACCGATGAGTGCGAGCTTGGGAGACAGACGCCGGGTGCTAACGTCCGACGTCAAGAGGGAAACAACCCAGACCGCCAGCTAAGGTCCCAAAGATTGGCTAAGTGGCAAACGAAGTGGGAAGGCTAAAACAGTCAGGAGGTTGGCTTAGAAGCAGCCATCCTTTAAAGAAAGCGTAATAGCTCACTGATCGAGTCGTCCTGCGCGGAAGATGTAACGGGGCTAAGCCAGTCACCGAAGCTGCGGATATCCGTAAGGATATGGTAGGAGAGCGTTCTGTAAGCCTGCGAAGGTGTCTTGTAAAGGATGCTGGAGGTATCAGAAGTGCGAATGCTGACATGAGTAGCGATAATGGGGGTGAAAAGCCCCCACGCCGTAAGCCCAAGGTTTCCTGTTCAACGTTCATCGGAGCAGGGTGAGTCGGCCCCTAAGGCGAGGCAGAGATGCGTAGCTGATGGGAAGCAGGTTAATATTCCTGCACCGTCGTTAGATGCGATGGGGGGACGGATCGCGGAAGGTTGTCCGGGTGTTGGAAGTCCCGGTTTCTGTATCAGAGAAGGCTGTTAGGCAAATCCGGCAGCGTAATTCAAGGGTATGGGACGAGCCAATTTATTGGTGAAGCAATCGGAAGTGGTTCCAAGAAAAGCCTCTAAGCTTCAGTCTAACGAGACCGTACCGCAAACCGACACAGGTGGGCGAGATGAGTATTCTAAGGCGCTTGAGAGAACTCGGGAGAAGGAACTCGGCAAATTTGTACCGTAACTTCGGGATAAGGTACGCCCCGGTAGTTTGACTGGCCTGCGCCAGAAGGACGAAAGGGCTGCAATAAAAAGGTGGCTGCGACTGTTTAATAAAAACACAGCACTCTGCAAACACGAAAGTGGACGTATAGGGTGTGACGCCTGCCCGGTGCTGGAAGATTAAATGATGGGGTGCAAGCTCTTGATTGAAGTCCCAGTAAACGGCGGCCGTAACTATAACGGTCCTAAGGTAGCGAAATTCCTTGTCGGGTAAGTTCCGACCTGCACGAATGGCGTAACGATGGCCACACTGTCTCCTCCCGAGACTCAGCGAAGTTGAAATGTTTGTGATGATGCAATCTACCCGCGGCTAGACGGAAAGACCCCATGAACCTTTACTGTAGCTTTGCATTGGACTTTGAACCAATCTGTGTAGGATAGGTGGGAGGCTTTGAAGCGGGGACGCTAGTTCTCGTGGAGCCATCCTTGAAATACCACCCTGGTTTGTTTGAGGTTCTAACCTTGGTCCGTTATCCGGATCGGGGACAGTGCATGGTAGGCAGTTTGACTGGGGCGGTCTCCTCCCAAAGTGTAACGGAGGAGTTCGAAGGTACGCTAGGTACGGTCGGACATCGTGCTAATAGTGCAATGGCATAAGCGTGCTTAACTGCGAGACTGACAAGTCGAGCAGGTACGAAAGTAGGACATAGTGATCCGGTGGTTCTGTATGGAAGGGCCATCGCTCAACGGATAAAAGGTACTCTGGGGATAACAGGCTGATTCCTCCCAAGAGTTCATATCGACGGGGGAGTTTGGCACCTCGATGTCGGCTCATCACATCCTGGGGCTGTAGCCGGTCCCAAGGGTATGGCTGTTCGCCATTTAAAGTGGTACGTGAGCTGGGTTTAAAACGTCGTGAGACAGTTTGGTCCCTATCTGCCGTGGGCGTTGGAAATTTGAAGGGGGCTGCTCCTAGTACGAGAGGACCGGAGTGGACGAACCTCTGGTGTACCGGTTGTCACGCCAGTGGCATTGCCGGGTAGCTAAGTTCGGAAGAGATAACCGCTGAAAGCATCTAAGCGGGAAACTTGCCTTGAGATGATATTTCCCGGGAACTAGATTCCCCTAAAGGGTCGTTCGAGACCAGGACGTTGATAGGTCAGGTGTGGAAGCGTAGTAATACGTTAAGCTAACTGATACTAATTGCCCGTGAGGCTTGTCCCTATAACCTTAGCAGGTTATATGATGAGCTTTATTTGTTTGCCAAGGTTGAACCTCGAAAGAGATACCAACCGTTTGGACATTCATACCCAACCGGACTCATCCACCCCGATGAGTTCGGTATAAAAAACTACTTCTTCTAGATTGCGCGGTTTGTTGCTCCAACTGGAGAACAGACAGCGGTACAAGTTATGCCTGATGACCATAGCGAGTTGGTACCACCCCTTCCCATCCCGAACAGGACCGTGAAACGACTTTGCGCCGATGATAGTGCTGCAACCAGTGTGAAAGTAGGTCATCGTCAGGCTTTTATTAGAAAACCCTCTCAGCGATTGCTGGGAGGGTTTTTGCTTTGGGCTTTGGATTTGAAATTCGCATTGGCAAAATTACTTCGTAACGCACAGAGGCGTTGCAAAAATCCCCTCTCAGACCAACCCTCAAGCGGCATTCAGCGTCACAAAATACCACTCAAGCCGCCATTCAGCATCGCAAAAGGCGACTCAGGCCTCATGCCGAGTCCGCAATAATCGGTAACACACGCTGCAGCACCGGAAAATCACGCAGAAAACGCCTCTTCTCCCGCACAGTGCCTTCACATTCCTGCACAAATTCTTCACCCTACCCAAAATAACAGGCACAAAAAAACCAGTCAGCTCGCGCGACTGGCTTTCCCAAGCATTTCAATATGCTCAAAATTTTGTCGTTTCCTGGATTCATTGCAATTTAAGATTCCCGGCTTATCGGATTTCTTCTTCTTTTTAATGTGAATGTGGTCTGAGCGCATCTGGAATCGCCTGTTTATCCAGTCCGCCGGCTTCCAGCCAACGTCGTGTTTCGGCTGCGGCTCGGTCAATCAGAAGTCCGCACTGGCTGTAGTCGTAGGGTGATACATCCAGCGGACATAAGGGAGCGACCACAGCAATCGCTGCATGTGAAGACCAACGTTCCAGATCGGATACCAACTGCCGTGCGACCAGAAGATTGAGTGCACTCATGGCGTGTTCGAGCGCACCTTTAGGCTGGCGCCGTTCCGCGCAAGTAAATCCGGTAGTCAGCACAACGACACGAGTCGCTCCCAATCGAATTGCCGTGGAGATTGGCGTATTGTTGGCGACGCCGCCATCGATCAGCATATGTCCATCCAGTGCAACTGGTGGAAAAACACCGGGAATAGCGGTGCTGGCGAGTACGGCATCCACTGCTGATCCAGAAGAAATGACTACCTCATTACCTGTTTTCATCTCGGTCGCAACAACATATACCGGAAGATCGGTCTCCTCCAGCTTACGGTTGCCAAAATGCTCGTAAAGCAGTTCGCGCAATTTCGTGGAACTGACCAGGTGTGTGCCTTGTGCTCGAAAGGCACCCAGCACCGATAAAATCGACCAAGGCATGATCTGCTGGCGACGGATGCCACGCCACAAAAACTCGAGGCGCGTGGTGCCGGCCGCATGTGGTTGATAGGCAAAAAAGACACTGTTGATCGCTCCGGCGGAAGCGCCAACCAGGAAGTCCGGGCTTATGCCAGAGGCGATCAGTTCACGCAGCATGCCGGCTTCGATGGCGCCAAGACTGCCGCCGCCTGCGAACACAAACGCGGTCTTTTCCATATTGGTAACCTGTAAGGGCCATGGGCTGCGCATGGCGACACGTATAGCCTACTCCATCATGCCTGACAGCGCCAGAGTAGCGCTGAGCCTGACTTTCGGTCATTCAGTTAAAATCGCTTAACGATCACTGACAGATTTGAACGACCATGCGAATATTGAACGCCCCGAAGGTGTCCTTGGTTCAAGCAGAAGACAACGATTTTGAAGAGCTAGTCGCACTACGGATCGAAGCAATGCGTGAAAGTCTTGAACGGGTCGGTCGCTTTGATCCTGCTCGGGCAAGAGAACGTTTTCGCGCCGGTTTTTCTGCTATCCATACGCGGCATGTAATGGTGAATCAACAGCGTGCAGGGTTCGTCGTGGTTAAACCGGGGCCGGATCAATTGTTGCTGGATCACCTCTACATTCGTCCAGATTGCCAAGGACAAGGGATTGGCGCCGCGGTGCTGGAAAAAATTTTTGCAGAAGCGGATGCGCAAGCCATGCCGCTGCGCGTGGGGGCCTTGCGCGACAGTGATTCAAATCGCTTTTATCAGCGTCATGGTTTTCAGTTTCTCTCAGAGGAAGAATGGGATATCTACTATATCCGCTCGCCTCGCTAGCGTAGTCTCATCCATGCCAGCTCTAAAACTGGGACCGCTGGAGGGTTTCCGTTAGCCGATCTGATCAGACAAGTAACCTCGCCCCAACAGTTCGCAATATAACGGCAGAAAACTAATTTCGTTTGAGAGGTAAAACGTCATCAGCACGTAACATTGCGCAGGCACGATGTAAACGTTTACATCAATCACTACATCGTGCGTCCATCCATCAAACAAGTTGCTTTAGAAGCAGGCGTTTCGATCGCCACGGTATCGCGTTTGCTGAACAATCCCGACTCGGTCAGTATCGACACGGCCGGCAAGGTTAATCAGGCAATAGAGGCACTCGGTTTCCGGCCGAATTTCACCGGGCGCAACTTGCGTGCGGGGCGTTCACGGACGGTTGGCGTAGTGGTGCCGACTCTCTCTAATACTGTGTTTGCGCAATGCCTGCAAGGTGTAGAGCTGGCGGCGCGCCAGCGCGATTATTCGGTGATGCTTACGGCCACCGAATACCGCCAGCAAGATGAAGCCGCGGCGGTAGAGTTGTTGCTGGCCCATCGCGTTGATGGCGTCATCCTTACCGTCACGAACGCTGATGCCAGCGCCACACTGGATGTGCTTGAGCGCGAACAGATTCCATATGTACTGGTGTACAACCAACCGCAAGAAAGTACTCGGCCGTCGGTTTCAGTGGATAACCGGGCTGCTGCATATGATGCCGTCACTTATCTGATCCGGCTTGGCCATCAACGCATCCAGATGCTTGCTGGCCAGTTCCATGCCTCGGATCGCGCCATCCAGCGTTATCACGGCTATCTGCAGGCAATGCAGCAGCATAACCTGGTTCCGCTGGAACCGATTGAGGTTCCGCGCCATACCAATACTTCGCTTGCCTTCGAATATTTGCAGGCGTTTCGCAATCCGTCACAACGACCAAGCGCCTTGTTTTGTTCCAACGATTTGCTGGCGCTCAGTGCGATGCGCGATTTGCGCGCACTTGGTTTGCGGGTACCTGACGACGTCTCGATCATGGGCTTCGATGGCATTCCGCTAGGTGAACTGATGGAGCCGACGCTGAGCAGCGTCGAGCAGCCGTCCGAACAAATCGGCGAACTGGCGTTGCGCACGCTGGTGACCACGATTGAAGAGCAGCAGGGTGGCCATTTGGTCGTCGCATCGCACATATTGCCCCACACCGTCCGCATCGGCGGGTCGGTCAAACCGTTCACTTCTCACCGCTAAAACAGAAAGGAAGCAGCATGCGCTTAGCACGTGTTTTCCATGCGATGGTCGCCACCTTCGCCCTGGTCGCATCGGTCCATGCCGTTGCGCAGAATGCAATTTGCTATAACTGCCCGCCTGAATGGGCAGACTGGGCAACGCAGATCAAGGCGATCAAGGACAAGACCGGCATCACGGTGCCGCCCGACAACAAGAACAGCGGCCAGTCGCTGTCGCAGATCATCGCGGAAAAAGCAAGTCCCGTTGCCGACTTCACCTATGTCGGCGTGACCTTCGGGATTGAAGCGAAAAAGAAGGAAGTGATTACGCCATATAAGCCGGCCGGCTGGAATGAAATTCCAAATGATCTGAAAGATCCGGATGGCTATTGGTTCACGATTCATTCCGGCACCATGGGCATCATGGTGAATGTCGATGCGCTCAAGGGCAAGCCGGTGCCGCGTTCCTGGCAGGATTTGCTCAAGCCGGAGTACAAGGGATTGATCGGTTATCTTGATCCGGCCAGCGCTTTCGTCGGTTATGTCGGAGCGGTAGCAATCAACCAGGCGCTCGGTGGCACCCTGGATAACTTCACGCCAGGCATCAACTATTTCAAGGCGCTGCAAAAAAATCAACCGATCGTGCCTAAGCAAACTTCGTATGCGCGTCTGCTGTCTGGCGAGATTCCGATTCTGTTCGGCTATGACTTCGATGCTTATCGCGCCAGATACAAAGACAAAGCCAATGTCGCTTTTGTGATTCCTAGTGAAGGAACCTTGACCGTGCCTTACGTGGTCAGTCTGGTGAAAAACGGCCCGAATCCCGCCAATGCCAAGAAAGTGCTGGATTTCCTGCTATCCAACGAAGGCCAAGCTATCTGGGCCAACGCCTATCTGCGGCCGGTGCGCGCTTCCGCCATTTCCAAAGAAGCCCAGTCGCATTTTTTACCTGCGACAGAATACGCTCGCGCCAAATCTGTCGATTACGGCAAGATGGCAGAGGTCCAGCGCGCATTTAGCGAACGTTATCAGGCTGAAGTGCGGTGAGCATGCAACTGCCGAGACGGCGCATGCCGGCGCGACACCAGGTATATTTACTGTTTGCCGTTCCCGGTGTGACGCTGTTCCTGGCCTTCTGGCTACTGCCGATGCTGCGTTTGCTAGAGGTGGGCGCCAGTGGACCCACTGGGATTGCAGCCTACTTTGCGGTGATGACCAATCATCATTATTTGATGAGCCTGCTGTCCACAATGCTGTTGTCCGCCGTGGTGACCTTGGCGACATTGATGATTTCATCGTTCGTCGCCCTGTTTTTGCAACGCAACCGCTTCGCCGGAAAATCCGTCCTGCTCGCCATGTTGACCTTTCCTCTGGCTTTTCCGGGCGTAGTGGTCGGCTTCATGGTGATCATGCTGGCGGGGCGCCAAGGTTTGATCGGGTTAGTGACAAACTGGTTGCTCGGCGATTCCTGGGTATTCGCCTATTCGCTAGGCGGCCTGTTCCTGGGTTATCTGTATTTCTCGATACCACGCGTCATCCTCACGGTGATGGCGGCCGCAGAAAAGCTAGACCCGGCGTTGGAGGAAGCTGCGCGCTCATTGGGCGCCAATCCTCTACAGGTATTTGCCAACGTCGTGCTGCCGGCTTTGTCGCCGGCATTGATCTCATCCGGAGCAATCTGCTTTGCCACCAGCGTCGGCGCTTTCGGCACAGCTTTCACTTTGGCGACCAACATTGATGTATTGCCGATGGCGATCTATAACGAATTTACCAGCTATGCCAACTTTGCCATGGCGGCAGCATTGTCGATCGTGTTGGGGGCGATGACCTGGCTGGTGCTGGCGCTGGCCCGTTCGTGGTCGGGCAATACAGTCGGCGCTGCGGCATAGGACAGGGAACAGCATGCATAAATCCTTCCGCTTTTATCTCCAGCTCGGCTTTACCTTGTTGGTATGCGCATTCCTGATCGTGCCGATCGTATTGTCGATGCTGGCTGGTATCACTGATAATTTTTTCATCGGCCTTTCCAGTGGCTTTACCGGACGCTGGATAGCGCAGGTCTGGGATACCTACCAAGTAACGATCTGGCGTTCGATTGCGATTGCACTGGCCTGCCTAGTCGTCACAACAATCGCTGGCGTGCCGCTAGCATATATGCTGGCGCGCCACAATGGCGGCAACAGTCGTCTGGCGCGCGCCATCGAAGAATTGCTGATGATGCCGGTGGCAGTGCCGGGCTTGGCCACTGCGCTGGCACTGATCATGGCGTACGGCCAATATCGGGAGTTTCGCGGCAGCCTGTTATTTATCCTGGTCGGTCACGTGCTGTTCACCTTGCCGTTCATGGTGCGGCCGGTGCTGGCGGTGATGCAGTCCTCGCAATTGTCGGTATTGGAAGAAGCTGCGGCTAGCCTTGGTGCCGGATTGATGCAGCGATTTTTCGGCATTGTGATTCCCAACGTATTTTCCGGCATCCTGGCCGGTGCGCTGATGGTGGTCACATTGTCGATCGGCGAATTCAACATTACGTGGATGTTGCATACGCCACTGACCATGACCCTTCCGGTGGGACTGGCCGACAGCTATGCCTCAATGCGGCTTGAAGTCGGCTCCGCCTACACGCTGATTTTCTTCGTGATGATTATCCCCCTGCTGATCGCCATGCAATGGGTCACGCACACCACACGCTCAAGAGTCCGTTTATGAAGAATGCTGTTTCCATTAAATTAATCCAGTGCGGTAAAACCTTCGCCAATGGCGCACAGGCGCTGCAGCCTATAGAGCTGGAAATCCATCCGGGCGAAACCGTGGTGCTGCTGGGGCCATCGGGCTGTGGAAAAACCACGACGTTGCGCTTGATTGCGGGTCTGGAATTTCCAGATGCCGGCGGTCAGGTTTTATTCGGTGACGAAGACGTCACCGCCTTGCCGATAGAAAAGCGCGGCGTCGGCATGGTGTTCCAGAATTACGCTTTGTTTCCCAACATGACAGTCGGCGAAAACATTGCTTACGGCTTGAAAATCCGCAAGATGCCCGCCGCTCAGCGCCTCGAAAAAATTGAAGCGCTACTGGAGATGGTGCATATGCAAGGCTTCAGCCAACGCCGTATCGACCAGCTGTCGGGAGGCCAGAAACAACGGGTTGCGCTGGCCCGCGCGCTTGCTGTCGAGCCCAAGGTATTGTTGCTGGATGAACCGCTGACTGCGCTTGACGCCAAGTTACGTGAAACCCTGCGGGCCGACCTCAACCAGCTATTGCGAAAGCTTGGCATCACAGCCATTTATGTGACGCACGACCAGAGCGAGGCGATGGCATTGGGGGACCGTGTAGTGGTCATGGAACGTGGCAAGATTGCACAAATCGGCAGCCCGCAAGACATCTACTATCGTCCCGCCAACCATTTTGTCGCCGATTTCATTGGCACCATGAATCGCATCACAGGTACCGCATGCGATGGCCTGCTGCACTTTGCAGGCGGCCAGCTTCCATGCGATACCGCATCCGTTGGTAAGCGGACGACGCTGATGTTTCGACCGGAAGATGTCGAAGTCGTCGCCGGTGAAATGGACGACGCCAACATGCAAGGAGACATTCTGTCGACCTTCTTTCTCGGAGACAGGACCCGCTTGCTGATCGATGTCGGGACAGAGCAAGCTGTGGTGGTTGAAACCGGCAGGCGGGCATCCTGGCAGATCGGGGAGCGCATATCGTTACGTGTACCCGAGCATGCCTTGCTGCATTTTCATGACGAGGCACCAGCATGATTCTGTGCCAGATTTCCGATTTGCACATCAAGGCGCATGGCAAGAAATCGTATCGGGTGGTCGATACCGCAGAAAGCCTGAGGTGCTGCGTGGCGCAGATCAATCAACTCAAGCAGCGGCCTGACGCGGTGGTGATTACCGGCGACCTGGTCGATTTCGGCCTGCCGGAAGAGTATGCGTTCTTGCGCCTGCTCCTGCAGCCTCTGACGATGCCTTATTACCTTTTGCCCGGGAATCACGATGACCGTGATGCCCTGAGAGCGGCCTTTCCAGAGCACTCGTATCTTCAGCAAGGTACGGACAGAATCGAGTACGTGATCGATGAACATCCGCTGCGCATAGTCGCGCTGGACACGGTCATTCCACAATCCAGCGGCGGTGCATTGGCAGCCGCTAGCTTGGCTTGGCTGGACAAGGTACTGACGGCGCAGCCAGACACGCCGACCGTGATCGTGATGCACCATCCGCCGTTTAAAACCGGCATCGGCCACATGGACAACATAGGCCTGGCGCAGCCGCATGCATTGGCCGCCGTGGTGCAAGCTCATCCACAGGTAGAGCGAATTCTTTGTGGTCACTTGCATCGCGCCATCCAGGTACGTTTTGGCGGTACCATTGCTTCAACCTGTCCTGGCGTAGCACATCAGGTTGCATTGGATTTGAGTCCGCAGGCAGCATCCCGGTTTGTGATGGAACCGCCGGCGTTTCAATTGCATCTGTGGGATGCCGATGCGGGCTTGATTAGCCACACTGCCTATATCGGAGAGTTCGACGGGCCGTATCCGTTTTACGACGGAGACAAGCTGATCGATTAAGGGGCGAACTACAGCGACGTCTAGCGCAACGTCAGTTTCAGCGCTGGCTTTTCACCGTAGTCGTCGTAACGTTCGTTGATTGCAGAAATGCAGAACTCAAGCTCTTCGATGATTTCCGCGGCATGCTGGCGCAGCTTTTCGCTGTGCAGCACCTCGATGTTCAGTATTTCATTTTCCTTGAGCCGGAACTTGCTCATGCCGTCTTCATCGCGCAGATAACTCAGGCAATCGATCCAGGCACTCATGTTGCGGCCATAGAATTCGGGGAAGCCGAAGACCTTGGCGGATTCGTTATGGAAGCTTTCCCAACTGGTGATGATGTCGCCATTCAGGCTTGCGGTTGGCATGCTGTTTCTCCCTGCGTAATGGATGTCATGTCGCGAACTTACCACATCTTCGACGGCCGGTTGCGGGCATATCTTGGCGTAGCAGCAGTGCTGGAATCGATGTGAGCGAGAATTAGCCCGGAAATAAAAAATGGGCTCCGTTGACGGAGCCCATATTCATTTGTGACAACCTGCTTCCGGGTTACTCAATCCCGCTATGCAACACGCTGTCAGGCAGCGGCGCTTTGAACCAGCGTTGGGCATTGACGTTGAGCATGCCGTTTTTCTTGATACTGGTCAGCATTGTATTAATCTTGTTCAGCAACGCAGTTTCGTTCTTGTTAACACCAATGAAGCAAGGCGAGTCTTTCAGCACGATTTTCAACTGTGTGTTTTCGGCCTGCTCTTTTGTGAAGGCGGAAATCAGTACGTTGCCCGCCGCCAGCAGCTTGGATTCACCTTGCAGATAGGATTGTTCCGCTTCCTTGCTGGTGCCGAAGCGCTTAATGATGGTAGATGGCGGTGCAATCTTGCTCAGCTCGACATCTTCTATCGAATCCTTGAGGACCGCGATCGATTTACCAGTCAGGCCGGCCGCATTTTTCACGTCCAGATTTGGGGCCCCGAAAACGCCAAGATAAAACGGCGCATAGGCTTGCGAAAAATCGATCTGTTTCAAGCGCTCCGGATTTTTACCCAAGCTGGAAATCACCAGGTCGACATGGTGGTTCAACAATGAAGGAATACGGTCGGCGCTCGCCAGCGGCACCATATCGAGCTTGACGCCCAACTCCAGCGAAATCATCTTGGCGATCGATATGTCGAATCCTTCCAGCGATTTGTACGGATTTTCCGCACCGAAGGGCGGGGTATCCTTCGGCACGGCGATACGAATCGCGCGCCGGCTCTGGATGTCGTCCATCGCATCCGCACGGCTTTCAACAGCAGGTAACAAGCTGCCAGCGATGGCAATGAAATAGATAAAAAAGCATGCAAATATACCGGCGTGACGCTTCACAAGAAGACTCCCAGAATGAATTGAATATGTTCATATCCATCCATGATGACGATGGCAGAGACACTGCTGCAATGCCCAGCAGCACCGGATTTTATGTCTGCGTGGAAAGTTTGTATACGGGAGAATTACGTAAAATTTCTAACTGTTGCGCGCTTCCCACTCGTGTCGGATCTTGGCCGGAATACTGATATTGCATCGCTGATAATTTTCAAGTTTCCAGCGTCATTTTTTCCGCTAATCGAGCCCTCTCGACAGAGTTCCGCACTAGCCGTCGCTACTTCCTCGCAAAAAACTGGCGCGGCGTAAGCCCGGGGGTTACATTGAGATAAATTACTCCCGATGCAAATCAAAGGTTCGATGTATGTACTCGCTTGATAAATTCCTGCTATTCGTCGCGACACCGGCCGTGCTTGTTTTTGCGCTGATTGAAGCTGTCGTGCTGTCCCGTCGTCAACGTTACGGTCAACGTTACGACTGGCGCGCATTCGGCGTTTCCTCGCTGGATTTTCTGGTGCGCACAGGTCTCAACATCTTTGTGCCTTTGTCACTGGCAACGCCGCTGATACGGTTGGCTTATCAACATCGCCTGGGTGTGATCCAACTGGACGGCTGGCTCATGGTGCTGTTGTTGTTTCTCGGCCAGGAATTTTGCTATTACTGGTTTCACAGAGCGTCGCACAGAGTGCGCTGGTTCTGGAGCAACCATGCAGTACATCATTCTCCCAACCAATTGAATTTGTCGGCGGCAGTGCGCATAGGCATACTGAGCAAACTGGCCGGCACCGCCGCGTTTTACGTGCCGCTGATATGGCTTGGCTTTAACCCACGCATCGTGTTCGCTGTACTGTCGCTGAACCTGTTGTATCAATTCTGGATCCATGCCACCTGGATTCCGAAATTGGGCTGGCTCGAAGGCATTCTCAATACACCCTCGGCACATCGCGTGCACCATGCCGCCAACCTTGACTACCTGGATGCGAACTACGGCGGCGTGCTGATCATCTTCGATCGCATGTTCGGTACCTATACCAAGGAGCGCGACGACCTGCCTTGCCGTTACGGCCTGGTGCAGCCGTTGACCAGCCACAACCCGTTGCGGATCGAATTTATCGGATGGGTCGGTTTGCTGCGCGATCTGGCTGGAGCACGTAGCCTACGCGCTTTCTTCGGCTATCTGTTCATGCCCCCTGGATGGGCGCCGGATGGAAACGGCAGTACCACAGACGAATTGCGAAAGCGCCAGCTTGCAGCCGACAGCCAGCGTGGCTCGTTAACGACTTCGGTTAATTAATGAAGGATGAGGGGGAAATAAAAAAGCTGCCATTCAGTGGATATTTGGCGGTTGAGACAACCGGGAAATACTCACTGAATGACAGCTTGGACTTCTGAAACAAAAGAGTGGTGGAGGCGGCGGGAATCGAACCCGCGTCCGCAAGTCCTCTACAGACAGTTCTACATACTTAGTGCTGTCATTTGATTTAACCCAGCCGACGCGGACGCACACGCTTCGTTCAGGCGAGTCACCTAAATTTAACTGTTAGCCAAGTAACCCGACTAAAAGCGATTCCCTGTATATGACTCTACTGCTGTTTTACCAGCCCACCCCAGGGACGAGATGGTGTAGAGCTAACCGGTTATTAAGCGGCTAGTGCGTACGAGTTATCGTTTGCAGTTAGATCTATTCCGATTGTATTTACGAGGTAGTCGGTCCTCGGTATGCCCTGCGCTGCTTTGTAACCCACGTCGAAACCAGGTCGCCCCCAAGCAGACTGTCATTGTAACGCACTTGGGGCATCCCTGTCAGCGCCTTGCCAGTATTGAAAGTTCTCGGCCGAAACCTTATTTCAGCGCAAAATCGACCCGGTTTGGTGCGCCTTTGTCCTTGATGCCGTCGGCAGTGAGTTTCGGTGCGATCAGGAAAATGCGTTCCAGCGGAATCTTGCCCTTGGTTTCCAGATATTTGCGGACTGCTTCTGCACGGCGGGTTGCCAGTGCGCTAAGGGCGTCCTCGGTGATCGGCGTATTGGCCACGATCAATTTTTCCATCTCCGCGGTGGGCAGCGATTTGGCGAAGCCGATGGCGTTGCGCGGCTTGTCGAATTTGCTGGCACTATACACCTTGCCCATGTATTTATCCTTGTCGGCATCGGTCAGAGTGACGTCATCCGATTCCGCTTGGTCGCTTTGATTGACAGAGTCCTTGAGTTTCAGCTGCTTTAACTGGCGGTTGAGGACTTGTTGGCGTACGCCGTCGGTATCGGTTTTCGGATCGACGCGACCGATCAGGTCCAGTTTCAGGGCAGGGCGGTCATCCAGCGCCTTGGCGATGGTGTCCAGCTTGCTTTGGGTAGCCGCGCTAAGTGTCGCTGAGCCGGGCGCGAATTCCGCATAGCCGAGTTCGTCGCCGCCAGCACCGCCGAAAGCCGAGCTGATTAGGGCGAAAGGCGAAGTCACCGCCTTGACGATGAGGTTGACGAAGATGCGGACGATGATGCCGCCTATCGAAAATTCCGGGTCCGACAAGGTGCCGGAAATCGGCAGGTTGATGTTGATCTGGCCGTTGCGGTCTTTCAGCAGGGCGACTGCCAGTAGCACTGGCAGCTTGGTGGCGGTCGGGCTATCGATCTTGTCGCCGAAGGTAAGCTGGTCGATGCGTACGTTGTTCGCGGCCACCAGCTTGTCGTTCTCGATGTGATAACTGACGTCCATCGACAGTTTTCCCTTTTCGATGGCGTAGCCGGCGTACTTGGCGGCATACGGCGTCAGGCGCGGCAGTTCGACGCCGTTGGCGCTGGCCTTTATATCGAGGAACATCGGCTTGAACAAGGGATTCAGCGAACCGGAGATCGCCACCGGTGCGTCGTTATCGATCTTTCCGTTGATATCGATCGGCGCTGGCGCCGGCTTGTCGGAGGCAATCGCGCCAACCGTGCCGTTCATGCCGGTCATGTTGGCAGTGTAGTTCGGCTTGACGAAATTGTCGGTGTAGTTAATGTTGCCGCCCTTGATGACGACCTGGCCGATCTTGATCACTGGTGCATTGTCCTTCGGCGGCGGCGCAACGATCGGTGCAACGGTGGTGGTTCCTTCGGAGGTGGCCTTGCTGACTTTTTCTGGCGCCGGACCTGAACTGTCGCCAGCCTGGGTGGAAGTCAGGGATGGCGTTGGGGTGCCGGGCGGCGTGTTTTTCGATACCACGATATCTTGCAGGTTCAGCTTGGCTTTGTCCGACAAGATGATGCGTGCATAGAAATCGTCCAGCGCGATTTTTGCCAGCGTCACATTTTGACGAGGGCCGCCAATATTCGCGTTGATACCGCTGACGTCGAGCATTTTCCACTTCAGGAAATCGGCAGAGGTTTCCTTGTCCAGCACGCGGAAATTAGCCAGGCGCAGCATGCCGTTGTAACCGGTCACCATCTCCTGGCGGCCGCTCGGCAGCACCAGCGACAACTTGCCTTTGGTGCTTGCCAGGCCTGAGCTGAGCGTGACATTCAGGAAGTCGGTGAAGTAAGGTTGTAGCGCCGGGACCGGCAGGTTCTGCGCATCGATGTCGAGCGCAACCGATTTCATTTGCGCTGCGACGTTGCCATCTACCGACAACTTCCCGCTCTTGTTGAGCTGTGTGCGCAACGCGACCTTGATTGGTTTGTCGAGCTTGCTGGAGACATTTTCCGCAGTCAGGTTGAAGCCGTCGGCACGCAACTTGACCGCCGGTTTTACGGCATTGTCGAGGTAGGCGACACTGCTGTCGCTGACGGCGAACTGATTCACGCTGGCGACCCATTCCGGTCCGCTCTTCTTTGCCGCTGTGCTCGGGGCAGCCTTGGCTGACGCACCGGCTGGCGCCAGGAATTGCTGCAGGTTGAGCTTGCCCTGGGCGTCGCGGCGCACGTCGCCCTGGATACCTGCCAGGCGCAAGGCGCTGGCGTTGAAGGTATGGGCTTCGGTATCGACGCTGGCGTTTTCCAGGCTGATTTTCTTCGCGGCGATGCTGCCGCCGGCGCTGTTTTTGGCGGCAACTTTGAGGTCGTCCACATCAATTCCCAATTGATGCAGCTGGATACGACTGCCGTCGATGGCGAGCAAGGTATTGAGCGATAACTGGCCGGAAACCACTGCCGCCAGCGAACGGTTGACATACGGCTGATAAGGCGCGAGCGACAAGGCATTGATGCTGGCCTTGCCGGCGACAATCGCTTTCGCTGGCGTGATCTGGCCGATGAACTGGATATGCTGATCAGTTTCGGTGCCAGTGGAGAGCGTTACGGTAGCAGGCTTGGCGTCGGCTGCCATCGACAGATGGCTCGCATCCAAGGCGACGTTCTTGACTTGCAGGTTCAGCGCCGGTGATGCATTGGCGGCGTCCAGCCAGTTCACAGTGCCGTCCTTGATGCTGAATTTAGCCAGTGTCATTTGCGGTGCCGCGGCAGGTGCCTTTTTCGGTGCGTCTTTAACGATTTCCTGCTTGGCGGCCGGCGTGCTCAAAGCGGCCCAGTTCAGGCTGCCGTTGGCGTTCAGGTTGACCCAGACTTCAGGTTGCTGGATCTCGATCTGGTCGAGTGCAGCCGCGCCGGTAAGGACATTGAGCTTGTTGATCTGGGCATTGATGGTTTGCGCTTTCAGCAGTGGCGCTGCGTTCTTGTCGGCCAGTGCAAGATTGGCTAGTTGCAGCCAGCCGGACAGCAAGACTTCGGGTTTGTCCTTGTTGCGGACGAATGTCAGGTCGAGCTTGGTGGAAAGTTTGGCGCTCTGGATCGCCAGCGGCAGGGCGACCGGGGAGAAGGCGACATAACTGGCGACATCCAGCTGGTCGATATCGATCGCCAGCGCTGTTTCCTGGCTGCCGGCGAACGGTTTGGTACGTCCCTTGAGGTCGAATGGCGTGCCGTTGATTTTGGCCGATACATGTGGCTGGACGAAGGTGTCGACCTTGCTGGGAAAGTTGGAGACGTATGGCAGGCCGATATTCAGCGCTTCGATATCGACCAGCTTGTTGGTGACTTTGTCGTCAAACTTGATCGCACCGTTTTCGAGCTGGATATTGGATACAGAAAACAGAGCCGGCTTGTCGCTCTTGGGCATCGCCAGGATGCGATCGATGACATCGGAAAAATTGTAGCGGCCAATGCCGTCGGCGCTGGTGCGCACAATATGCAGTTTGGGATTGATCAGCTGGGCTTCATTGAGCACCGGCGCCAGGCGGAACAGCGAGGCAGACGAGGCGTTGACCAGCAGTGTACTGGCGGAAAAGGCCGGGGTGGTCTTGTCTTGCTCATACAATGTGAAATCGGATACGGTGAGTGTCAGCGTAAACGGATTGAAGGCGATTTTGCTGACCGTCGCCTTGCGCCCTATCTGCGCTTCAACCTGTTGTTCGACCAGGTGTTTGGCAACCGGCGGCACTGCCAGCCAGCTAATGAGGGCCAGTACCAGCAGGACTGCAACAGTGATACCGGTCCAGCGGATGGCGCGCGGAAGCCAGGAAGGACGAGGAAGGTTTGCCATTTTTATTCCTTATGGGCAATCATGTCCACAATATACTGCCGGACATGTTTGCTAGCTATTTTATTAAAGTCTTTGAAACTGCTTATGGCAAGTCGCCAAGAACTCCATCGCGCGAAAGTCATGCGTCTACGCAGGCGTATGACCGGAGTTACGTAAAAAAGTTACTGCCGGGGCAGCAAAGTCAGCAATTCGCGTGGCGTATCAATCAGAGCATCCGCTTCCCAAGAGCTCGGCTCGCTCTCGCCGCAATAACCCCAGGCGACCGCGACGGTAGCCATGCCGGCAGCGCGGCCAGCCTGGATATCGCGCAGGTCGTCGCCGACATACCAGCATTCCTGCGGCTGCAGATTGAGGCGGCGCGCAGCTTCCAATAATGGTTCCGGATGAGGCTTGGAGTGTGCTGTGGTGTCGCCGGAAATGACGCAATCGGCATCTGCCAGGCCAATCTGCGATACCAGCGGATCGGTGAAGCATGCCGCTTTGTTGGTAACCACGCCCCAGCCAAGATGGCGTTGGCGCAAGTCTTTCAGCAGGGCCGGGATACCGTCGAACAGAGTACTGTCGACTGCCAGCGCTGCAGCGTAGTGATTGAGAAAGCCGACGCGCAATTCCTCGTAGTCCGGATCGCCCGGTTTCAGTCCGAAGGCGGCGCCAATCATGCCGCGCGCGCCGGCCGATGTATAAGGGCGCAATTGTTCATATGGCGTGCTGCTTAAGCCGCGGTCGTTGCGCAGGCGGTTAAGCGCTGCCGCCAAATCTGGCGCAGTATCGGCAAGCGTACCATCAAGGTCAAACAGGATGGCGCGTGGCATTGGCAGGGGCATGATCGGTTCCTAGAGTGCGAGAAAACGGCGCGCCGCAGGTAATAACTGCGGATGCGCCTTGCAGCCACCTCGGTTAGAGCAGGACTGCAGGATTGCTGGTTTATACGTGCTTGCTGCACGCCATCAGATAATTGACGCTGGTGTCTTGATTGAGCGAATAAATCAATGTCAGCGGGTTATAGCTCATGCCGCGCATGTCCTCAACCGTCAGTCCGGCGTTGCGGGCAAATTGCGCCAGCTCAGCGGGGGTGATGAACTTTGCATAGTCATGTGTGCCCTTAGGCAACATGCGCAACAGGTATTCAGCTGCCAGCACCGCTTGCAGGTAGGCTTTCAGATTGCGGTTGAGGGTCGAGAAAAATACCTGTCCTCCAGGTTTTACCAGCGTTGCGCAAGCGCGCACGACGGATGCCGGATCCGGGACGTGCTCCAGCATTTCCATACAGGTCACGACATCGAACTGTCCGGCTTCGCGGCTGGCCATGTCTTCGGCAGCGATTTTTTCGTAACGGACCTGGATTCCCGATTCCAGGCTATGCAGATCGGCAACTTTCAATGCTTTGTCCGACAGGTCAATGCCGGTAACTGTAGCGCCTTTGCGGGCCATGGACTCGGCCAGGATGCCGCCGCCGCAGCCGATATCCAGCACATTCTTGCCGGTTAACGAAGCACGCGAGTTGATCCATTCCAGGCGTAAAGGGTTAATCTCATGCAAGGGACGAAATTCCGATTCCGGATCCCACCAACGGTGGGCCAGGTCGCTGAATTTTTTGAGTTCTGATGGGTCTGCGTTCATAGGTTGAATCATAGCCGGAAACGGCGGTTTTGCGGTTTGATGTCGGATTAAAAACATTCTCTGTCCGGGTTTGCGCCGGCAGCGATAGTTAAAATAAAAAGTCAAAGCGAAAAAAAACCCCGCCAAGGCGGGGTTCTGATCGAGTTTGAATCGATTAGTTAGTACGTGTACCAACAACTTCGATTTCAACGCGACGGTTTTTAGCGCGGCCAGCAGCGGTCTTGTTATCAGCGACCGGTTGCGACTTGCCCTTGCCTTCGGTGTAAACACGGTTAGCTTCGACACCCTTGTGTACCAGGTATGCCTTGACAGCTTCAGCGCGGCGAACCGACAATTTTTGGTTGTAAGCAACTGAACCGACCGAGTCAGTGTGACCAACAGCGATGATGACTTCCAGGTTGATTGCGCCCAGTTTCGATGTCAGGTCATCCAGTTTAGCTTTGCCTTCTGGCTTCAGGACAGCTTTGTCGAAGTCGAAGAATGCGTCAGCAGCAAAAGTAACCTTTTGCGATACTGGAGCTGGTGCTGGAACGACTGGTGCTGGAGCTGGTGCTGCTGGAGCAGGTGCAGCTTGAGCGATTTCGCCGTCGCAACCTGGAACCGAGTCAGCTGGTGTCCAGTAACCGGTATGCCAGCACAGACCGTACGGGTCACGTGCGATCACGCCGTTGGAGCTTTGCACATAGGCGCTGTTTGGGGTAGGTGCCTGGATATCTTTGATTTCCTGCGCGGAGGCAGAGAGTGCGACGACTGCGGACGCAGCGAAGACGAGTTTTGCTAATTTATTCATGTTTCTCCTCTCGGTTGAGATATCCGCAGATTAACTGCGCAACTAATATACGACATCAAAAATTGGATAGTACCACGTGGTTCAGGCCGTTACGTGTGGGATTGACCACACGCAATGAACTTGACCACCATTCTGCCACAGGCTTCAAGCGCTAGCGAAGGATGCCAAATGATCCAGCACACGTTTTGCCTGCTTCGTTGTTTTCATACAACATAACATTATGAAAACATCACCACGGCCGACATATTACATCGGCGCAAGGAAAGTATCTATTTTATTTTGGTTTTATTGTATTTTGATTATCACTCTGCGGTTCGGGCTGAGGCATGCGATGCGTTTTTGATGATCTAATTTGTTGCTGCAAGTCACTATCGGATCGGCTGAACCGGCGCCAACGACCTCTATTTTGTTGGTCACGCCTTTGCTTTTCAGATACTTGGCGACGCTGGCGGCACGTTGTGTTGATAACTTCTGGTTATAGCCGTCTGTCCCAAGGTGATCGGTGTAGCCGGTTACCAATATAACTTTGGCTGTGCCGCAATCCGCCAGTTTTGATATGGCATTTTTATCAATATTTTGTTTGGCTGTTTTGCTCAGTATCGCTTTTCCGAAGCTGAAAGTGCTATCGCTGGATAAGGTAAATTCACATCGGGCAATAAGAGTCGGCGCCGTAGGTTGATCGTTGGCAATTTCTGGCACGACGGCGAGCGCCGGTGCAGTTACTTTCATGACTGGGGATATCAGCTCGCCGTCGCAGCCGGCGACTGCATCACTGGCGTCCCAATAACCGGAGCGCCAGCACAAGCCATCCTGGCTGCGTACTACCGGGCCGCGGCCATCTTGCAGATAGGCACTTTTTTCACGGTTGGCTTGGATGTCGGTGGTTTGGGCAAAGCCGGAGTGGGCTGCAAAGCCGCAAGCCGAGCCTAACAACAGACTCAGCGCAATGGTATGACGCATAAATTATTTCCTGATAGAAATGGCGAGGAACGAATGGGACAGTTCCTAAAAGCCGGGCAAGGCGGCATTTAAACATATTTTTTTGACCCGGCAGGTTTTCAGCCGCTCTGCCTTGCCTGAAAAGCCAGAACTGCCACTCTCGCGTGCTAAAATCACGCGGTTGTACCTTCGTTTTAAACTGTATTCCGCCGCCAGCCGGCAGATCGGCAATGAACGCTGGTTCTATATTGATCAACCCAAGTTAAGATTGGCCGACTCGCTAAATGGATCAATTCGCTAAAGAAACAATCCCGATTTCCCTCGAAGAAGAAATGCGCAAGAGCTATCTCGATTACGCCATGAGCGTGATCGTCGGCCGTGCATTGCCGGATGTGCGCGACGGCCTCAAGCCGGTGCACCGCCGGGTCTTGTTCGCGATGCATGAAATGAACAATGTCTGGAATCGCCCGTTCGTCAAATGCGCGCGCGTGGTCGGTGAAACCATGGGTAAATACCACCCGCACGGCGACGCCTCGATTTACGACACGCTGGTGCGGATGGCGCAGCCGTTTTCGCTGCGTTATATGCTGGTCGACGGCCAAGGCAACTTCGGCTCGATCGATGGCGACGGCGCGGCAGCGATGCGTTACACCGAGTGCCGCCTCGACAAGATCGCCGGCGAACTGCTGGCCGACCTCGACAAGGAAACCGTCGATTTCGTGCCGAACTACGACGGCAAGGAAAAAGAGCCATCGGTATTGCCGACCCGTATTCCCAACCTGCTGATCAACGGTTCGTCCGGGATCGCGGTGGGTATGGCGACCAACATTCCGCCGCACAACCTGACAGAAGTGATCGATGGCGCGCTGCACGTGTTGCGCAACGCCGATTGCACGATCGACGAGCTGATCGAAATCATCCCGGCGCCGGACTTCCCGACCGCCGGCATCATTTACGGCGTGTCCGGTGTACGCGATGGTTACCGCACCGGCCGTGGTCGCGTGGTGATGCGCGCCAAGACCCACTTCGAAGAATTCGGACGTGAAGGCCGCACCGCGATCATCATCGACGAACTGCCGTACCAGGTAAACAAGAAGGCGCTGCTGGAACGTATCGCCGAGCTGGTGCGTGACAAGAAGCTGGAAGGTATTTCCGACCTGCGCGACGAATCGGACAAGTCCGGCATGCGTGTGGTGATCGAGCTCAAGCGCGGCGAAGTGGCCGAAGTGGTGCTCAACAACCTGTACAAGCAAACGCAGCTGCAAGACACGTTCGGCATGAACATGGTGGCGCTGGTGGATGGCCAGCCTAAGTTGCTGAACCTGAAGCAGATGTTGGAATGCTTCCTGTCGCATCGTCGTGAAGTGGTGACGCGCCGTACCGTGTTCGAATTGCGCAAGGCGCGCGAACGCGGCCACGTGCTGGAAGGTCTGGCGGTAGCGCTGGCGAACATCGATGATTTCATCGCGCTGATCAAGGCTGCGCCGACGCCGCCGGTCGCGAAATCCGAACTGATGGCGCGCGCCTGGGATTCTTCCATGGTGCGCGAAATGCTGGCTCGTACTGGCGACGAAGTTGGTGGCGTCGAAGCCTTCCGTCCGGAAAACCTGCCTAAGCATTACGGCATCCAGACTGACGGTTTGTACAAGCTGTCGGATGACCAGGCGCAGGAAATCCTGCAGATGCGTTTGCAACGCCTGACTGGTCTGGAACAAGACAAGATCGTCAACGAATACAAAGACGTGATGGCGCAGATCGCCGATTTGCTGGACATCCTGGCCAAGCCGGAACGCGTCACCGTCATCATCACTGATGAAATGACCGCTGCCAAGAACGAATACGGCATCGGCAACAAAGATGAACGTCGTTCGCAAATCGAATTGAATCCGACCGACCTGGGTACGGAAGACTTGATCACGCCCCAAGACATGGTTGTGACCTTGTCACACACCGGCTACATGAAGTCGCAGCCTGTGTCCGAATACCGCGCGCAAAAACGTGGCGGTCGCGGCAAGCAAGCGATGGCGACCAAAGAAGATGACTGGATCGACCAGCTGTTCGTCGGCAATACCCATGATTACATCTTGTGCTTTAGTAATCGCGGCCGCCTGTACTGGCTGAAGATCTGGGAACTCCCGCAGGGCTCGCGCAATTCGCGCGGCAAGCCGATCGTCAATATGTTCCCGCTGCAGGACGGCGAAAAAATCACCGTGGTATTGCCATTGTCCGGCGCCAACCGCTCGTTCCCTGAAGACCGTTATGTCTTCATGTCGACCAGCCTCGGTACCGTCAAGAAGACGCCGTTGTCCGACTTTAGCAACCCACGCAAGGCTGGCATTATCGCGGTCGATCTGGATGAAGGTGATTTCCTGATCGGCGCCGCGCTGACCGACGGCCAGCATGACGTGATGCTGTTCTCCGATTCCGGCAAGGCAGTGCGCTTCGATGAAAACGATGTGCGTCCGATGGGTCGTACTGCACGTGGCGTGCGCGGCATGAACCTGGAAGAGGGCCAACAGGTCATCGCTTTGCTGGTCGCGGAAAACGAACAGCAATCGGTATTGACGGCGACTGAAAATGGCTTCGGAAAACGTACTCCGATCACCGAGTACACCCGCCATGGCCGCGGCACCAAGGGCATGATCGCGATCCAGACCAGCGAGCGCAACGGCAAGGTTGTTGCAGCGACGCTGGTTGAGCCTAGCGACGAGATCATCCTGATCACCACTGGTGGCGTCCTGATCCGTACCCGTGTTGCGGAGATTCGTGAAATGGGCCGCGCCACCCAAGGCGTGACGCTGATCGCGGTGGAAGACGGCACCAAGCTGAGCGGTTTGCAGCGTGTGGTCGAATCCGATGCCGAAGTCGACGTGGCTGAAGCAACGGACGCTGCGGATGCGACCGGTACCGATGCTGAAACAGGCGGCAACACCGAAGCAGGTGATGCTCCCGACGCGTCGACAGAGTAATGCAGTAGCGCGGCTCAGCCTGGCTGAGCCGCGTGTTGTTCTGGATTTTATCGATATCGCATCACAGTAACGCCATCTGTTGGACCATAGTTTTCAAAGCATCAGCATTTCTGCGTAGTCTCTGCAATTCCGGTTCTTTATCTGACGATATTCATCATGCCAATCTATAATTTTTCTGCTGGTCCTGCCGTATTACCGAAAGAGGTGTTGCAGCAAGCTGCCGCCGAAATGCTGGACTGGCAAGGTAGTGGTATGTCCGTGATGGAAATGAGCCATCGCGGCAAGGAATTCATGTCGATCCTGGCCGCAGCGCAATACGATTTCCGCGAGCTGCTTGGCGTGCCGGACAATTACAAGCTGTTGTTCATGCAGGGCGGCGCGATTGCCGAGAATGCGATTGTTCCGCTCAATCTTCTGGGGCGCAATGGCAGAGCACAGCCTGCTACCAGCGACTATATCAACACCGGTTCCTGGTCGACCAAGTCGCTGAAAGAAGCGCGGCGCTATGGCAATGTCAATGTTGCGGCTTCTTCCGAAGAGAGTCACTATGCGCAAATTCCCGCGCGTGAAAGCTGGCAGCTGTCTAAGGATCCGGCGTACGTGCATATCTGCAGCAATGAAACGATAGACGGCGTCGAGTACCAATTTACACCCGATATCGGTGTCGATACCAATGGTGCTCCCTTGGTCGCCGACATGTCGTCACATATCCTGTCGCGCATGGTGGATGTATCCAAATATGGCGTGATCTATGGCGGCGCACAAAAGAATATCGGACCGGCCGGCCTGACGCTGGTGGTGGTGCGCGAAGATTTGCTCGGCCATGCTTTGCCAGCCTGCCCTTCCGCCTTCAACTGGAAAATCGTCGCCGACAATGATTCGATGTACAACACGCCGCCAACCTATGCGATCTATATCGCAGGGCTGGTGTTCCAGTGGCTCAAGCGCCAGGGCGGCGTCACAGCGATGGAGCAACGGAATATCGCCAAGGCGGCGTTGCTGTACGACTACCTGGATTCCACCGATTTTTACCGCACCAAAATCGCCAGCAACTGCCGTTCGCGCATGAACGTGCCGTTCTTTCTTGCGAATGAAGCGCTGAATGAGGCGTTTCTGACGGGGGCGAAAGAGCAGGGATTGTTGCAACTGAAGGGACATAAATCGGTGGGCGGCATGCGTGCTTCGATTTACAACGCAATGCCCTTGGAAGGTGTCCAGGCATTGGTCGCTTATCTGAAGGAATTTGAGAAGCAGCGCGGCTAACGCGCTTTTTCTGCACGCAATTGCCGACGTCTGGTTGGGCCGGCAGTAGAAGCAGTAGTAGAACCTGAGATAGAAATACAGAGCTAACATGAGCGAAGACAAACTCCTACCCTTGCGTCAGCAGATTGACGCGATCGACGCGGAAATCCTGGCGTTGCTGAATCGCCGTGCGCAAATTGCGCAGGAAGTCGGTCACGTCAAAGCCGAAACCAATGCACCGGTGTTTCGCCCGGAGCGCGAGGCGCAAGTCTTGCTCAAGGTCGCTGAACGCAATCCCGGTCCGCTGCAAGGCGCCGACGTGCAGACCATTTTCCGCGAAGTGATGTCTGCGTGCCGCGCGCTGGAAAAGCGCGTCACGGTGGCTTATCTGGGCCCAGCCGGCACCTTCAGCGAGCAGGCGGTGTATCAGCAGTTCGGCCATGCGGTCGAGGGTTTGCCTTGCGTTTCGATTGATGAGGTATTCCGCGCGACGGAAGCAGGTACGGCCGACTTTGGCGTGGCGCCTATCGAAAATTCGTCCGAAGGCGTGATCAACCGCACCCTTGATCTGTTGTTGCAAACCACGCTTAACATTAGCGGTGAAGTTTCTATCCCGGTGCATCACAGCCTGATGACCAAAGAGGGGACGATGGATGCCATCACCCGTATTTGCGCGCACTCGCAAGCGCTGGCGCAATGCAATGCCTGGCTGAATCAGCACTATCCTAATATCGAACGGCAGGCAGTTGCTTCGAATGCCGAAGCGGCGCGCATCGCCAGCGAAAATGTCGCAGTGGCGGCGATCGCCGGCGAAATGGCTGCGCAAAAATACGACTTGCAAGTGGTCAGCGCCAATATCCAGGATGATCCGCACAACCGCACCCGCTTTGCCGTGGTTGGCCGACTGAAAAACGGGGCTAGCGGCAAGGATCAGACTTCGCTGGTACTGTCGGTGGCGAACAAGGCTGGCGCGGTCTATAAGCTGCTGGCGCCGCTCGCCAAACACGGCGTATCGATGACGCGCTTTGAATCGCGGCCGGCACGCATGGGCGCATGGGAATACTATTTCTATGTCGACGTCGAAGGCCATGCCGCCGATGAACAGGTCGCCAAGGCGCTGGAAGAATTGCAGCAGAACGCTGCGTTCTACAAGCTGCTGGGGTCGTATCCGCGCAGTTTTTAAAGCGGCCTGATCCACGTCCCCTTATTTCTTTATCTTGTTATTTCGTTTCAATATTTCGTCCTGAAAGCAGACAATGTCAATTAAATTTGGTCCAGAGTATGTGCGCGCTATCGCCCCGTATCAAGGCGGCAAGCCGATTGCCGAAGTCGCTCGCGAATTCGGCCTGGACGAAGCCAAGATCATCAAACTGGCGTCCAATGAAAATCCGCTGGGCATGCCGGAGTCGGCCAAGCTGGCGATGCAAAAGGCTGTCGCCGATATCGGTCGTTATCCGGACGCTAACGGCTTTGAGTTGAAGGCCGTGATCACCGCCAAGTACGATGTTCCAGCGGAATGGATCACGCTGGGTAACGGTAGCAACGACATCCTGGAACTGGCGACGCATGCTTTCGTCCAGGCCGGGCAAGCCGCCATGTATGCGGAATATTCGTTCGTCGTGTACGCGTTGGCGACGCAGGCGGTGGGTGCGCGCGCTATCGTGGTCAAAGCCAAGGACTACGGTCACGACCTGGAAGCGATGGCCAATGCGATCACCGCCGATACCAAGCTGATCTTTATCGCTAATCCGAATAATCCTACCGGCAGCTTCATTCCGGCGGCCGAGCTGGAAGCTTTCCTGGCGCGCGTGCCGCCGCACATTGTGGTCGTGCTGGACGAGGCCTATAACGAATACTTGCCGCCAGAAGTGCAGTACGAATCGATTTCCTGGGTCCGCAAATATCCGAACCTGCTGGTGTCGCGCACGATGTCGAAAGCATACGGTCTGGCCGGTTTGCGTATCGGCTTCGGCATCGCGCAACCGGTGATCACCGATTTGCTGAACCGTATTCGTCAGCCATTCAATGTCAACTCGCTGGCGCAAGCTGCTGCCGTGGCTGCCTTGAACGATACCGCGTTCTTGCAGCGCAGCGCGCAGTTGAATCGCGACGGCTACCTGCAATTGACGCAAACTTTTGATGAGCTGGGTTTGGAATATGTGCCGTCGTTCGGCAATTTTGTCATGGTCAAAGTAGGGGAAGATGAAGGCGCAGGAGCGCGCGTCAATCTGGCTTTGCTGAAGCAGGGGATCATTGTGCGGCCGGTCGGCAATTATGGCCTGCCGCAATGGTTGCGCATCACTATCGGCTTGCCAAGCGAAAACGCAGCATTTATCGACGCTCTGAAAAAACTGCTGGCCTGAACGGCGGTTTCGATCAATCTTTATTAAAGCAATACTCGTGTTCAAGAAAATCGCTATTTTTGGTGTCGGGCTGATTGGTGGTTCGTTTGCCCTGGCTATGAAAAAAGCCGATGCGGTGGAACAGATTGTCGGCGTCGGACGCCAGCTGACGACTCTGCAGCGCGCCCGGCAATTGGGAATCATCGATGCTATTGCCGCCAATGTGGCTGATGCGGTAACCGGCGCTGATCTGATCCTGATCGCAGCGCCGGTGGCGCAAACCGGCGCTATCCTGGTCAGCATCGCACCGCATTTGCAAGCTGGCGCCATCGTCACCGATGCCGGCAGCACCAAGTCCGATGTGGCGCTGGCGGCACGTGCTGCGCTGGGTAGCAAGATCGCTCAGTTTGTGCCGGGTCATCCAATCGCCGGCCGTGAACAGAATGGGCCTGAGGCTGCTCTGGCAGAACTGTATGTCGGCAAGAAAGTGGTGTTGGCGCCGTTGCCGGAAAATTCCGAAGCTGATGTGGCGCGGGTCGCGGCGGCATGGCAGCAGTGCGGCGCATTGATTCATCGCCTGTCTGCGCAACAGCACGATGCCGTGTTTGCCGCGGTCAGTCATTTGCCGCATGTGCTGGCGTATGCGCTGGTGGACGACATCGCCAACAAGCCGCATGCGGCTTCGTTATTTCAATATGCGGCCAGCGGCTTTCGCGATTTCACGCGTATCGCCGGTTCATCGCCGGAAATGTGGCGCGATATATCGCTGGCAAACCAGAGCGCCTTGCTGGGCGAGCTGGACGCTTACCTGCTGCAGTTGACGCGCATGCGTGGCTTGCTGGCAGCTGGTGACGGCCCCGCGCTGGAAGCGATCTACAGCAACGCGCAACAGGCTAGGCACAACTGGATCAGCGCCATCGAGGCAGCGGAACAACAGAACAAGGAAGGTGGCGACTAATGACTATTCAACGCAAGCAAACTTATCCCGAATATATCGATTTGCATCCTGTAGCGCAAGTACACGGTTCGGTCCGGCTGCCGGGTTCAAAAAGCATTTCCAACCGCACCTTGCTGCTGGCAGCGTTGGCCAACGGGACGACGCAAATCCATGACCTGTTGGCATCTGACGATACCTTGGTGATGCTGATGGCGCTCAAACAATTGGGCGTGATCTGGGAACAGACTGAAGCTACGCAGACCTACACAGTACATGGCAGCGGCGGGGCCTTCCCTGTGCATCAGGCTGATCTGTTCATGGGTAATGCAGGTACCGCTATCCGCCCGCTGACGGCAGCGTTGGCGGCGATGGGCGGCGACTATGCAGTGCATGGCGTGGCGCGCATGCATGAACGGCCTATCGGCGATCTCGTCGATGCCTTGAACGCCGTCGGCACCAAGATTGCCTATACCGGCGTGACCGGTTTCCCGCCTTTGCATATCCAGCGCGGACAACTGCATAGCCAGCGCATTCAGGTGCGCGGCAATGTTTCCAGCCAATTCCTGACGGCGCTGCTGATGGCTGCGCCTTTGATGGCGAAGAATGAGGCGGTGACGATAGAGGTTATCGGCGAACTGATTTCCAAGCCTTACATCGAGATTACTCTGAATCTGATGCAACGCTTCGGTGTGACGGTCATGCGTGAGGGCTGGCAATCATTCACCGTCGCCGCCGGCGCGCAATATCAAAGTCCGAAGTCGATTCACGTCGAAGGCGATGCTTCGACCGCATCGTATTTCCTGGCGGCCGGTGCGATTGCAGGTGGACCGCTTCGCGTTGAAGGCGTCGGCAAGGATAGCATCCAGGGCGACGTGCGTTTTGTCGAAGCACTGGAACAGATGGGCGCCAGCATCACCATGGGTGACAACTGGATCGAAGTGTCTTCGAACGGCGCGCTGAAGGCCATCGACGCTGATTTCAACCATATCCCGGATGCCGCCATGACGATCGCGATTGCCGCGCTGTACGCCGAAGGCACTAGTACGCTGCGCAATATCGCCAGCTGGCGGGTCAAGGAAACCGATCGCCTGAACGCCATGGCGACCGAATTGCGCAAGCTCGGCGCGACCATCGAAGAGGGAAGCGATTACTTGCGCGTGACTCCTCCTGCGCAATTGCAGGCAGCGACCATCGACACTTATGACGATCACCGGATGGCGATGTGTTTTTCATTGGCTGCGCTAGATGGCGCGGCGCGGCGCGGGACCACGGTGCGCATTAATGACCCGCAATGTGTGGCCAAGACCTTTCCGGATTATTTCACTGTGTTCGCGCAAATCGCCGAACAGAAATTACTGTAACCCGACAGGCCGCGCATGAATTTGACACTTGCCGATGTGCGCGACGTGTTGCATCAGGCAACCTTTGATCGCGGCCAGGAATACGTGCGTCAGCGGCGTGTGCTGGCGGTTGAACAGGATGGCGACGTTCTCAACGCCACCGTTCAAGGTAGTGGAAGCAACGTCTACCAGCAAGAAATAACCCTGTCGGTATTCCGCGATGCGCCGGATATCGATAGCGTCTGTTCCTGTCCCGTCGGTTCCAACTGCAAGCATGTGGCAGCAGCGTTGATTGAATATCTGCAGCGGCCTTCCTCTGATCAGATCACGATTGCGACCGGTAGGTTGCGCGCGCCGGAGCCCGCTGTCGTTGTGGCCAAGCCTGTCGCCAAAGTTGTTCTGCCACCGTCACCGCCGCTGGCGCGTCCCATGGAAGCATGGTTGACGCGGGTCCAGAGCGAAATTGCGGGTGCTGTATCGGCGGTCCCCCAGACTGGCTTGCGCCAGAAAGTCGCTACGCACCAGGTGGTGTTCGTCCTGTCTGCTGCCTACAACGGAAAGAAGGCTGTGCTGCATTTGTGCAAGGCGCAACCGAGACCGAACGGCCAGTTCTTATCCGCTCAACCGATTACGGATGTGCCGCGCTTGTTGGCAGATCCGACGTTATTCCTGCGTTCGGAAGACCGTGACCTGATCGGTCTTTTTGTGGCCCAGAACGATGGTAACCATGCGCAGCACGCCGCCTGTGAGTTGAGCGGAGAACTCGGCGCGCAACTGTTGCGCGCACTGCTGCAGCAACAGCGTTTGCTGTGGGCTAATTCCCTGTCCGATCTTGCAAAGGGCACCGCCTATCCTTTGCAGCTGGCCGCGCCGCGCCGTGCTAGCCTGACTTGGCATGAAGCACCGGATGACGGCCGCGATGCAGCACTGGATCTATGGCAGCTGGGTTGGCAATTCGAGGCGGAAACCGATGGGGCGGAGCCTTCGGCAACGCTGCGCAAGAGTCTCGATTACATGCTGCCCACCGAGCCGCCTTGGTATATCGATAATCTCTCTTGTGGCGAACTGCTGTTGTCGCACCGCGATAACCGGATTACTAATAAAGCGTTGAACGATCTGGTGATCCAGGCGCCCATGCTCGATCCGGAAAATCGCCTGACGGTTGCCCAGCAACTGCTGACGCAGGGTTTGAGTGACGTGATACCGTTTCCGCCGCAAGTGGCGCAGGCGGTGCGCAGGGATATCGCGCCGCAACCGCTGCTGGTGTTGGGTAATCTGCCCAGCGTCAGCAATCCGCTGATGCAGGATTTTGCCGAACTGCATTTCCGCTATGACGGTGCTATCGCCTCTGCCCGATTTAGTACTGCGCTGTGCCGCAATACGCCGGCCGGGATTGAACAGATCATGCGGGATCAGGCCGCTGAAGCCACTCTACAGCGGACATTGCAGGAGCTCGGCTTGCAAGCGCTGGAAGGTACGCAACATCCATTGGCCATGATGCCAGGCATGTTCATGCTGCCGGACCAGTCAGCCTGGCTGCGCTTTGCGAAAGTGGGCGTGCCGCAGTTGATAGCGCAAGGCTGGCAAATCGACAAGCGCGCCGAATATCGTTTCGATGTAGCCGAGGTGGAAGACTGGTATGCCGAGATTGACGACGCGGCCGATGATGCCGGCGGCAGCTCCTTTGACCTGCAAATGGGTATCGTGGTCAACCATCAGCGCATATCGCTGCTACCGTTGCTGGTCGACTTGATTCGCCATGCGCCGCAGGATTTCGATCCGCGCACCATGGCCCTGCGCGACGACCAGGATGAATTGCTGGTGCGCCTTGCCGATGGCATGCATGTCGCCATGCCCTGGGGCCGTATCAAGCCGATCCTGAATACCCTGGGTGAGTTGTATTTCGCTGAAAAAACCGAAGGTCCGGTGCGCCTGTCTGCGCTCGATGCGGCGCGTCTGGCCGAGCTGGATGCTGGCAACAAGCTGCGCTGGGTTGGCGGCGACCGTCTGCGTAGCATGGGACAAAAGCTGCATACCTTTGGCGGCATCAGGCAAGTGCTGGCGCCGCCTAGGCTGCAGGCGACGCTGCGCGACTATCAGTTGCAAGGTGTGGCGTGGATGCAGTTCCTGCGCGAATACGATCTGGCCGGCATCCTGGCCGACGACATGGGGCTGGGCAAGACTGTACAGACCTTGGCGCATATCCTGATCGAGAAGCAAAGCGGTCGCCTGACGGCGCCGGCGCTAGTGATTGCGCCCACCAGCCTGATGGATAACTGGCTGCAGGAAGCAGCACGCTTTGCCCCGGATCTGCGCGTGCTGGTGTTGCAAGGGAAGCAGCGGCTGGAACAGTTCGACCAGATCGCGGAATGCGATTTGATACTGACTACCTATGCCTTGTTGCCGCGCGATGAAGAACGCTGGCGTGAACAAGTTTTTCATTTGCTGATTCTGGACGAAGCGCATTACATCAAGAATCCACGTTCCAAGGTGGCGCAAAGCGCGGCGTTGTTGAATGCGCGGCATCGGCTGTGTCTCACCGGCACGCCGGTAGAGAATCATCTGGGCGAGCTGTGGGCGCAATTCCATTTCCTGTTGCCGGGCTTGCTGGGTGACGAAAAAACCTTTAACCGCGATTTCCGCCACCCGATCGAAAAGCAGAGCGACGCGACCCGGCGAGCATTGTTAAGCCGCCGCATCAAGCCCTTCCTGCTGCGCAGGACCAAAGACAAAGTGGCAAAGGAACTGCCGCCAAAGACTGAGATGCTGCGCAGCGTGACCTTGACCGGGGCGCAACGGGATCTCTACGAAAACGTGCGCCTGGTGATGGATAAAAAGGTACGCGAGGAAATCGCCAAGAAAGGCGTAGCGCGCAGCCATATCGTGATTCTTGAGGCGCTGCTGAAACTGCGCCAGGCTTGCTGCGATCCGCGCTTGCTCAAGACGGACCAGCCGGAAGTTGAGGCAGCGCAGGCAGAAATGCCATCTGCCAAGTTGCAGGAGCTGCTGGAAATGGTCGACGAGTTGCGCCAGGAGGACCGGCGGATTCTGGTTTTCTCGCAATTTACCAGTATGCTGGCGCTGATTGCCGACGAGCTGCGCGAGCGTGATATCGGCTATACGTTGCTGACCGGCGCCACGCAAGACCGGGCAGAGGCGGTACGTAAATTCCAGGATGGTGAAGTGCCGGTGTTCCTGATCAGTCTCAAGGCCGGCGGCGTCGGCCTGAACCTGACCGCAGCGGATACCGTGATCCATTACGATCCTTGGTGGAATCCCGCGGCCGAAAGCCAGGCAACCGACCGCGCCTGGCGTATCGGCCAGGACAAGCCGGTGTTTGTGTACAAGCTGATCGCCAAGGGTACGGTGGAAGAAAGCATTCAGCTGCTGCAGCAAAAGAAAGCTGACCTGGCGCAGGCAATGTTGTCGCCCGAAGGGGATGAAGCACAGAATATCGGTCTGACCCAGGATGATTTGCAGGCAATTTTCGCACCCTTGTCAGAGTAATACTTATTTTCCAATTGCCGATGGCACTTCCAATTCAATAATAATCGAGTACCTCTATGCCTAGCTCCCATATTCCTGTCATCGCCATCGATGGCCCAACGGCATCCGGTAAAGGCACCGTAGCGCAAAAGGTTGCACAACACCTGGGTTTTCATTATCTCGATTCCGGCGCGCTGTATCGTTTGACCGCATTATCCGTACTGCGTCGCAATACGCCGCTGGACGATGAGCACGCCTTGGCCAAGGCCGCGGAGCACCTGCATTGCCATTTCAACGGTGCTCATATCTTCCTGGCGAACGAGGACGTGACCAATGATATCCGGGCCGAAGAGGTTGGTAATATGGCGTCAAAAATTGCTGCAATACCAACGGTTCGACAAGCCTTGTATGGCTTGCAATTGAGTTTCCGGCAACCCCCGGGGCTGGTCGCCGACGGTCGCGATATGGGGACGGTGATCTTCCCCCATGCCGGTCTGAAAGTGTTTTTGACCGCTAGCGTCGAGGCCAGGGCCCAACGGCGCTATAAGCAATTGATTGACAAGGGTTTTTCTGCTAATATGGAAGACCTCTCAAAGGATTTGACGGAGCGTGATGCGCGCGATAGCAACCGCAGCTCGGCACCGTTAAAGGCTGCGGAAGGGGCGCATTTGCTGGATACCTCTGCGATGACCGCTGATCAGGCGGTCGAACAAGTACTTAGCTGGTATGCATCTGCCAAGTCGTCCTGAATGAGAAGTAAGTGTTTTAGCCTCAAGCAGTAACATTATTTGTTGTTTTTTTGCAGCACCTTGGTGTCCGGTTTGACGCAAAGTCTGGCCGGACGTTGAAAAACCTAACCCAATATTGACCGCATCTTAGTAAGTACTGCTTTAAGTGGTTTGTTAAAGGTACTTTGCATAGATAAGGCGGCAATACTGTCACAACTAGTCAAAACTATGTCCATCACTGTTCTGTCCCCTGCATCTGCCGGCGCCGATGAATTTGCCGCGCTGTTTGAAGAATCGCTGTCACGTCAAGACATGCGTTCTGGTGAAGTGATTTCTGCTGAAGTCGTGCGCCTTGACCATAACTTCGTTATCGTCAACGCAGGCCTCAAGTCCGAAGCCTTCATTCCAATCGAAGAATTCAAAAATGACAACGGCGAACTCGAAGTAGCTGTCGGCGATTTCATCTCCGTCGCTATCGAATCGCTGGAAAACGGTTTCGGCGACACAATCCTGTCGCGCGACAAGGCCAAGCGTCTGGCATCGTGGCTCTCGCTGGAAAAAGCGATGGAGTCCGGCGAGATCGTTACCGGTACTGTCAATGGCAAGGTCAAGGGCGGCCTGACCGTTCTGACCAACGGCATCCGTGCCTTCCTGCCGGGTTCGCTGGTCGACACCCGTCCGGTCAAGGACACTACGCCGTTCGAAGGCAAGACCATGGAATTCAAGGTCATCAAGCTCGATCGCAAGCGTAACAACGTCGTGTTGTCGCGTCGCGCAGTTATCGAAGCTTCGATGGGCGAAGAGCGCCAGAAGCTGATGGAAACCCTGAAAGAAGGCACCATCGTTACCGGCGTCGTCAAGAACATCACCGACTATGGCGCATTCGTGGACCTGGGCGGCATCGACGGCCTGTTGCACATCACCGACCTGGCATGGCGTCGTGTGCGTCATCCTTCGGAAGTGCTCACAGTCGGTCAAGAGATCACTGCCAAGGTCCTCAAGTACGATCAAGAAAAGAATCGCGTTTCCCTGGGCGTCAAGCAACTGGGCGATGATCCTTGGACCGGTCTGTCACGTCGTTACCCACAAAGCACCCGTCTGTTCGGTAAAGTCACCAACCTCACCGACTACGGCGCATTCGTTGAAGTCGAACAAGGTATCGAAGGCCTGGTCCACGTTTCCGAAATGGATTGGACCAACAAGAACGTGGCGCCAAACAAAGTCGTTCAATTGGGCGATGAAGTTGAAGTCATGGTTCTGGAAATCGACGAAGACCGCCGCCGTATCAGCCTGGGCATGAAGCAATGCAAAGCTAATCCTTGGGACGACTTCGCTGTTACCCACAAGAAGGGCGACAAGGTCAAGGGCGCGATCAAATCGATAACCGACTTCGGCGTGTTCATCGGCCTGGCCGGTAACATCGACGGTCTGGTGCATCTGTCGGATCTGTCCTGGACTGAAACCGGCGAAGAAGCCGTTCGTCGCTTCAAGAAGGGTGACGAGCTGGAAGCCATCGTTCTGGCAATCGATGTTGAGCGTGAGCGCGTTTCCCTGGGCGTCAAGCAACTGGAAGGCGATCCATTCAACAACTTCGCTGCAATGAACGACAAGGGTGCACTGGTTTCCGGTACAGTCAAGTCGGTCGAGCCTAAGGGCGCCGTGATCCAGTTGTCGGATGAAGTTGAAGGCTACCTGCGCGCTTCCGAAATCTCCCGCGATCGCGTGGAAGATGCCGGTACGCACCTGAAGGTCGGCGACACAGTCGAAACCATGGTCATCAACATTGACCGCAAGGCTCGCGGCATCCAGCTGTCGATCAAGGCGAAAGACAATGTTGAAACCCAGGAAGCAATGCAAAAGCTGTCTTCGGCTTCTGACTCCAATGCCGCTTCCGGTACGACTAGCCTGGGCGCGCTGTTGAAGGCCAAGCTCGACAACAAGAACTAAGCAGCAAGTAACATTTAACTGAGCGAGTAAAGCTAATGACAAAGTCGGAGCTGATTGCCCGCTTGGCCGAGCGTTATCCGCAACTGGTAGCCAAGGATGCGGATTACGCGGTGAAAACCATACTCGATGCAATGGCGGATGCTTTGGCAACCGGCCAGCGTATCGAGATTCGTGGATTCGGCAGTTTTGCGCTGAATCGGCGGCCGCCACGGATCGGGCGTAATCCCAAGTCCGGCGACAAAGTGATGGTGCCTGAAAAACGGGTGCCGCATTTCAAGCCTGGCAAGGAATTACGCGAACGAGTCGATGCGATGGTCGGGCAACCGATTCAAGAAGACTGAGTTGTAAAGGCGGAGTTACATTTACGCGCGAGCAAAATCGAAACGGCATCTTCGGATGCCGTTTTTTTTCACGTACAATTTCGCATCATTTAAAGTTATATTGTTTGTGTATTAGGTGAGAATTTGCAAAAATGGCAACAACAAAACCAAGCGACTGCAAATTTATCTGGCTTGACCTTGCTTAAGTTAGCCACCATTACCCAATCACACGGAAAGGCATCATGAAAATCATTTCCAGAATTCTTTCGATCCTGCTGTTTGTCGTATTTTTCGGTTTCGCGCTGCAGAACAAAGGCAACGTCGATCTCCAGTTCTTCCCAGGCACCATCATGCAAGGGCCGCTGGTGTTGTTCCTGCTAGGCTTCTTCGTCTTCGGTGCGATCCTTGGCGTACTGGCGATGGCGCCATCGGTATTCCGTCACCGTCGTAATGCGGCAAAGACTAAAAAAGTCCTGACCTCCATGCAAAAAGAGCAAGAAGCGCAACGACTGGCAGAGGCGCAAGCCCCGCAACCGGACAGCGTCAAGAATATATAATGCCGCTTAGTATCAAATTGGGTGAGCCGCGGTCATTGCGACGGTAACTTCAATTTGCCGGCATTTTCACACTGGGTCTTCGCGAAGATCCCGGTCACGCATAAAGCATAGCCCGTATGGAATTTGAAATTTGGTGGTTACTCGGCATCCCGGTCTTTTTTGGACTAGGCTGGATTGCCGCGCGAGTTGATATTAACCAGTTGATATCTGAGTCTCGCAGTTTGCCTCGGGGCTATTTCAAGGGTTTGAATTTTCTGCTTAACGAGCAACCCGACAAGGCCATCGATGCCTTCATCGAAATCGTCAAGCTCGATCCGGAAACAGCAGAGTTGCATTTCGCGCTCGGCAACCTGTTTCGCCGTCGCGGTGAAACCGAGCGCGCGATCCGGGTGCACCAGAATTTGCTGGCCCGTCCAGACCTGGCGCAGGAACATCGTCTGCACGCTCAATACGAACTTGGTCAAGACTATCTGAAGGCCGGTCTGCTGGACCGTGCCGAAGAGAGCTTCCATTTGCTGGCAGGAAGCCAATACGGAGCGCAGGCCGGACGCGCCTTGTTGGAAATCTACCAGCGCGAGAAAGAGTGGCTGCGCGCCATCGAAGCGGCCCAGACCTTGCAACAGTCCGGGGCTGGCGGGCGGCAGAAGGAGATTGCCCAGTTCTATTGCGAACTGGCGCAGGATGAACTGGTCGACGGCCATCCCGAGCAAGCCATGTCATTGCTGGAGAAAGCGCTGGGCAATGACCGTAACAGTGTGCGCGCCACTATGTTGCTGGGCGATGTGCATTTGGCGCAGGGCGACGTCGAAGCCGCCTTGCACGCCTGGCGCCGGGTGGAGCAGCAAAGCGTGCTGCACGTGGCGCTGGTGGCGCAGCGCCTGATGGATGGCTATCGTGCTGTCGGTCGGCCGCATGAGGGCGTCAACCTGCTGCGCTCCTACCTGGCTGAAGCTTCTTCCATTGATTTGCTGGAAGTAGTGTTCAAGGCAGTGCTGGAGTTGGATGGCGTTGAGGCTACTAATCAACTGGTGGGCGACGAATTGCGACGCACGCCGACTTTGCTGGGCCTGGATAAATTGCTGGAAGCGCGTCTGATGAAAGTAGCGCCGGAAATGCATTCTGAGCTGTCGGTGGTCAAGAACCTGGTGCATGGCTATACCCAGAAGCTGGCGCGCTATCAATGCAGCCATTGCGGGTTCAAGGCGCGCCAGTTCTACTGGCAGTGTCCGGGTTGCAGCCGTTGGGAAACTTACCCGCCGCGTCGTACTGAAGAATTGAACGTAATGAATTAATCCTGCTGACCTGCCATATCCATGGCGGCAGCGCAGCGCATGCTCGGAACAACATGAAAATTACTATTATCGGTACCGGCTATGTCGGTTTGGTTACAGGTGCTTGCTTGGCGGAACTGGGCAACGATGTATTTTGCCTCGATCTCGATCAGGCCAAGATCGCTATGTTGAATGGCGGCGGCATTCCTATTCATGAGCCCGGCCTGGCTGAAATCGTCAGTCGTAACCGCGCTGCCGGACGCCTGCATTTCTCCACCGATATTGCCGCCAGCGTGGCGCACGGTCAGGTACAGTTCATTGCGGTTGGCACGCCGCCGGATGAAGACGGTTCAGCCGACTTGCAATACGTATTGGCGGCAGCTCGTAACATCGGTAAATACATGACCGGCTTCAAGGTCATCGTCGACAAATCGACCGTACCGGTCGGGACCGCAGACAGGGTTAGCACGGCGATTCGGGAAGAGTTGGATGCGCGCAAGCCGGCCGGCGCGGCGATCCAGTTTTCCGTTGTCTCCAATCCGGAATTCCTGAAAGAAGGCGCCGCCGTTGACGATTTCATGCGGCCCGACCGCATCGTCATCGGCTGCGACGAGAGCGCCTCCGGCCAGCAGGCGCAGGCGCTCATGAAGCAGCTGTACCTGCCATTCAACCGTAATCACGAACGCACCTTCTGGATGGATGTGCGCTCCGCCGAATTCACCAAATATGCAGCGAACGCCATGCTGGCGACCCGCATCTCGTTCATGAACGAATTGGCCAACCTCGCTGACAAGGTGGGTGCTGATATTGAAGCGGTACGCCACGGCATTGGCTCGGATCCGCGTATCGGCTATAGCTTCCTGTATGCTGGCTGCGGCTACGGCGGCTCCTGCTTTCCGAAGGATGTGCAAGCGCTGGAACGCACCGCACGCGCCTATGGTCAGGAACTGCATATCCTGCGCGCCGTGGAGCAGGTCAACAATAATCAGAAGCATGTGCTGGGACAAAAAATCAGCGAGCGTTTCGGCGCCGATCTGAGCGGCAAGCATTTTGCCTTGTGGGGCCTGGCGTTCAAGCCGAATACCGACGACATGCGCGAAGCATCATCGCGTGTGCTGCTGGACGAATTGATCGGCCGCGGCGCCACAGTGGCGGTGCACGACCCCGTGGCCATGACCGAAGCCAAGCGTGTGCTGGCGCTCGATCTTGCCGCCACGCCTGGCGCCTTTGAGCGCATCCGTTTTTGCGACAACCAGACCGATGCACTGAATAATGCAGATGCTTTGCTGATTGTGACGGAATGGAAGACCTTCCGCAGTCCAGACTTTGAGCAAGTCAAAACACTGCTCAAGGCGCCGATCGTGTTCGATGGCCGCAATTTGTATGAGCCTGAAGTGATGGGCGAGCTGGGTTTCGAATATCACGGCATTGGCCGCTCGGCGCTGGTGCGTAAATAAGGCGCGTGGATAAGATCATGACCAAGCAAAGCTATACATTGCCAGCTTCCTTCAAGCATGTGCAGATTCTGGTGGTCGGCGATGTGATGCTGGACCGTTACTGGTTCGGCGAGGTTAGTCGCATATCGCCTGAAGCACCGGTGCCGATCGTGCGCGTTGAAAAGCGCGAAGAACGACTGGGCGGCGCCGCCAACGTCGCACGCAATATTGCTACCCTGGGTGGCAGTTCGGGCTTGCTGGGTGTGGTTGGCCAGGATGAAGCCGGTGACACCGTCGATGGCATGCTGGAAGAAATGGGCGTCGATAGTTTCCTCACGCGCGACCCGACCATCTCCACCATCATCAAGCTGCGCGTGATCGGTCGCCAGCAGCAATTGCTGCGTATCGATTTCGAGGAAGCGCCGACCGATGCCGTCTTGCGCGACAAGCTGACCCGCTTCAATGCCTTGTTGCCGCAGTATCCGGTGGTGGTATTGTCCGACTACGCCAAAGGCAGCCTGGTCAATGTCGCGGAAATGATCGCCGCCGCCAAGCTGGCTGGCAAATGCATCCTGGTCGATCCCAAAGGCGACGATTTCTCGCGCTACACGGGAGCCAGCGTCTTGACGCCTAACAAGTCGGAGATGAAGCATATCGTCGGTAACTGGAAGAATGAAGAAGAGCTGACTGTCAAAGCACAAAATCTGCGCGAATCGCTGCAGCTCGAAGCCTTGTTGCTGACCCGTTCGGAAGAGGGCATGAGCTTGTACACGGCGAAGGAAATCACGCATTTCCCGGCGATGGCGCGTGAGGTGTATGACGTTTCCGGCGCCGGCGATACCGTGATTGCGACGCTGGCGCTGATGCTCGGCGCAGGATTGCCGATTGCCGACGCTGTTGCATTGGCCAATCGCGCAGGTGGCATTGTGGTCGGTAAGCTGGGTACGGCGACGGTCAGCCGCGAAGAATTATTTGGTTAAGTAAATTCTCGTTTATGGTGTAAATGTCAATTTCTCGTGTTGTCATGACTATAATTAATCAGACGTTTTCGCGTCTGATTGATCTTTTCAGTGACATCACATTTATGGGAGATAGACGAAATGCTGAAAAAACTATTGCTGGTATTTTGCATGCTGATGGCCTCGGCCAGCTTTGCTCAAGTTGACGTTAACAAGGGCGACCAGGCGGCTTTGGAGAGCGTCAAAGGTATAGGTTCGGCCACGGCGAAGCGGGTTCTTGATGAGCGCACCAAAGGCGGCAATTTCAAGGACTGGGGCGACTTTGAAAGCCGTGTCAAGGGCATCGGCGAGAAGAACTCTGTCAAGCTGTCGCAAGCCGGTTTGCTGGTGAATGGCAAGGCCAAAGGCGATACAGCGCCGCCGGCCAAGACGGGCGTAAAGGCCGTGGCCAAGTCCAAGTAGCGGCGCCAGACTGGCCATTCCCCCGGGCCGCACAGCGCAATTGCTGCTTATGCAGGCTCGTTGCGGCTCCCGGGGGCTTTCTCCTCCTCCGGCAGAATGCGTTGTTATCCAGCGCCGCCGGCTGCGCTTTGTCAGGCTTTCATACGCGTAATAAAGTCTCATATTAAAATGAGCTCTTTGCACAAGACGCCTGATTACACTATGCCTTATCTGACTATCGAAGACACCATCGGCAATACCCCTCTGGTACAACTCAAACGCATTCCCGGCAGCGATGCCGAACAGCGCAATAATGTAATCTTGGGCAAGATGGAAGGCAATAATCCCGCCGGTTCCGTGAAAGACCGGCCGGCCTTGTCGATGATCAAGCATGCCGAAATGCGCGGGCAGATCAAGCCCGGCGATACCTTGATCGAAGCCACCAGCGGTAATACCGGCATCGCTCTGGCGATGGTGGCTGCCATGCGCGGCTACAAGATGGTGCTGCTCATGCCGGAAAATCTGAGTGAAGAACGACGTCAGAGCATGGCAGCGTATGGTGCCAAGATCATCTTGACGCCAAAGACCGGCGGCATGGAATATGCCCGCGACCTGGCCGAAAAAATGCAGAAAGATGGTGAGGGCCTGATCCTGGATCAGTTTGCCAATCCTGACAACCCGTTGGCTCATTACGAAACCACCGGCCCGGAAATCTGGCGCGATACCGAAGGACGGATTACCCATTTCGTCAGCGCCATGGGTACCACTGGCACCATCATGGGTGTTTCCACCTACCTCAAGGAACAGAACCCGGCGATCCGCATCATCGGTGCGCAGCCGGAAGAAGGCTCGCAAATTCCTGGCATCCGTAAATGGCCGGAAGCGTATTTGCCAAAAATATTCGATCATTCGAAGGTTGACCAGACGGAAACGGTCAGTCAGGCGGCGTCAGAGCATATGGCGCGCAGGCTGGCGAGTGAAGAGGGGATTTTCTGCGGGATATCCGCAGCGGGGGCTTGCGAAGTGGCGTTGCGGATTTCACAGCAAGTAGAAAACGCGACGATTGTTTTTGTCGTCTGCGATCGCGGCGACCGCTATTTATCTACCGGCGTTTTCCCTGCCTAAAGCAACTGCGAACAGCGCTTTAGACAGGGGAGCCTGAGGCCGATTACTTCAGTTTTTCGGCTTCGATCTTGCTCTTTGGCTTGAATTGCTTGTCGCTGATACGGAATTTTTCCCGGCGGTCACCCATCAAGGCGCGCAGTTCACGAATCGTCAGATCGCTGACTTCGTGCATGCGAATCAACAGCGATGCGCCAACCGGCAAACGACGGTGGCGGATTTTGCTGATGACCGGTGGCGCCACCTCAAGTGAGCGCGACAGGGCCGCATCGTTTTTCAAATGCAACTTGTCGATGAGCGAATCCAGCAAGTGATTTGGATCATACGTCACTTGTTCATCAAGCTTGTTGCTGGTTGGTGCGTCTGGAGTAGTGTTAGTCATAATCAATTGTTTCCGTTTATCCTAGTTGATATATGGGAAGTGGTTGTGCAATATGTACAAAACTATTACCAAGTGCACCTCCCAGTTTTTGTTGGCAATTTTATAATTGCCGTATTTTATACTGATTTTGAGCACATTTTTATCATAAAGAAACTCCCTATTTATTTCTTCATGGAACTACTGATACAGCTTGGTACATTGCACAGCGTGTTGTACGTTCGGTTAGTAACAAACAAGGTACCTTTGTTTAGTGACCAAATATACAAATAAGTTGCACAAGCTCAATTTAAAATTTTCTTGTTACGATGTCTATTACTATTTGGTAACTTTCAGTAAAAAACCGCGAAAAATACCATTTTTGCAACATCAAGTAATAATCAAAGCATCGATTCAGGCTTGTTTGCGTCTCCCCTCATTATTTTTTGCCAGCCGTCCAATCCAAGCTGATGCAGGGTTTGCATATTTTTGTTGAATATTTCCGATGCATCCGGGAAGGCATCGACCGCACGCTCCACGCTGATTTCTCGTAACAGATGTAAAGTCGGGTAGGGCGCGCGATTGGTGTAGTTGCTGATGTCGTCGATGTCGGTATCGGCAAACTGATATTCGGGATGAAAGCTGGCTACCTGAATCTCGCCGGCCAGATCAAGTTCTTCGACTGCGGCATCGGCGACATCCAGAAAGTCGTTGTAGTCGAGGAAGTTGCGCAGGACATCAGGATGGATCAGCAAGGTGGTGTCGACCTTTTCGGGATCGGCTTCCTGCAAGAATTCCAGCTCTCGGATCAGGTCCGCGACCAGTTCTTCGGGTGTCTGCGCATTGCTGACGACATAGCGGATCTGGTCCTTGATAAAAACAGCCTTGGCAAACGGGCACAAATTGAGCCCGATCACAGCGCGCTCCAACCACACCTTGGTGTGAGCGATTACTTCGTCGGTGAATGCCTTATCAGCTGATGAGGAAGCAGTTTTCATTGATTATGTAATAACGTTTGCAAAAAAATTTAAACAAATATAGGGACGAGTGCCGCAGCATCAAGCCCTGCCAGTGGAGCCGTACCGGTGGTCATTTTGTTTTCCGTACCGGGAAATCGGGTTATTCTTCCGATCCCGTGACTGCAACACGCCGGGTTTGATTCATCTTTATATAACAATAGGCGTTATGGCCCTTAAAGCAACTATTTTCAAAGCCGATCTGCAAATTGCAGATATGGACCGTCATTATTATCAGGAACACGCGTTGACTTTGGCCCGTCATCCGTCGGAAACCGATGAGCGCATGATGGTGCGCCTGCTGGCATTTGCTCTCCACGCATCCCCCGCCCTGGTATTCGGCAAAGGCTTATCGGATGCGGAAGAACCGGATTTATGGGCCAAGGACCTGACCGGCGCTATCGATCTCTGGATTGAAGTCGGGCAGCCGGATGAAAAACGCATCCTCAAAGCGTGCGGCCGTGCAGCGCAGGTGATCGTGTACAGCTATAGCAGCACCAGCCATATCTGGTGGAGTCAGATTGCCAGCAAGGTGGCGCGCGCGCGCAACCTGACTGTCATCAATATCGCCGCCGCCAGCAGCGAGGCGCTGACCCGCTTCGCTCAGCGCAACATGCAGCTTCAATGCACTATCCAGGACGCGCAGATCTGGCTGACAGCCAATGACCAGACCGTGGAAGTCGAACTGGCAGTCAGCAATCCCTGACGGCTTGCGGTTGTCAGCGCCGCTAGTCCGTTATTACTGCTCGCGGGCTACTCTGACCGCACGTCCGAGGTCGACCACCGACATCGCGTAAAAGAAACTGCGATTGTATTGCGTGATGGCGTAGAAATTATCGGTGCCGATCCAATACTCGGCGGGATTTTGGCCATTCTGCAGGTCGATCAGGCCGAACCGCATGTCGTTCGGCAGGACTACGCCCGGCACCACGCCGGCCGCCGTCAGTTCATCCACCGAATACTTCGCTTCCAGGCCTCGGCCGATAAATGCCTGCCAGCGGTTCTCCGCACTGGTGTCCGTCGACAAAGTTACCGGAAACACGATCGGCATACCGGTTTTCCAACCATGCTCGGCCAGATAATGGGCTACGCTGCCAATCGCATCGATCGGAGAATTGCGCAGATCGATCACACCCTTGCCATCAAAATCCACGCCGTATTGCCGGATGCTGCTCGGCATGAACTGCGGCCAGCCGATTGCGCCGGCATATGAACCTAGCAGGGTAAACGGATCGATCCCCGATTCCTTGGCATACAGCAGCGTGCTTTCCAGTTCGCCGCGGAAAAAAGCCATGCGCGCTTCACGTGTCGGTGTGTTCGGGTAGTCGAATGCTAGCGTGGTAATGGCATCCATCACTCTGAAACTGCCGACGTTGCGGCCATACACCGTTTCTACGCCGATAATGCCGACGATAATTTCAGCCGGCACGCCGTATTGCGCTTCGGCGCGGCGTAAGGCGTCGGCATAAGTATTCCAGAACTCCACGCCAGCCTGGATACGCACCGGTTCGACAAAGCGTGCGCGGTAGGCTGCCCAGTTTTTCGGCTTGCTGGCCGGCGCCGGCTTCATCAACTGGATCGCGCTGTCGACGTAACGCACCTTGTTAAACATGGTGACCAGTTCAGCACGATCGAAACCATGTTTCTCGACCATCTGGTCGATGAAGGCGGAAACCTCTTTCCATTCGGCGAAATTGGCGAACTCGCCGTCGTCGGCATTGTTCATGGCCTTGCGTACGCTAGCTTTGGCTGCGGTGGTCTTGACAGCGGTGCTTTGCTGCGCCAACAGGTTGGGACTGGCGGCGACCGCCACTGCCAAGACGCACAGCTGGGCGGCAGTAAGGGCGCGGAGAGTTGATTTCATCGACATTGAGAGAGCAGTAATTTTAGTTGAGCAATTAAAGGCGCCGGTGGCTTGTGGTCAGTTCCATGTGCCGCGCTTGATTCGGCGCCATATTGCAGGTTTTCGTACAATGCCATAAAGCGCTGTACCGCTATTTTGGCGGCAGGCGACAACGGCGAATCGCTGGCGCACAGACGGCGACCATAAGTCGTTGGACCTTCATGCTTGTTCCGCGACAGGCCACGCCTCGCCATCTGGGCGCACAGCGCGGAGTATACCGTATCGAGCGGCTTGCTCTTGCTGCGCGCCAGCAGCAAAGGCAGCGTCACACTGGCGACGGCCACTGTGATGATGGCGAGCATCAGGATGCTTAGGGTGCGCCAGTCCATTTCGTCCAAGCCCAGCCAATGCATGAAGCCCATTTGCCTGGCCGGCGTGTAATTGAGCACCCACTGGTTCCAGCCATTGCCCAGCGCCTCCCAATTGGCGCGCAACAGAGCGACGCCACCGCTCAGGGCCGACCACCAATTGCTCTGACCGGGAGCTGCATCGAGCAGACCGCCAAAGAAAGAGCGGGGTAACACATTGCTGAGCTGGGTTTCGATCCGGTTCGGCGCTACCGCCGCGGTAGGATCGGCCCTGACCCAGCCGCGCGGCGGCAGCCAGACCTCGGCCCAGGCGTGGGCATCGGATTGGCGGACGGTCATCATGTCGTCGACCGGATTGATTTCACCACCCTGGTAACCGGTCACTACGCGCGCCGGAATTCCGGCGGCGCGCATCAGCACCACGAAGGAGCTTGCATAGTGTTCGCAAAAACCGGCGCGGCTGGAAAACAGGAAGTCGTCAACGCTATTCTTGCCCAGCAAAGGTGGTTCCAAGGTGTAGCTGAAATTTTCGCGGTGGAAGAAGTTCAGGACCGAGTTCACCAGCGCCGCGTCATCCGGCCATTTTTTGCGCAAGCTCGCGGCAAATTCCTGGGTCCTGGGATTGAAGCCGGGCGGCAGCGCCAGCGACCGCTGTTGCTCATTCGTCGTGAATTCTGTCGCAGGTACCGGGCCGAGGTTGGATACGACATCGTATCGCACGCGTTCATTGATGATCCGTTCGGCGCGAATCTGGTGATCCGCTGTCAGTCGTGTCTGGGCGCCATCGAGGAGCGGCGCCAGTTGCGGCGTTTCCAGCGCAAACAGCCAGCGCTGGCCATTCGGTTCCAGTGTGATTTGCTGGTGCGCTAATAAGCCACTTGGGTTGGACGCGGCGGGCATGGAGACTTGCTGCATGTGTTCAGTCGTGTCGATCGCAGCGCGGCTGAACCTTCCCTGGGTCCAGGTGCGGCCATCGAAATCATTCAAGACCACGCCACGCCAGTAGCGTTTAGCGGGCGCGGGCGCCGCTTCGGCAAATTTGACGCGGAAAGCGATATCGTCGGATAAAGCCAGTTGCGAGATATTTCCCGGCGTCATGCTGTCGGACAAGCCCGTGCGGCCGCCGTGGGCATCGCCGGGCAATCCCCACAGCGGTCCCTGAATCCGTGGAAACACCAGGAACAGGACCAACGTCAGCGGCAACGCCATGGCGAGTATCACGCCCCCCAGCCGCAGCCGTTGTCTGAGCGGCGGTACGGCGCCGGTGTACTGGAACGATAACTGCGCAGTCAGCAGCAGCGCCAGCGTAGCGATCATCCAGATTAGCGACAAAATCGATTGCGAATAGAAGAAGGTAGTGAGCAGCAGAAAGAAGCTCAGCAACAGCGTCACGAACAGATCGCGGCGGGCACGCATTTCCAAGAGCTTGAAAGTCAGGAGCAGCGTCAGCATGGCGACCCCTGCATCACGCCCGAACCAGGTACCGTAATCCAGACGGACTGCACCCATGACTAGCGCCGCCAGCGGCAGCAATAGCCACATCGGCGGCAACCGTTGGCCGCGCAAGGTGATCCAGGCACGCCATAACAACAGGCCGCCACAGAGTAACGAAATCCACCAGGACAAATGCAGGAAATGCGGCAGCAACACCATGCTGCAAGCGCCGAGCAGCAGCAGGGTATCGCTCTTGTCGCGCGGCAGCGTCTTCATATAGGTACTGGAAATGCGGAATAGCGGCTTGCTTTCCAGCTCGGTCCTGAGCTGGTGCAGGGTGGCGGCGGTGGGCGCTGGCTTCATGTCCTGCCCTCATACAAAGCCAGCGCGCGCAGGCAGGCGCGCTGGTGTGCCGGTCCCAGCGCGGCGGCGTAGAAATGATCGCCGAGGCGGAAGGCATACGGCAGCTGGCGCGCTTCAGCTTCCAGTATCCAGCGCGTCATGCGCGAGAGTTTATCTTCAACCGTCATCCCATATGGCAGCGCTGCATAGTCAATCGACAAGTCGCTGACCGCACCGCCTTCGAATTGCTTGGTGATCAGCTTAGGATCGATGTCGGTATCCAGCCTGGCGATCTGACGCCAGGCCAGATGCTTGGGCGAGTCGCCGCTCTGGTAAGAGCGGATGCCGGCAAAATCCTGGTGGCCGGCGACGCCATTGCCATCGCTTTTCTCGATTGGCGCCAGCGGCAACGGTGGTGTCGATATCGACGCTTCAGGCTGCGGGTAAACCAGCGCCTTGCTGTCCGGCTGCCAGTAACTCCAGGCGCGCAGCAGGCCAAGCGGAAAACGGGTTTGCAAACGTATTCTTGGTGCCGGCTGCCAGCCGCGATGGCTGGTGGTCACCGCCAGCGTCAGATGGCTGACGCCATGCGCCGGCACATCCATCGGCCGTTCGATGGCCGGCAAGCCACGGCCGATGAAGCCGAGCCAGATGGCGTAGCGCGCATGCTTGCGGCGATTGCTAAGATGGAGTTCGAACAGCGCATCTTCGCCCGCAAAAACAGCTGCAGCCTTTCCTGCCGCCAGTTGCAGATAGGCCAGGTTGCGGAAGGTCAGATGCATGTCGATGACTGCGCATGCCGCCAGCAGGAAGGTCAGGCCAAAGCCGAGACTCAGGTTGTAGTTGATGGAGCACAAAAACAGCAGCACCAGCATGAAGGCAAAAGCCAGGCCCGGCCGGCTTGGTACGATGAATACGCGGCGCTGGGTGAGCAGCACTTCGCCCGGTTCGGCATCGCGCAGCTGGAACAAGGACTGGTCCAGCCAGTGGCGGAATTGCTTGCGCAGGGACGTCAGCATGGCAACGCGAGCGCTCTGCTGTTAAACCGCAACCGACTTCATCAGTTGCAATACCAGGTCGCGCACGCCCAAGGCACTGCCGGTATGGGCTTTGAGCGGACGCAGGCGATGCGCAGTCACCGGCACCAGCACGGCCTGGACATCTTCTGGAATGACGTGATTGCGTCCCTCCATCGCGGCCCAGGCACGAGCCGCCTGCAACAGCGCGATGGCGGCGCGCGGGCTCATGCCTTCGGCAAACAGGCCAGTCTGGCGCGAGGCATGAGCCAGTGCCTGGACATAATCGATCAGTGCACTGGACGTATGGATCAGTTTCAGCGCCTGCCTGGCTTCGATCAGCTCAGCGGCTTGCATCACCGGGACAATCGCTTTGAGCAAGGTGCGGCGGTCTTCACCCATGAGTAGCGCCCGTTCGGCGGCGGCATCCGGATAGCCTAGCGACAGACACATCAGGAAGCGATCCAGTTGCGATTCCGGCAACGCGAAAGTGCCGACCTGGTGCGCCGGGTTCTGGGTGGCGATGACGAAGAACGGTTCCGGCAAGTCGCGTGTTACGCCTTCCGCGGTGACCTGGCGCTCTTCCATCGCCTCCAGCAATGCCGATTGGGTTTTAGGTGTGGCCCGGTTGATTTCGTCGGCTAGTAGCACCTGAGTGAATACCGGCCCCGGATGAAACACAAAGCCGCTTTTTTCACGGTCGAAAACGGAAATTCCGACTACATCCGCCGGCAGCAGATCGCTGGTAAATTGCAGGCGATTGAAGCGCAAGCCCAGGGAAATCGCCAGCGCATGCGCCAGCGTGGTCTTGCCGACGCCTGGCACGTCCTCGATCAATAAATGTCCGCCAGCCAGCAGACATACCAATGCCTGGCGGATCTGATGGTCCTTGCCGACGACGATCTGACTGACCTGCTGCGCTACTGAGTGGATTTTTGCGAACATGGATTTGTTTGATAAGGGTGCGATTCCGGAGAGAGAATCATACAAACTTCCCCTGAGTTAACCTAGTTTCTTTGAGAAAATATTATTAAGCTTGATCCGGAGTGCAGAAATGCAGTCCGCGTCATTTCGCACAACCCAAACCAAGGTTGCACCCCCGTGTACACTAGCACTATATCCAGCATGACTTTTGGCGAGATCAATTGACTACTGCTTTCTATACGCATCCCGATTGCAAGCTGCACGACATGGGTGTCGGCCATCCGGAATCGCCATCAAGACTGCAGGCGATTGAAGACCAGCTGATCACCAGTCGTATCGACCAGTTGCTGGATCATCGCAGTGCGCCGCTGGCGCAGGAAAGCGACCTGGTGAGGGTGCATAGCGCGGCGATGATCGCGCGGGTGCGGCAGCATAGCCAGGCCCTGGCCGGTACGGCAGTTACCTTTCAGCTTGATCCGGACACCGCGGTCAATGCGCATAGCTGGCAAGCAGCCTTGCGCGCAGCCGGCGCGGCACTGGCCGCCACCGACGCTGTCATTGCGGGAGAGATCGACAACGCTTTCTGTTCAGTCCGCCCGCCGGGGCATCACGCCACATCCACCGTATCAATGGGATTTTGCCTGTTCAACAACGTCGCCCTGGCCGCTCGCCATGCGATGGAGGTGCACGGGTTGGAACGGGTCGCCATCGTTGATTTCGATGTCCACCACGGCAATGGCACCGAAGAGATTTTTGCGCAGGATCCGCGGGTGCTGATGGTGAGTTTCTTCCAGCACCCGTTTTATCCGTACTGCGGCGCCGAGGCGACCGGCAGTAATGCGGTCAACATTCCCTTACCCGCTTATAGCGACGGGAAGGCAGTGCGGCAGCTGGCGACCGAGCACTGGCTGCCAGCCCTGGTGGCGCACCGGCCGCAAATGATTTTTGTATCCGCCGGTTTCGACGCGCACAAAGAAGATGACATGGCGCAGATGGGTTTGGTCGAAGCTGACTACACTTGGCTTACGCGACAAATAATGGCGGTCGCGGCAGAGCACGCACAAGGCCGGATTGTCAGCTGCCTGGAGGGTGGCTACGACCTTTCCGCTCTGGGGCGTAGCGTGGTCGCACACATGAAAGTGCTGGCCGAACTGGAGTAATGGGCCGGCAAGCGAATTGCCTTTGGGTAATGTAGCCGGTGGTCGGCCTCGTAAAAAGGCGATCTGTGCCGTCGCTTCATACAACGCAAGCGACTCCGGGTTGAGGTAGAAGCAGAATAAGTCCGTACAATAGCGGTTTATTTTAGCCAGACAAGACAACGCATGTCCATACAATGGTTCCCAGGTCATATGAACGCCGCCCGCAAGAAGGCGGCGGAAGCTATGGAGAAGGTCGATCTCGTGATCGAAGTGCTGGACGGTCGCTTGCCGCAAGCCAGTTGCAATCCCATGATCGAACAGCTGCGCGTGTTTCGCCAGCGCCCTTGCCTGAAAATCCTCAACAAGAGCGATCTCGCCGATCCTGTCGCTACTCAGGCCTGGATTAATTTTTACAACGCCCAAAAAGACGTGCATGCCGTGGCACTGAGCTGCAAGAAGCCGTCGGATGTCGCCAAGATCCCGGGTTTGTGCCTGGCGCTGGCGCCGCACCGCGGCACGCCGCTGAAGCCCTTGCGCATGATGATCATGGGCATTCCCAACGTCGGCAAGTCGACCTTGATGAATGCACTGCTGAAGCGGCGCGTGGCAGCCGTCGGCGACGAACCGGCAGTAACCAAGGTGCAGCAGCGCCTGTACCTGGGCAACAATATGGTCCTGATCGATACTCCCGGTATGTTGTGGCCCAAGATCGCTCATCCGAGCGACGGCCTGATGCTGGCGGCCAGCCACGCCATCGGCAGCAACGCGTTGATCGAGGAAGAGGTTGCGACATTCTTGGCCGATGAATTATTGCTGCGCTATGCGCCGTTGCTGACAGCGCGTTATGGCATCAAGACCGAAGGTATCGACGGCGTCAGCGTTATCGAAGGCGTGGCGCTGCGTCGTGGTTTCCGCCTCAAAGGCGGCGACCTAGATCTGGAGAAAGCCGCCCACACTCTGCTGCAAGATTACCGTACGGGCGCGATTGGCCGCATCAGTTTGGAGACCCCGCAAACACGCGCGGCATTGCTGGCCCTTTATCAGGAGGAAATAGCAAGGCGCCAGGCGGAAGCAGAAGCTGAAAAAGCCGAGCGGGATGAACAGGACAACAACCGATAAAACATCTTGACCGAGCTGAAACCCGCAATGACGACGTTATTGCGGGTTTTTTATTGTCCGCGCCAGACTCATTCGCAGTTGTCGAGTTATCAATCAACGTAACATTTCCCCTTCCTTTGGCAGCGCTGGAATATCGCGTGGCCAAGGCCTTCTTTCATCAGCTCGTCGCTGTCTCAACTGCAGCCTGCCACCGATAAATGGCCGCACCAATATCCAGACAATGATGGATCTTTACGGCACGCGGTTGAAGTTCAAGCTAGACGATACGCCATCTGTCAGGTGCTATCGATCGTGTTGCAGCATCGTTTGTTACATCCATGGTAATAAACTGCCCAATTTCGATTAATTCCCTCCAGGAAACATATTTATCATTTCCAAAAAGAAATAAGCGACCTTTTTATTTCCTCATAGCATGTTTAATTTTCAAATCAGTCAACTATTTTTTGCTGAGAAGCTTTCCTTGTGGAAATTATTTGTTTTAGATATTTTAATTTCATATAACTAAAATTTATCATTATAAATAATGACTTATAGATTTTTTTAGAAAAAAATACGATCAATTCTAAGTGCGATAACCCATCTTTCTCATTTTTTTCAATAGTCATATATGAATAAATTTGTTGTTTATTGGCGACTTTGGGGAACTTATTTAGATGACATAAATATTAATTGAAATTAACATTTGGCACTTCCCAGAAATCATGAGTTTGGACATTTATTGATGTTCAAATTGGAATGTTGGCGAACTGTCGAGACGATTCGGATTCAGCGAATGCCTCGTGACCCGGAATATCTCCACTTCAGCAAAACGCCAAAATAAATTCAAGGCAGTGCTGGTGTGGATTCGGTAGTACTTAAGCAGCAAATTGGTCTGTAAAAAGAATTTAAGGCATCAACAAATGTTACTTAAAGTCCAATATTGTTACTTTGAGTAAAGCGCGAAAAGCGGCACCAAATTCCGCCTGTCTTACAAGTTATCTGAGCGTCAAATTTTCGATCAGTCTCTGAATCAAGCAGCCAGGCTGTCTGAGCCTCCGCTTTCTGATGTGATGAGGTTGAATTTTTTGTGGTCGTGGAAGCAACAAATTCCAGGGTAAAGAGATGCATGAATTTCACAAAATAAGTTTTTTCAAAATCTCGCTTACAAGCGTCGAAATAGTTGCGGCAGGTTCGCGCCATCGTGCCGGAGGCTAAATGACACCTGCCGGCCATCCATTTAGCAGTCTTTAGTAGTGCTTCATTTTCAGTGTCCCCATTTCCATGTGATCTCGCTTGTTCGATCAGTCTGATCTGGTGCAGCAAGCCGCAGTGACTTTTGCTTAGAGCCATTCATGAATAAAATTTACCGCACCGTATATAGCGAAACCCTTGGTACCTGGGTTGCTGTCTCTGAAAATACCGCTGCTCGCGGCAAGCGTAGCAATTCGGCGGCGGTTGCGGTATTGGCAACGGCCGCTGCCGTTGCGCAGTTATTTATGTTTGCGCCAGAGAATGCATCTGCACAGACCCTGCCAGAAGCTGTGTGTACTGCAGGCAGTGGGGGAAGCTTGTATAACGGCTCTTCTACGTGCGTCAACTATATTAACAACACTAGGTTTTACCTTACTAGTTTGTCGACTTTGACTTCGACCGGTATCAGTACGAATGCCAGCAACATTGGTTCGCTCTCGACAGGCTTGAGCACGACCAATAGCAACGTGACGTCCTTGTCGACGTCGGCCTCGACCGGTATCACTTCGCTGTCGACCGGTTTGAGTACGACCAACAGCAATGCGACGTCCTTGTCTACATCTGCCTCGACCGGTATCACTTCGTTGTCAACTGGCCTGAGCACGACCAATAGCAATGTGACTTCGTTATCTACCTCGGCCTCGACTGGCATCACTTCGTTGTCCACTGGCTTGAGTACCACCAATAGCAACGTGACGTCCTTGTCGACCTCGACCTCGACCGGTATCACATCGCTGTCGACTGGCCTAAGCACGACCAATAGCAACGTGACTTCGTTGTCGACCTCAGCGTCGACCGGTATCACTTCGCTGTCGGCGGGCCTGAGCACGACCAATAGCAACGTGACTTCGTTGTCGACATCAACCTCGACCGGCATCACTTCGTTGTCAACCGGTCTGAGCACGACCAACAGCAACGTGACGTCCTTGTCGACGTCGGCCTCGACCGGTATCACTTCGCTGTCGACTGGCCTGAGCACCGCGAACAGCAACGTGACATCGCTGTCGACTTCGACATCAACAGGGATTAGCACCAACGCCAGCAGAATCGGTTCGCTGTCGACATCAGCGTCGACCGGCATCACTTCGCTATCGACCTCGGCCTCGACTGGTATCACTTCGTTGTCGACCGGCCTGAGCACGACCAATAGCAATGTGACGTCGTTGTCGACTTCTGCCTCGACCAGCATTACTTCGCTGTCGACTGGTTTAAGCACAACGAACAGCAACGTGACGTCGCTCTCTACTTCAACTTCGACCGGGATTAGCACCAACGCCAGCAACATCGGCTCATTGTCGACTGGCCTGAGCACGACTAATAGCAATGTGACTTCCTTGTCGACCTCGGCTTCGACCGGCATCACATCGCTGTCGACTGGTCTGAGCACGACTAATAGCAATGTGACTTCCTTGTCGACTTCGGCATCGACCGGTATTACCTCGTTGTCGACTGGCTTGAGCGCAACAAATAGTAATGTGGCGTCATTGTCGACCTCGGCCTCGACCGGTATCACTTCGTTGTCGACCGGCCTGAGCACCACGAACAGCAATGTGACTTCGCTGTCGACCTCGACATCGACTGGCATCAGCACGAACGCCAGCAACATTGGCTCGTTGTCCACTGGCTTGAGCACGGCCAACAGCAACGTGACGTCCTTGTCGACGTCGGCCTCGACCGGCATCACCTCGCTGTCGACCGGCTTGAGTACGACCAACAGCAACGTGACGTCGTTGTCGACATCAGCCTCGACCGGCATCACCTCGCTGTCGACCGGCTTGAGTACGACCAACAGCAACGTGACGTCGTTGTCGACATCAGCCTCGACCGGCATCACTTCGTTGTCGACTGGCCTGAGCACCACGAACAGCAACGTGACCTCGCTGTCGACTTCGACATCAACAGGGATTAGCACCAACGCCAGCAGAATCGGTTCGCTGTCGACATCAGCGTCGACCGGCATCACTTCGCTATCGACTGGATTGAGTACGACCAATAGCAACATGACTTCGTTATCGACCTCGGCCTCGACTGGTATCACTTCGTTGTCGACCGGCCTGAGCACGACCAATAGCAATGTGACGTCGTTGTCGACTTCTGCCTCGACCGGTATTACTTCGCTGTCGACTGGTTTAAGCGCAACAAATAGTAATGTGGCGTCATTGTCGACCTCGATCTCGACTGGCATCAGCACCAACGCCAGCAATATCGGTTCGTTGTCCACTGGCTTGAGCACGACCAACAGCAATGTGACTTCCTTGTCGACCTCGACTTCGACTGGTATCACCTCGTTGTCGACTGGTTTGAGCGCCACCAATAGCAATGTGACGTCGCTGTCGACGTCGACTTCGACCGGTATCACCTCGCTGTCGACTGGCGTGAGCACGATTAATAGCAATGTGACTTCGTTGTCTACATCGGCGTCGACCGGCATCACTTCACTGTCGACTGGCTTGAGCATCACCAACAGCAACGTGACGTCGCTGTCGACATCGGCTTCGACTAGTATCACTTCGTTGTCAACGGGCCTGAGCACGACCAACAGCAATGTGACTTCGCTGTCGACTGGCCTGAGCACGACCAATAGCAACGTGACGTCGTTGTCGACTTCTGCATCGACGGGAATCACTTCGTTGTCAACAGGGTTGAGCTCGGTCAATAGTAATGTGACTTCGCTATCGACTGGCCTGAGCACGACCAATAGCAATGTGACGTCGCTGTCGACTTCAGCCTCGACAGGGATCAGTACCAACGCCAGCAACATCGGTTCGTTGTCCACTGGCTTGAGCACGACCAACAGCAATGTGACATCGTTGTCGACTTCAGCATCGACAGGGATCAGCACCAACGCCAGCAACATTGGTTCGTTGTCGACTGGCTTGAGCACGACCAACAGCAATGTGACCTCGCTGTCGACTTCGGCATCGACCGGCATCAGCACCAACGCCAGCAATATTGGTTCGTTGTCGACTGGCCTGAGCACGACAAACAGCAACGTGACTTCGTTGTCGATGTCGACCTCGACGGGCATCAGCACGAACGCCAGCAACATCGGTTCGTTGTCCACTGGCTTGAGCACGACCAACAGCAATGTGACCTCGCTGTCGACGTCAACATCGACCGGCATCAGTACCAACGCCAGCAACATCGGTTCGTTGTCGACCGGCCTGAGCACCACCAACAGCAATGTGACTTCGCTGTCGACTTCGACCTCGACCGGCATCAGTACCAACGCCAGCAACATCGGTTCGTTGTCGACTGGCCTGAGCACGACAAACAGCAACGTGACTTCGTTGTCGACGTCGACCTCGACGGGCATCAGCACGAACGCCAGCAACATCGGTTCGTTGTCCACTGGCTTGAGCACGACCAACAGCAATGTGACCTCGCTGTCGACGTCAACATCGACCGGTATCAGCACGAACGCCAGCAATATTGGTTCGTTGTCCACTGGCTTGAGCACCACCAACAGCAACGTGACTTCGCTGTCGACTTCAACCTCGATCGGCATCAACACCAACGCCAGCAACATCGGTTCGCTGTCCACCGGCTTGAGCACGACCAATAGCAATGTCACTTCCTTGTCGACTTCGGCATCGACCGGTATCACATCACTGTCGACTGGTTTGAGCACGACCAATAGCAACGTGACTTCCTTGTCGACTTCGGCGTCGACCGGTATCACCTCGCTGTCGACTGGCCTGAGCACGACCAATAGCAATGTGACGTCGCTGTCGACTTCAGCCTCGACAGGGATCAGTACCAACGCCAGCAACATTGGTTCGTTGTCCACTGGCTTGAGCACCACCAATAGCAACGTGGCTTCGTTGTCGACGTCGACATCAACCGGCATCAGCACAAACGCCAGCAACATTGGCTCGCTGTCCACTGGCCTGAGCACCACCAACAGCAACGTCACGTCGTTGTCGACTTCGACATCAACAGGGATCAGCGCCAACGCCAGCAATATTGGCTCGCTGTCGACTGGTTTGAACACGACCAATAGCAACGTGACATCGTTGTCGACTTCGGCATCGACCGGCATCAGCACCAACGTCAGCAATATCGGTTCCTTGTCCACCGGCTTGAGCACGACCAACAGCAACGTGACCTCGCTGTCGACATCGACCTCGACTGGTATCACCTCGTTGTCGACTGGTTTGAGCGCCACCAATAGCAATGTGACGTCGCTGTCGACGTCGACTTCTACCGGTATCACCTCGCTGTCGACTGGCGTGAGCACGACTAATAGCAATGTGACTTCGTTGTCGACCTCGGCCTCGACCGGCATCACTTCGCTGTCGACCGGCTTGAGCACGACCAATAGCAACGTGACGTCGCTCTCGACTTCAACTTCGACCGGGGTCACCTCGTTGTCTACTGGCCTGAGTACGACCAACAGCAATGTGACTTCCTTGTCGACATCAGCTTCGACAGGCATCACTTCGCTGTCGACTGGCCTGAGCACGACTAATAGCAATGTGACTTCGTTGTCGACGTCAGCTTCGACCGGCATCACTTCGCTGTCGACTGGTTTAAGCACAACGAACAGCAACGTGACGTCGCTCTCGACTTCAACTTCGACAGGGATCAGCACCAACGCCAGCAATATTGGCTCGCTGTCGACTGGTTTGAGCACGACCAACAGCAATGTGACTTCATTGTCGACGTCGACCTCGACCGAAATCAGCACCAACGCCAGCAATATTGGTTCGTTGTCGACTGGCTTGAGCACGACCAATAGCAACGTGACCTCGTTGTCGACATCGACATCGACAGGGATCAGCGCCAACGCCAGCAATATCGGTTCCTTGTCCACTGGCCTGAGCACCACCAATAGCAATGTGGCCTCGCTGTCGACATCGACCTCAACGGGCATCAGCACCAACGCCAGCAATATCGGTTCGTTGTCGACCGGCTTGAGTACGACCAACAGCAATGTGACGTCGTTGTCGACATCTGCCTCGACAGGCATCACTTCGCTGTCGACGGGCTTGAGCACGACCAATAGCAACGTGACCTCGTTGTCGACCGGTATTACCTCGTTGTCGACCTCGACCTCGACAGGGATCAGCATCAACGCCAGCAATATTGGCTCGTTGTCGACGGGTCTGAGCACGACCAATAGCAATGTGGCTTCGTTGTCGACTTCAACTTCAACGGGCATCAGCACCAATGCCAGCGACATTGGTTCGTTGTCGACCGGCCTGAGCACGACCAATAGCAATGTCACTTCCTTGTCGACTTCGGCATCGACCGGTATCACATCACTGTCGACTGGCCTGAGCACGACTAATAGCAATGTGACTTCGTTGTCGACGTCAGCTTCGACGGGCATCACTTCCTTGTCGACTGGCTTGAGTACCACCAATAGCAATGTGACCTCGTTGTCGACCTCGACCTCGACCGGTATCAGCACCAACGCCAGCAACATCGGTTCGCTGTCGACTGGCTTGAGCACCACCAATAGCAACGTGACATCGCTGTCGACCTCAACATCGACAGGGATCAGCACCAATGCCAGCAATATCGGCTCGTTGTCAACTGGCTTGAGCACGACCAACAGCAATGTGACATCGTTGTCGACCTCGACATCGACTGGTATCAGCACCAACGCCAGCAACATTGGTTCGCTGTCGACTGGTTTGAGCACCACCAATAGCAATGTGACCTCGTTGTCGACTTCAGCATCGACAGGGATCAGCACCAACGCCAGCAACATTGGTTCGTTGTCGACTGGTCTGAGCACGACCAATAGCAACGTGACCTCGCTGTCGACTTCGACATCAACAGGGATCAGCACCAACGCCAGCAACATTGGTTCGCTGTCCACAGGCCTGAGCACGACCAATAGCAATGTGACCTCGCTGTCGACTTCGACCTCGACCGGCATCAGCACCAACGCCAGCAACATTGGTTCGCTGTCGACGGGTCTGAGCACCATCAACAGCAATGTGACATCGTTGTCGACTTCGACCTCGACGGGGATCAGCACCAACGCCAGCAATATTGGTTCGTTGTCGACTGGTTTGAGCACAACCAACAGCAACGTGACCTCGCTGTCGACTTCGACGTCGACCGGGATCAGCACCAACGCCAGCAACATCGGTTCCTTGTCCACCGGCTTGAGCACGACCAACAGCAATGTGACCTCGCTGTCGACATCGACCTCGACTGGTATCACCTCGTTGTCGACTGGTTTGAGCGCCACCAATAGCAATGTGACGTCGCTGTCGACGTCGACTTCGACCGGTATCACCTCGCTGTCGACTGGCGTGAGCACGACTAATAGCAATGTGACTTCGTTGTCGATATCGGCTTCGACCGGCATCGCTTCGTTGTCGACTGGCCTGAGCACGACTAATAGCAATGTGACTTCGTTGTCGACGTCAGCTTCGACCGGCATCACTTCGCTGTCGACTGGTTTGAGCGCGACCAATAGCAACGTGACCTCGCTGTCGACGTCCGCCTCGACAGGGATCAGCACCAACGCCAGCAATATCGGCTCGCTGTCCACTGGCTTGAGCACGACCAATAGCAATGTCACTTCCTTGTCGACTTCGGCATCGACCGGTATCACATCACTGTCGACTGGTTTGAGCACGACCAATAGTAATGTGACTTCGTTGTCGACTTCTGCTTCGACGGGCATCACTTCCTTGTCGACTGGCTTGAGTACCACCAATAGCAATGTGACCTCGTTGTCGACTTCGACATCGACAGGGATCAGCACCAACGCCAGCAACATCGGTTCGCTGTCGACTGGCTTGAGTACCACCAATAGCAATGTGACCTCGTTGTCGACTTCGACATCGACAGGGATCAGCACCAACGCCAGCAACATCGGTTCGCTGTCGACTGGCTTGAGCACCACCTATAGCAATGTGTCGTCGTTGTCGACTTCGACCTCGACAGGCATCAGCACCAACGCCAGCAACATCGGTTCATTGTCCACCGGCCTGAGCACGACCAACAGCAATGTGACCTCGCTGTCGACATCGACGTCGACCGGGATCAGCACCAACGCCAGCAACATCGGTTCCTTGTCGACCGGCCTGAGCACGACCAACAGCAACGTGACCTCGCTGTCGACTTCGACCTCGACTGGTATCAGCACCAACGCCAGCAACATCGGTTCCTTGTCGACCGGCCTGAGCACGACCAACAGCAACGTGACCTCGCTGTCGACTTCGACCTCGACTGGTATCAGCACCAACGCCAGCAACATCGGTTCGTTGTCGACTGGCTTGAGCACCACCAATAGCAATGTAACATCGTTGTCGGCTTCAGCATCGACAGGGGTCAGCACCAACGCCAGCAACATCGGTTCGTTGTCGACTGGCTTGAGCACCACCAATAGCAATGTAACATCGTTGTCGACTTCAGCATCGACAGGGATCAGCACCAACGCCAGCAACATCGGTTCGTTGTCGACTGGTTTGAGCACAACCAACAGCAACGTGACCTCGCTGTCGACTTCGACGTCGACCGGGATCAGCACCAACGCCAGCAACATCGGTTCGTTGTCGACCGGCCTGAGCACGACCAATAGCAATGTCACTTCCTTGTCGACTTCGGCATCGACCGGTATCACATCACTGTCGACTGGTTTGAGCACGACCAACAGCAATGTGACCTCGCTGTCGACATCGACCTCGACTGGTATCACCTCGTTGTCGACTGGTTTGAGCGCCACCAATAGCAATGTGACGTCGCTGTCGACGTCGACTTCTACCGGTATCACCTCGCTGTCGACTGGCGTGAGTACGACTAATAGCAATGTGACTTCATTGTCGACGTCGACCTCGACCGGAATCAGCACCAACGCCAGCAACATTGGTTCGTTGTCGACTGGCTTGAGCACGACCAATAGCAACGTGACCTCGCTGTCGACATCAACATCGACTGGCATCAGCACAAACGCCAGCATCATCGGTTCGCTGTCCACTGGCTTGAGCACCACCAATAGCAATGTGACTTCGCTGTCGACTTCGACATCAACAGGGATCAGCACCAACGCCAGCAATATCGGTTCCTTGTCCACTGGCTTGAGCACCACCAATAGCAATGTGGCCTCGTTGTCGACATCGACCTCAACGGGCATCAGCACCAACGCCAGCAATATCGGTTCGTTGTCGACGGGTCTGAGCACGACCAATAGCAATGTGACTTCATTGTCGACGTCGACCTCGACCGGAATCAGCACCAACGCCAGCAATATTGGTTCGTTGTCGACGGGCTTGAGCACGACCAATAGCAACGTGACCTCGTTGTCGACCGGTATTACCTCGTTGTCGACCTCGACCTCGACAGGGATCAGCATCAACGCCAGCAATATTGGCTCGTTGTCGACGGGTCTGAGCACGACCAATAGCAATGTGGCTTCGTTGTCGACTTCAACTTCAACGGGCATCGGCACCAATGCCAGCAACATCGGTTCGTTGTCGACCGGCCTGAGCACGACCAATAGCAATGTCACTTCCTTGTCGACTTCGGCATCGACCGGTATCACATCACTGTCGACTGGCCTGAGCACGACTAATAGCAATGTGACTTCGTTGTCGACGTCAGCTTCGACGGGCATCACTTCCTTGTCGACTGGCTTGAGTACCACCAATAGCAATGTGACCTCGTTGTCGACCTCGACCTCGACCGGTATCAGCACCAACGCCAGCAACATCGGTTCGCTGTCGACTGGCTTGAGCACCACCAATAGCAACGTGACATCGCTGTCGACCTCAACATCGACAGGGATCAGCACCAATGCCAGCAATATCGGCTCGTTGTCAACTGGCTTGAGCACGACCAACAGCAGCGTAACGTCGTTGTCGACTTCAGCCTCGACAGGGATCAGCACCAACGCCAGCAATATCGGTTCGTTGTCGACTGGTTTGAGCACCACCAATAGCAATGTGACGTCGTTGTCGACTTCTGCCTCGACCGGTATTACTTCGCTGTCGACTGGCTTAAGCGCAACAAATAGTAATGTGGCGTCATTGTCGACCTCGATCTCGACTGGTATTACCTCGCTGTCGACTGGCCTGAGCACCACCAACAGTAACGTGACATCGCTGTCGACATCGACTTCGACCGGCATCAGCACTAACGCCAGCAACATTGGTTCGTTGTCGACTGGCCTGAGCACCACCAACAGCAACGTCACGTCGTTGTCGACTTCGGCGTCGACAGGGATCAGCACGAATGCCAGTAACATTGGTTCGCTGTCGACTGGTTTGAGCACCACCAATAGCAATGTGACATCGTTGTCGACTTCAGCATCGACAGGGATCAGCACGAACGCCAGCAACATCGGTTCGTTGTCGACTGGTCTGAGCACGACCAATAGCAACGTGACCTCGCTGTCGACGTCCGCCTCGACAGGGATCAGCACCAACGCTAGCAATATCGGCTCGCTGTCCACTGGCTTGAGCACGACCAATAGCAATGTCACTTCCTTGTCGACTTCGGCATCGACCGGTATCACATCACTGTCGACTGGTTTGAGCACGACCAATAGCAACGTGACTTCCTTGTCGACTGGCCTGAGCACGACCAATAGTAATGTGACTTCGTTGTCGACTTCTGCTTCGACGGGCATCACTTCCTTGTCGACTGGCTTGAGTACCACCAATAGCAATGTGACCTCGTTGTCGACTTCGACATCGACAGGGATCAGCACCAACGCCAGCAACATCGGTTCGCTGTCGACTGGCTTGAGTACCACCAATAGCAACGTGACCTCGCTGTCGACGTCAACTTCCACAGGGATCAGCACCAGCGCCAGCAACATCGGTTCGTTGTCGACCGGCCTGAGCACCACCAACAGTAACGTGACATCGCTGTCGACATCGACTTCGACCGGCATCAGCACCAACGCCAGCAATATCGGTTCGCTGTCGACCGGATTGAGCACGACCAACAGCAACGTGACCTCGCTGTCGACGTCGACTTCGACCGGCATCAGCACCAACGCCAGCAATATCGGTTCGCTGTCGACTGGTTTGAGCACCACCAATAGCAACGTGACGTCGCTGTCGACTTCGACATCAACAGGGATCAGCACTAACGCCAGCAATATTGGTTCGTTGTCGACTGGTTTGAGCACGACCAACAGCAACGTGACTTCGCTGTCGACTTCGACCTCAACCGGGATCAGCACTAACGCCAGCAATATCGGTTCGTTATCGACCGGGCTGAGCACGACCAATAGCAACGTGACTTCGCTGTCGACTTCGACCTCGACCGGCATCAGCACCAATGCCAGCAATATCGGTTCGCTGTCGACGGGGCTGAGCACCACCAACAGTACAGTGACCTCGCTGTCGACTGGCTTGAGTACCACGAACAGCAATATCGGTTCGTTATCAACCGGCGTAAGCACCACCAACAGCAATGTGACTTCGCTGTCGACGGGCGTCGTTTCGCTGTCCACTGGGTTGAGCACAACGAACAGCAACGTGGCAATGTTGTCAACGGGAGTTGCGAATTCAGTTCAGTACGATAATCCTGCTCACACGAGTGTTACGTTAGGAGGCGCTGGCGCTACTGCACCAGTCATTCTTACTAACGTTGCAGCGGGTAAGCAGACAACGGATGCGGTTAACTTCGGCCAGTTGTCGTCTTTGTCGTCGTCGGTATCAAGTGGATTGAGCACGGTGAAGAGTGGCATCAATTCGTTGTCGACTGGTCTGAGCAACACCAATAGCAACGTCAACTCCTTGTCGACTTCAACCTCGACCGGCTTGCCCACCAACACCAGCAGTATCAATTCGCTGTCGACGGGGCTGTCGAGCAACACGTCGAACGTCAATTCTTTGTCGACGGGCTTGTCGATCACCAACGGTAATGTCACGTCTCTGTCTTCATCGACCTCGAGCGGCATTTCCTCTTTGTCGACCGGCTTGAGCCAGGTGACTTCGCTCTCGAGCGGATTGAGCAATATCACGAACGGCGCAACGTCCTTGTCGACGACGCTTACTTCGCTGGTGGATGCTTCCAAGAACGCGACGGCGACAGGGGGAACGCTGGGCGGCACGACCATTGGCGGCGCCAACAGCAACGGCTCGGTTCAGACACGCGGCACTTCCGGCACGGCAATCAACAACGTGACGGCAGCGACCTGCAGCAGCGTGAGTGGCGTGGACGCTACCGGTACCGGCCTGTGCGCGCAGGCGACCAAGGATGGCGCGACGGCAATAGGTTCGAACGCACAGGCCACCGACACCAATACGACCGCTGTAGGTTTCCGGGCTCTGGCGTCGCAAGCCGGTTCGGTCGCGATTGGCTATAACGCCAGGGCGACTGGCGATCCTACCGTGGCGATTGGTAATAACGCCCTGGCTTCGGGTAACGATGCCGTGGCGATGGGAGCCGGTGCGCAAGCGACGGCGAACAATTCGGTTGCATTGGGCGCCTACTCGGTGGCCGACCAGGCAAATACAGTATCGGTCGGCTCAGCCGGCAGCGAGCGTCGTATCACCAATGTTGCGCCAGGTATCAACCCGACAGATGCCGTGAATGTGTCCCAGCTGAATAACGTACAGAACCAGATCGGGAATGTGCAACGGATTGCTTACTCGGGCATCGCCATGAGCATGGCGATGTCGGGCGCGGTGACTTCTGCGCTGGAGCCAGGTGAAGGCCGGGTTGGCGTGGGCATTGGTTCTTACCAAGGTTATGGCGCGTTAGCGTTGCAGTTCCGCGCGAAAAACCGCAGCGGCAACAATACCTGGGGTGTTGGCGTCAGTACGACCGGCAGCGCCTGGGGCGTATCTGCCGGGGTCGATTTCAAGCTCTGGTAATTTCATTGAGCAGCAATTGATTGCAAGCCGTATGGGATAAGCAGTACGGAAACCTAAAACAAAACCCAGCGATGACTTGTTCATTGCTGGGTTTTTATAGCTCGAACGTAATAATTATTTCTACGCGGTTATTTGGCATTTTCTTTTTGGGGAATTTGAGGCCGAAATATTAGTTGCTGCGTAGCAGTTTTAGTGGTGTTGATGAGACAGATAATTGGCCTGCGGAAATCAAAGTGTTAATAAATGTTACGTAATGTCAAAGATTGTTAAGTTGTGAAAATTAAAACAAGAGGCGGTGATAAATTTCGGCTGTCTCATGAATTATCAGAGCTCTTCAATGTAAAGCGGCAGTAGGGAAGAAATAGACCCGTTTAATTGATTCCGTCACCTTTGATGCGATTAAAGAGTTCTTTGCGGTTGGAGCAACGCTTAATTTTCCAGGGGGGAATATGAACAAATTGCATCAAGTGACAAGCATTGAGCCATCGCTGGCTTGTAGTGTGATTTTTAACATTGCAAAACAAAAATTGACGCGGCTTTCCAGCCTTGTTTTTTTTGTAGGCATCGCATTTTCCCTTGGAACCGCGCAGCGTTTGCTCTCCGCAAGTCGCTTTTTATTTTCCGCCTAGTCTTTTCCGTTAGCAGTTTCCGCGCGATCCATCGGATCCCTTATTGCAAGCCGCATTTACTTTTGTATAAAGCCAACCATGAATAAAATTTACCGCACCGTCTATAACGAAACACTCGGTACCTGGATCGCTGTGTCCGAAAATGCAAAAGCGCGTGGCAAACGCAGCAGCACAAAGACGGCTGCGGTTGCGGCTGCATCGATAGCGCTTGCTGAGTTTTTGCTGCCCGGCGCAGCCTATGCCGGGGGCGGCATATACGTGAATGACAACAACGACACCTCCTGTAGCCAGGTTGCGGACGGTGGAACTGTTCAGGTTGCCCTCAATGCGGGTTGCAGCATTAGCAATGCCACAACCCAGACCAACCGGGTCCTTTTCTACACGCCGGGCGTGGGGACTAGTGCTACTGACCCCACGAGCATTTCCATTGGTGGGCAAATCAATGTAAACAGTACAGGCTCGGTCATCAATGGTTTAAGCCTGAATGGTCAGAGATTAACTAGTGTAGCTGCCGGTATAGCGAATACCGATGCTGTGAATGTCAGCCAGCTGACTTCGTTGTCGACCTCTGCCTCGACTGGGATCACTTCATTGTCGACTGGTCTGAGCACGACGAACAGCAATGTGACTTCGTTGTCGACCTCTGCCTCGACTGGGATCACTTCATTGTCGACTGGTCTGAGCACGACGAACAGCAATGTGACTTCGTTGTCGACCTCTGCCTCGACTGGGATCACTTCATTGTCGACTGGTCTGAGCACGACGAACAGCAATGTGACTTCGTTGTCGACCTCGGCATCGACCGGCATTACCTCGTTGTCCACTGGCTTGAGTACCACGAACAGCAATGTGACTTCGTTGTCGACCTCAGCCTCGACCGGTATCACTTCGTTGTCGACCGGCCTGAGCACGACCAACAGCAATGTGACTTCCTTGTCGACATCTGCCTCGACTGGCATCACCTCGTTGTCCACTGGCTTGAGTACGACCAATAGCAACGTGACTTCCTTGTCGACTTCGGCCTCGACTGGTATCAGCACCAACGCCAGCAAAATCGGTTCGCTGTCGACCTCGGTGTCGACCGGCATCACTTCGTTGTCGACTGGCTTGAGCACGACTAATAGCAATGTGACTTCGCTGTCGACCTCGGCATCGACCGGCATTACCTCGTTGTCCACTGGCTTGAGCACGACTAATAGCAACGTGACTTCGTTGTCGACATCTGCCTCGACCGGGATTACTTCCTTGTCGACCTCGGCTTCGACCGGCATCACTTCGTTGTCGACCGGCCTGAGCACGACCAATAGCAATGTGACGTCCTTGTCGACGTCGACCTCGACCGGCATCACCTCGCTGTCGACTGGTTTGAGCACCACCAATAGCAATGTGACCTCGCTGTCGACCTCTGCGTCGACCGGTATCACTTCGCTATCGACTGGCTTGAGTACGACCAATAGCAACATGACTTCGTTGTCGACCTCGGCCTCGACTGGTATCACTTCGTTGTCGACCGGCCTGAGCACGACCAATAGCAATGTGACGTCGTTGTCGACTTCTGCCTCGACCGGGATTACCTCGTTGTCTACTGGCCTGAGCACGACCAACAGCAATGTGACTTCCTTGTCGACCTCGGCTTCGACTGGTATCACCTCGTTGTCGACTGGCTTGAGTACCACCAATAGCAACGTAACGTCCTTGTCGACCTCAGCTTCGACTGGTATCACTTCGTTGTCAACTGGCCTGAGCACGACCAATAGCAATGTGACTTCTTTGTCGACATCGGCCTCGACTGGCATCACTTCGCTGTCGACGGGCCTGAGCACGACTAATAGCAACGTGACTTCGTTGTCGACATCAGCGTCGACTGGCATCACTTCGCTGTCGACTGGCTTGAGCACGACTAACAGCAATGTGACTTTACTGTCGACGTCGGCTTCGACCGGCATCACTTCGTTGTCGACCGGCCTGAGCACCACCAATAGCAACGTGACGTCTTTGTCGGCCTCTGCTTCGACCGGCATCACCTCGTTGTCGACTGGCCTGAGCACGACTAATAGCAACGTGACTTCGTTGTCGACATCAGCGTCGACTGGCATCACTTCGCTGTCGACTGGCTTGAGCACGACTAACAGCAATGTGACTTTACTGTCGACGTCGGCTTCGACCGGCATCACTTCGTTGTCGACCGGCCTGAGCACCACCAATAGCAACGTGACGTCTTTGTCGGCCTCTGCTTCGACCGGCATCACCTCGTTGTCGACTGGCCTGAGCACGACTAATAGCAACGTCACGTCTTTGTCGACCTCGGCTTCGACCGGTATCACCTCGTTGTCGACTGGCCTGAGCACCACCAATAGCAACGTGACTTCGTTGTCTACCTCGGCCTCGACTGGTATCACTTCGTTGTCAACTGGCCTGAGCACGACCAATAGCAATGTGACGTCCTTGTCGACGTCTGCCTCGACCGGCATCACCTCGTTGTCCACTGGCTTGAGCACCACCAATAGCAACGTGACTTCCTTGTCGACTTCGGCTTCGACTGGCATCACTTCGTTGTCCACTGGCTTGAGCACGACCAATAGCAATGTGACTTCGTTGTCGACATCTGCCTCGACTGGCATTACTTCGCTGTCGACTGGCCTGAGCACCACCAATAGCAATGTGACTTCGTTATCTACCTCGGCCTCGACTGGCATCACTTCGTTGTCCACTGGCTTGAGTACCACCAGTAGCAACGTGACTTCGTTATCTACCTCGACATCGACCGGTATCACTTCACTGTCGACGGGCCTGAGCATCACTAATAGCAATGTGACTTCCTTGTCGACATCGGCTTCAACTGGAATTGCTAATTCAGTTCAATATGATAGTCCTAGTCACACAAGCGTCACGCTGGGCGGTGCAAGTGCTACAGCTCCAGTTACCCTCACTAATGTTGCACCTGGGGCGAACGCAACTGATGCCGTTAATTTCAGCCAACTGTCATCTTTATCGTCGTCTACTTCAAGTAGCTTGAGCACGACCAACAGCAACGTGACTTCATTGTCGACCTCGGCGTCGACCGGTATTACTTCGCTGTCGACTGGCCTGAGCACAACCAATAGCAATGTGACGTCGTTGTCGACTTCGACATCGACTGGCATCAGCACCAACGCCAGCAACATCGGTTCATTGTCGACTGGTTTGAGCACCACCAATAGCAATGTGTCCTCGCTGTCGACGTCCGCCTCAACGGGCATTAGCACCAACGCCAGCAATATCGGTTCGTTGTCGACCGGTCTGAGCGCCACCAACAGCAACGTGACGTCGCTCTCGACTTCAACTTCGACCGGGATTAGCACCAACGCCAGCAACATCGGTTCGTTGTCGACCGGCCTGAGCACCACCAACAGCAACGTAACCTCGCTGTCGACGTCAACTTCCACAGGGATCAGCACCAACGCCAGTAACATCGGTTCGTTGTCGACTGGTTTGAGCACGACCAACAGCAACGTGACGTCGCTGTCGACATCGGCTTCGACCGGCATCAGCACCAACGCCAGCAATATCGGTTCCTTGTCCACCGGTCTGAGCACGACCAACAGCAACGTGACGTCGTTGTCGACCTCGACCTCGACAGGGATCAGCACCAACGCCAGCAATATTGGTTCGTTGTCCACTGGCCTGAGCACGACAAACAGCAACGTGACCTCGCTGTCGACTTCGGCATCGACCGGCATCAGTACTAACGCCAGCAACATCGGTTCGCTGTCGACAGGTCTGAGTACAACGAACAGCAACGTGACCTCGCTGTCGACTTCGACATCGACAGGGATCAGCACCAACGCCAGCAACATTGGTTCGCTGTCGACTGGTTTGAGCACGACCAATAGCAATGTGACGTCGCTGTCGACGTCCGCCTCGACTGGCATCAGCACCAACGCCAGCAATATCGGTTCGCTGTCGACTGGATTGAGCACGACCAACAGCAACGTGACGTCGTTGTCGACATCGACATCGACCGGCATCAGCACCAACGCCAGCAATATCGGTTCGCTGTCGACTGGTTTGAGCACCACCAATAGCAATGTGACTTCGCTGTCGACGTCCGCCTCGACTGGCATCAGCACCAACGCCAGCAATATAGGTTCTTTGTCGACCGGCCTGAGCACCACCAACAGTAACGTGACATCGCTGTCGACATCGACTTCGACCGGCATCAGCACCAACGCCAGCAATATCGGTTCGCTGTCGACCGGATTGAGCACGACCAACAGCAACGTGACGTCGTTGTCGACATCGACATCGACCGGCATCAGCACCAACGCCAGCAATATCGGTTCGCTGTCGACCGGTTTGAGCACCACCAATAGCAACGTAACGTCGCTGTCGACGTCGACATCAACAGGGATCAGCACCAACGCTAGCAATATTGGTTCGCTGTCGACTGGTTTGAGCACCACCAACAGCAATGTGACCTCGCTGTCGACGTCAACCTCGACAGGGATTAGCACCAACGCCAGCAATATCGGTTCGCTGTCGACTGGTTTGAGCACCACCAATAGCAACGTAACGTCGCTGTCGACTTCGACATCAACAGGGATCAGCACCAACGCTAGCAATATTGGTTCGCTGTCGACTGGTTTGAGCACCACCAACAGCAATGTGACCTCGCTGTCGACGTCAACCTCGACAGGGATTAGCACCAACGCCAGCAATATCGGTTCCTTGTCCACCGGTCTGAGCACGACCAACAGCAACGTGACGTCGTTGTCGACCTCGACCTCGACCGGCATCAGCACCAACGCCAGCAACATCGGTTCGTTGTCGACCGGCTTGAGCACGACCAACAGCAATGTGACCTCGCTGTCGACGTCGACTTCGACCGGCATCAGCACCAACGCCAGCAACATTGGTTCGCTGTCCACAGGCTTGAGCACGACCAACAGCAACGTGACGTCGCTGTCGACATCGGCTTCGACCGGCATCAGTACCAACGCCAGCAACATCGGCTCCTTATCGACCGGCTTGAGCACGACCAACAGCAATGTGACCTCGCTGTCGACGTCGACATCGACAGGGATCAGCACCAATGCCAGCAATATCGGCTCGTTGTCAACTGGGTTGAGCACGACCAACAGCAACGTGACGTCGTTGTCGACGTCGACCTCGACAGGGATCAGCACCAACGCCAGCAACATCGGTTCGTTGTCGACTGGCTTGAGCACGACCAACAGCAATGTGTCATCGCTGTCGACTTCAGCCTCGACTGGGATCAGCACCAATGCCAGCAACATCGGTTCGTTGTCGACCGGCTTGAGCACGACCAACAGCAATGTGACGTCGCTGTCGACGTCGACCTCAACCGGCATCAGCACCAACGCCAGCAACATCGGTTCGCTGTCGACAGGTCTGAGTACAACGAACAGCAACGTGACGTCGCTGTCGACGTCGACCTCAACCGGTATCAGCACCAACGCCAGCAACATCGGTTCGCTGTCGACCGGTCTGAGCACCACCAACAGCAACGTAACCTCGCTGTCGACTTCAGCCTCGACTGGGATCAGCACCAACGCCAGCAACATCGGTTCCTTGTCCACCGGTCTGAGCACGACCAACAGCAATGTGACCTCGCTGTCGACGTCAACATCGACAGGTATCAGCACGAACGCCAGCAACATCGGTTCGTTGTCGACTGGTTTGAGCACCACCAACAGCAATGTGACATCGTTGTCGACTTCAGCATCGACAGGGATCAGCACCAACGCCAGCAACATTGGTTCGCTGTCAACCGGCCTGAGCACGACCAACAGCAATGTGACGTCGTTGTCGACGTCGACCTCGACGGGAATCAGCACCAACGCCAGCAATATTGGTTCGCTGTCGACTGGCCTGAGCACCACCAACAGTAACGTGACATCGCTGTCGACGTCGGCATCGACCGGTATCAGCACTAACGCCAGCAACATCGGCTCGCTGTCGACCGGCCTGAGCACGACCAATAGCAATGTGACGTCGTTGTCCACGTCGACCTCGACCGGCATCAGCACCAACGCCAGCAACATCGGTTCGCTGTCGACCGGATTGAGCACCACCAACAGCAATGTGACCTCGTTGTCGACGTCAACATCGACAGGCATCAGCACCAATGCCAGCAACATCGGTTCGTTGTCGACTGGCTTGAGCACCACCAACAGCAATGTGACGTCGTTGTCGACTTCGGCATCAACAGGCATTAGCACCAACGCCAGCAACATTGGCTCCTTGTCGACCGGTCTGAGCACCACCAACAGTACAGTGACCTCGCTGTCGACTGGCTTGAGCGGCATCAACAGCAATGTAACGTCACTGTCGACCGGCATCGTCTCGCTGTCCACGGGGTTGAGCACAACGAACAGCAACGTGACATTGTTGTCGACGTCGACATCAACTGGTATCGCATCCTTGTCAACAGGAGTTGCGAATTCGGTTCAATACGATAATGCTGCTCATTCGAGTGTTACGTTAGGAGGCGCTGGCGCTACTGCACCAGTCATTCTTACCAACGTTGCAGCGGGTACGCGACCAACAGATGCGGTTAACTTCGGCCAGTTGTCGTCTTTGTCGTCGTCGACTTCAAGTGGATTGAGCACGGTGACGAGCGGCATTAATTCATTGTCGACCGGCTTGAGCAGCACCAACAGCAACGTCAACTCCTTGTCGACTTCAACCTCGACCGGCTTGTCCACCAACATCAGCAGTATCAATTCACTGTCGACGGGTCTGTCGAGCAACACGTCGAACGTCAATTCTTTGTCGACGGGCTTGTCGACCACCAACGGTAATGTCACGTCTCTGTCTTCATCGACCTCGAGCGGCATTTCCTCTTTGTCGACAGGCATTTCGTCACTGTCGACCGGCTTGAGCCAGGTCACTTCGCTGTCGAGCGGATTGAGCAATATCACGAACGGCGCAACGTCCTTGTCGACGGCATTGAAGCCATTGGTGGATGCGTCCAATGCCGCCGCCGCGAACGGTGCAACGATTGCCGCGACCACCATTGGTGGGGCGAATAGTGATGGCACAGTACAGACCCGTGGCACTTCCGGTACGGCGATCAACAACGTGACGGCGGCGACTTGCGGCAGCGTGAATGGCGTGGACGCTACCGGTTCCGGCCTGTGTGCGCAGGCGACCAAGGATGGCGCGACGGCAATAGGTTCGAACGCACAGGCCACCGACACCAATACGACCGCTGTAGGTTTCCGGGCTCTGGCGTCGCAAGCCGGTTCGGTCGCGATTGGCTATAACGCCAGGGCGACTGGCGATCCTACCGTGGCGATTGGTAATAACGCCCTGGCTTCGGGTAACGATGCCGTGGCGATGGGAGCCGGTGCGCAAGCGACGGCGAACAATTCGGTTGCATTGGGCGCCTACTCGGTGGCCGACCAGGCAAATACAGTATCGGTCGGCTCAGCCGGCAGCGAGCGTCGTATCACCAATGTTGCGCCAGGTATCAACCCGACAGATGCCGTGAATGTGTCCCAGCTGAATAACGTACAGAACCAGATCGGGAATGTGCAACGGATTGCTTACTCGGGCATCGCCATGAGCATGGCGATGACGGGTGCAGTAATGCCGACTCTGGATGCGGGCGAAAAGGGGGTGGGCGTCGGTATCGGCTCATATCAGGGTTATGGCGCGCTGGCTCTGCAGTTCAAGTCCATCAGCAAAACCGGCATGAGCGCCTGGGGGGCCGGGGTCAGCACTACCGGTCACAATGCCGGTATAAGCCTTGGCTACGGTTTCAAGTGGAAGTAAGCGCTTGGCCTTGGTATTCGGAGTAATGTATTTCGCCGGGTAGCAAATGAAAACGCAATGACTTCGAATGAATGTCATTGCGTTTTTTATTGGCCACGCGATTTTCCTGGGAACAAAAAAAAGCCCGCGCTGTATTAGCAGCGCGGGCTTTTTCATATCCGGTGTCCGATTACCAGGCGGAAATCACCGAGCTCTTGAACTGTGTCATAACGTACTGTTTCACTTCCTGGCTATGGTAAGCCTTCACCAGTTTGGCTACCCAAGGCTTGTCCTTGTCTGCGGCGCGTACTGCGATCACGTTGGCATAAGGCCCTTTTGCAGCTTCGATGGCGATGCCGTCCTTGGTCGGGTCCAGGCCAGCCGATTCTGCGTAGTTGCCGTTGATTGCAGCGGCATCCAGGTCATCTAGCGAGCGCGGCAATTGTGCTGCGTCGATCTCGACAATCTTCAGTTTCTTCGGATTGTCGGCGATATCCAGCGGCGTCGCTTTCAGGCCAGCATCGGCTTTCAGCTTCAGCAAACCTTGCGTCTGCAACAGCAACAGGGCACGGCCGCCGTTGGTCGGATCATTCGGAATGCCGATACGCGCGCCGTTTTTCAGGTCCTTGAGCGATTTGATTTTCTTCGAGTACACGCCCATCGGGAAAGTGATGGTGTAGCCGACATTCACCAGCTTGTATCCGCGATCCTTGATCTGCGCTTCAAGGTAAGGCAGATGCTGATAGCTGTTGGCATCCAGGTCACCTGCGGCCAATGCTGCGTTGGGCTGCACATAGTCGCTGAATTCGACGATCTGGATGTTCAAGCCGTCCTTGGCCGCCACTTTCTTGACGACTTCCATGATCTGCGCGTGCGGGCCGCCGGTAACTCCGATCTTGATCGGCTTGTCTTGCGCCGAGGCCGCAAAAGGAGCCGCGCCGAAACCAGCGATCACGCTCAGTCCGGCAAAAAATTGTATTAATTGACGACGATTCATTTTCTTCCTTTCAAAAATCATGACGAATCCTGTGTAGCAAAGCTGTCCAGGATTTCAACAATCAGCGATGGCTGAGGCGGCGCACCAGGATGTCGCCCAGTGTCTGTACCAGCTGCACAAACACAATCAATATCACTACCACCAGCAGCATCACCTCAGGCAAGAAACGCTGATAGCCATAGCGTATCCCCAGGTCACCCAGCCCGCCGCCGCCAATCGCGCCGGCCATCGCAGAGTAACCTACCAGGCTCACAAACGTAATCGTCAGGCCGGCCACAATTCCCGCGAACGCTTCTGGCACCAATACCTTGTAGACGATTTGCCAGGTAGTCGCTCCCATCGCCTGCGCTGCTTCGATCAAGCCGCGGTCGACCTCGCGCAAGGCGGTTTCCACCAGCCGCGCGATGAAGGGCGCGGAAGCAATCGTCAAAGGTACGATCGCGGCTGCGGTGCCGATCGAGGTGCCGACGAAAAAACGGGTGAAGGGAATCACCGCTACCAGCAAGATGATGAATGGCGTCGAGCGGACGGCATTCACGATCAGCCCCGCAACGCGGTTGAAAATCGGATGCGGCAAAACGCCTTCGCGGCCGGTCAGGTGGAGGGCAATTCCCAGCGGCACGCCAAGCAGGGCGCCGAGGATGCCGGAGATGCCGACCATCATCAGGGTTTCCCCGAATGACGATAAAAACAGATCAAGCATTTCAGATGACATGGTTCAATTCCTCGACGGTGACGCCCTGGGCGGTCAGATAAGCCATGGCGGCCTGGATGTTTTCAGTGGTGCCGTTGGCCAGGATCGCTAGCGAGCCAAACGCTTGTCCTTGTATTTCATCAATCTGGCCATGCAAGATATTGAAATCCAGGTCGAACTTGCGCACCGCTTCCGACAGCAAAGGCTGGTCGACGCCAGAGCCCGTAAATGCAAAGCGGAACAGATGATCGGTGCCGCTGCCGGCGTCGCTTTGCGCCAGCCGTGCTCGCAGGCGCTGCAATACGCCTTGCGGCAGCTCCTGCGCTATCACATCGCCAATCAGGGCGCGCGTCACCTCATGCTTAGGCGAACGGAACAGCTCCAGCACTTCACCGGTTTCAATCACTTCGCCGCTTTCCATTACCGCCATGCGGTCGCAGATCATCTTGATGACTTCCATCTGATGCGTGATCAGGACGATGGTCAGGCCCAGCTCACGATTGATTTTGCGCAGCAGCTCCAGGATGGAGCGCGTGGTTTCCGGATCAAGCGCAGAAGTGGCTTCATCCGACAGCAAGACTTTCGGCTCATTGGCCAATGCACGTGCAATACCGACACGCTGCTTTTGGCCGCCGCTGATTTGCGCCGGATAACTATCCTTGAGCGCGGTCAGGCCGACCAGCTCCAGTAGCGGCGTGACCTTCTTCGCAATCTCTGCCTTGGATAGGCCAGCCAGCTCCAGCGGCAGCGCGATATTGTCGTAGACGGTACGCGACGACAGCAGGTTGAAATGCTGGAAAATCATGCCGATCTCGCGCCGTGCGCTGCGCAACTGCTCTGCGTTGAGCGTAGTCATGTCTTTGCCGTCGACAATAATGGCGCCGGAAGTAGGGCGGTTCAGCAGGTTAAGGCAACGCACCAGCGTGCTTTTGCCGGCGCCGCTGCGGCCGATGATGCCGAAGATCTCGCCCTTGCGGATCGCAAGGCTAACATCGCGCACCGCATCGACCGGCCCGCGTGCGCCATTGAAGCGCTGGGTGACTGCTTTGATTTCTATCATTTCAGAATGAAAAAAGGCAGCTGATTGCATAAACATCAACAATCTCGCCGCCATTATGTTTTTTTAGTAGGTGCCTATTTTATAAGCGTTTGTTACACATGGGAAGGAACATTTAGACATGGCTTTATAACCGCCAAGTATATGCATCTGTATTGAGCACGCAAAATCTCGAACCGGGGGCTTCAATAGAAAAAGCCCACGATGGTTACCCATCGCAGGCTTTTCAAAGCAGGACAACGGACCGGATATACCGGCCCCGCCGCAATTACATCATGCCGTCCATACCGCCCATGCCACCCATACCGCCCATGCCGCCTGGCATGCCGCCAGCCGACTTGTCTTCTGGCAGTTCAGCGATCATTGCATCGGTAGTCAGGATCAGGCCGGCAACCGAAGCAGCATTTTGCAATGCCGAACGGGTAACCTTGGCTGGGTCCAGAACGCCCAGTTCAACCAGGTCGCCGTAGGTGCCGTTGGCAGCGTTGTAACCGTAGTTACCTTTGCCAGCCAAGACTGCGTTGATCACAACCGATGGCTCGTCGCCAGCGTTGAATACGATTTGACGCAGCGGCTCTTCGATCGCGCGCAGCACGATCTTGATGCCGGCTTCCTGGTCGGCGTTTTCGCCTTTCAGGTCCTTGACTGCAGCACGTGCGCGCAGGAATGCAACGCCGCCGCCTGGCACAACGCCTTCTTCCACTGCTGCACGGGTAGCGTGCAGGGCATCTTCAACGCGTGCTTTCTTTTCTTTCATTTCAACTTCGGTTGCAGCACCAACGCGGATCAGCGCAACGCCGCCGGCCAGCTTGGCAACGCGTTCTTGCAGTTTTTCACGGTCGTAATCCGAAGAAGCTTCTTCGATTTGCGCACGGATTTGCTTGACGCGTGCTTCGATAGTGATGGCTTCGCCAGCACCGTCGATGATGGTAGTGTTTTCCTTGCTGATTTCGATACGCTTGGCTTGGCCCAGTTCAGCCAGGGTAGCTTTTTCCAGTGTCAGGCCGACTTCTTCAGCGATCACTTGACCACCGGTCAGGATAGCGATGTCTTCCAGCATGGCTTTACGACGGTCGCCGAAACCTGGCGCCTTGACAGCTGCAGTCTTCAGGATGCCGCGGATGTTGTTGACCACCAGAGTAGCCAGTGCTTCGCCTTCGACATCTTCTGCGATGATCAGCAGTGGACGGCCCGACTTGGCGACTTGTTCCAGGATCGGCAGCAGGTCACGGATGTTCGATACTTTTTTGTCGAACAGCAGGACGAACGGATTTTCCAGGGCAACAACTTGTTTCTCTTGGTTGTTGATGAAGTAAGGCGACAGGTAGCCGCGGTCGAATTGCATACCTTCGACGATGTCCAGTTCGTTTTCCAACGACTTGCCATCTTCAACAGTGATCACGCCTTCTTTGCCGACTTTGTCCATTGCCTTGGCAATGATTTCACCGATGTCGGTGTCGGAGTTAGCGGAGATCGAACCAACTTGAGCGATTTCCTTGCTGGTTGTGGTTGGCTTCGACAGAGTCTTGATTTCAGCAACGATGGCGACAACAGCTTTGTCGATACCGCGCTTCAGGTCTGTAGGGTTGAAACCGGCTGCAACGTACTTGAAGCCTTCGCGAACGATAGCTTGTGCCAGCACGGTAGCGGTAGTAGTACCGTCACCAGCGTTGTCGGAAGTCTTGGAAGCAACTTCTTTCACGAGCTGCGCGCCCATGTTTTCCAGCTTGTCTTTCAGTTCGATTTCTTTAGCAACCGAAACGCCGTCCTTGGTCACTGTAGGCGCGCCGAAGCTGCGTTCCAGAACCACGTTGCGGCCCTTAGGACCCAGAGTTACCTTAACTGCGTTAGCCAGGACATTGACGCCGTTGACGATCTTGGCGCGTGCTTCATCGCCGAAAATTACTTGCTTTGCTGCCATGTTTGATTCTCCTGAAAATAGGGGTGAATTCGTTTGTGTAGTGCCCGGATCCGATTAAAAGCGCAGGCGCTGATCAGTCCGGTAATTCCGGTTGAACCGGAATTACTTGCCTTCAACTACGGCAAACAGGTCTTCTTCGCGCATTACCAGATATTCCACGCCGTCGAGCTTGACTGCTTGACCGGAATATTTGCCGAACAGAACGCGATCGCCAACCTTGACTGCCAGCGGACGGACCTTGCCGTCTTCCAGAATCTTGCCGTTACCGACAGCCAGCACTTCACCTTGATCCGGCTTTTCAGCAGCCGCGTCAGGCAGCACGATACCGGATGCAGTTTTGGTTTCCTGGTCGAGACGCTTGACGATAACGCGATCGTGCAAAGGACGAAGATTCATATGTGACTCCTTAAGATTCAACAGGTTATTTGTATTTGCAGCAACATCGCAGCAAAGTGGAACACCACCGTTCTGCTTTGCTATAGAGATGCGCCGCACAGTGACTGGATAGTTCGGGGAGATTGTTAGCACTCTCTCCTAACGAGTGCTAAGTATAGGGACGCTCTGTTGATTTTTCAAGCCCGCATTGCTGTCCGCGAGGATTAATTGTCGGATTTCTTTTAACTCTGAACTTAATTACTCTAACTCTGAACTCTCGTCTCATGTTCTAGGGATAAATGTTTAATTTGTTTGATATTCGACATCAAAAATACATTTCCTCTCTGTCACTGTTCCTTTGCTAGCAGAATTGACCCTATCCAACTGATCCACTCGCCACTGTCGCGCAAAGGCGGCAACCCGGTCGTAGGATCCCTCAAAGCCTAGTACAGATAAATCAGCATGGATCTGTTTTAAGCTGCGCCGCTGTTTTTGAGATTTTGTCGCTTCTGTTTTAAGCCAGGACGAAAGTTTGAAGGCGTACTGATCAAGAGCACTGGGAGTGCGTCGATCCCGATAAGCCGGCTCTACGCTTTCTGAGCGTAGATAGCGTCTGACGGTGTTTCTGGAGATTCCCAAACGCCAGGTAATCTCCCTCAAGGAGACCTGGTCACGAAGGTGCCGGCGCGCGTACGCTCGCTGATAAGACTGCGCTCGAACTGAGCCAATGCGGCCATGATATGAAAAATCAATACTCCGCGTGATGAGTTGGTATTGATTGATTCCATCATTGAGGCGAATTGGATTTTGCGGCTATCGAGGTGTGTGATCAGATCAATCAGCTTGCTCTGTGAGCGACCGAGCCGATCTAGTCGCCACACTATCAGTGAATCTCCGGGAGCCAGTTTATCCAGCGCTGCATCCAGACCTGGTCGAGAGAAATCGGCTTCCGAGATGCCTTGATCGGTGGATATTCGCTCACATCCTGCGCGCGTCAGTGCGTCGATCTGAAGTTGCAGATTTTGCTCATCGGTCGACACACGCGCATACCCAATGCTCACATTTTTACCTGAGCGTCCGGCACCAACTGCGGGTGACAGGCGATGTTCTTGTGCAATGCCAGAGGATTGAAATATGGCGTCGCTTCCCGGCGGCATTCTGGCTAGGAATTGACTAGTTTCATTTCGTGCTTCAAAGGGTTGAGAGCAGAGCGCTTTGGCAAACGCTCCGCTTTAACTTTCTGCGAGCGAACTGACGTCACCGATAACTTGCTATTCAGGTCATTACCTTTTGGATTTTGATTCAATGGAATTGACCGGTATTCGCACGATGCTGGAGAGAGCACGCAGGACATGCAATCTCGGCTCAAAAATGCGTCATCAATGAAGCGCAATTTCTTTCCCAAAAAGAAGATTGTTGTGGGTGGTTAATTTGAGGGGAGTTTGCCCAATTGTATTGGACAAAATGGTTGATCTTATGAGTGTGCATGAGGCGGGCCACGCGATGTTTACCACAGGTCTCTCCGGCTTCACGCGGATCACCAAAGACGCGTCGCACTCCATATAGACACGTACCAATGAAATAGGGTCTGCTTCAAAGAAGGCGTAAATGTTTCTTACGGAATTTATTTGAAAACAATTGCAAACTACATTTTTTAACATTGGACTATGTCGATTCATTTCGGTGATGATACGCGCGTATTCAAATACCAAATGCAAACACATTTTGCTAATTGCGAACAGGCCTTAGTGCTTGAGTGGCAGCAAGCTTCATAGGGTTGGTACTATAGGATTGACAATTTCATGTTTTTTTTGAGAAGCACACATTTAAAGCTGGCGACAATAGCGAGCCTGATTTCTTTGCTCGCAGCATGTGCATATGCGCCAGGGATGCATATGAGCGAGCAGGTTGAATCGGACCGGAAAGCGATCGGCTCGGTGCCGACGATCATGCCGATCACTGCGCAACTGGTGCAGGACGAGCGGGTGCTGCGTGAACGGAAAACGGGACAAGACCTCAGTCTGCTGATTACCAAGGCGACGCCATACCGCATAGCGAGCGGCGATATTCTGTCGGTCGTGGTGTGGGATCATCCGGAACTGTCGACGCCGGCGATGGCTACACCGAATGCCTCATCTAGCATAGACAGCGGCACTACGCCGCCGGGCTATGTCATCGATAGCAATGGTTTGGTGCAATTCCCATATATTGGGCCGACCAAACTGGCCGGCCTGACCGAGCAGCAAGCGCGCGATCTTTTGGCTGGAAAACTGGCGCGCTACGTCAAGAAGCCTGACCTGACCTTGCGCGTGCAGGCTTATCGCAGCCAGCGCGTCTATATCGAAGGCGAAGTGAAAACACCGGGGATCCAGCCCATCACTGATATTCCCATGACCTTGCCGCAAGCGCTTAACAGTGCCGGCGGCATCTTGCCTAGCGGCGATCAAAGCCAGATCAGCATCAACCGCGGTGGCAAGAGCTACCGTATCGACCTGCCGCTGCTGCTGCAACACAAGGTCGATCTGGCCGGCATCATGCTAGATAACGGCGATGTGGTGAATGTACTGGCACGGGAAGAAAGCAAAGTCTTTGTGCTAGGCGAAGTCAGCAAGCCGGTCACGCTGACGTTGCGCAATGGCCGCCTGAGCCTGAATGAAGCGTTGGGAGAGGCCGGCGGAGTTAATGTGCTGAGCAGCAATGCCGGCAGCGTATACGTGGTGCGCAATGCCGGCGCGGACAAGCCGCTGGTATACCACCTCGACGCCAGTTCACCTGTAGCTTTCGCACTGGCGGAGAACTTTGAATTGCAAGCGAAGGACGTGGTGTATGTAGACGCTTCCAAGCTGGCGGCGTGGAGCCGGGTGATGAGCTTGATTCTGCCAAGCGCGCTATCCGTTACCAACGCGGTGCAGGCGGGAAAATGATCGATCACATACTGGTAGTCTGCATCGGCAATATCTGTCGTAGCCCGATGGCGGAAGCCTTGCTGAGACGTGATTTTCCGCAGAAAACCATACGTTCGGCCGGGATCGGTGCGCTGGTGGGACATGCGGCTGATCCGTCCGCGGTGCGCATTATGCAGCAGCAGGGCATCGATATCCAGGCGCACCGAGCACAGAGCCTGGCCGGCTGGATGATCAGCCAAGCCAATCTGATCCTGACCATGGAGCGGGACCAAAAACGGCATATCGAGATGCTGTACGCGTCGGCTAAGGGCAAGGTATTACTGCTCGGCGAAACAGGAAAATATGAAATTCCTGATCCCTATAAGGAAGATTTCGCTAGTTTTCAGCGGACCTATCAGTTGATCGCGCAAGGGGTGGGCGAACTGTCTAGAAAAATCCAGCGTACTGAAGAAACGAACACAACCAGACAACGTGTTGTTTCAAATGCCGTTGCTGTAAATTCAAACTCAATATAACAATGAACGCACCAATACAAGCGGTATCCTCCGGCGAGCCGCAACATGAAAACGAAATCGATCTGGCAGCCTGTCTGGATCTGTTGTTCGACCATCGCTGGCTGATTGTCAGCATTACCATGGCGGTTACTTTGCTGGGAGCGATCTATGCCTTTAGCGTCAAGCCTACATATTCCGCAGACATTCTGGTACAAGTGGAAGATGGACCTAACTCTTCTAAGAGTCTGTTAGGCGGCGTTTCTGCGTTGCTGGACGTGAAGGCGGCCGCTAACTCGGAAATGGAATTGTTGCGTTCGCGTCTGGTGGTGTCGCGCGCGGTAGATACGCTGCAATTGTATGTCGATGCGCGTCCCAAGCATTTTCCCTTGTTTGGCGCCTGGTGGTCAGGCCGCTGGCCGCAGCTTTCCAATCCCGGCTTGTTCGGCTATGGTGGCTATGCCTGGGGTGCGGAGCGCATTGAGGTGGCTTTATTCAATGTATCGGAAGCGCTGCAAAATCGCAATTTTGTTCTGACAGTCGAACCCAGTGGCCAATTCCTTTTGAAGGATGACGATGCCGACATCAACTTGCAGGGAAAGGTCGGGACGCCGCTGAAAGCCAACAACAGCCATGGCGAGATCGAGCTGACGGTAGCGAAGATCGTTGCCAAGCCGGGAACCCAATTTTTGCTGACGCGCAAATCGCGGCTGGATACCATACGAAAATTGCAGGGCGCCATGCTGATTTCAGAAAAGGGAAAGCAGTCAGGCATTATCGGTATTACGCTAACGGGGGAGAATCCGCGTTTGACCAGCAACATCCTCAACGAAATTGGACACGAATATGTACGCCAGAACGTCGAGCGCATCTCTGAGGAATATGAAAAATCCCTGGTTTTCCTGAACGAACAACTGCCGGAGATCAAGCGCGAACTGGAGCAGTCCGAAAGCAAATACAATCAATTCCGCAACATGCATGGGACCATCGACTTGGGTGAAGAAGCCAAGTTAGCGTTGCAGCAATCGGTAGCGGCCCAGACCAAGCTGGTAGAGTTGAGGCAGAAGAGGGAGGAGTTGTTGGTCCGATTCACCAGCGATCATCCGGCGGTTGTCGGTCTGGATCGGCAGATGAAAGATATCAGCATCGAAATGCGCAGTATTGGTGAACAGATCAAAGGTCTGCCGAAGCTGGAGCAGGATACGCTGCGCCTGACGCGGGATATAAAGGTCAACACTGACCTGTATAGCGCCTTGCTGAAGACGGCGCAGCAGACGCGTGTGGCCAAGTCGGGTAAGGTCGGCAATGTGCGCCTGGTTGATGCCGCTGTCGTGCCTGAGCATTCGGTAGCGCCGCGGCGCGGCGTGATAATTGCCTTATCGGTTTTTCTTGGCTTGGTTCTAGGCGTGATGTGCGCGGCGCTGAGGAAAATGCTGTATGGCGGTATCGATAGTCCGCATGAGCTGGAACAAGCGCTGGGCTTGAGCGTTTATGCCACTATCCCACACAGTAAAAAACAGGAAGAGTTATATGTCGAGATCGTTGCCAAGGCGTCAAAGAATTTGCTTCTGGCGCAAGTCGACCCGACCGATCTTGCGGTTGAAAGCCTGCGCAGTTTCCGCACTGCCTTACAATTTTCTATGCTGGACGCAGCAAGCAATATCTTGCTGATTACCGGCCCTACGCCGGGATTGGGAAAATCGTTTATCTCGGCCAATGTGGCGGTGGTACTGGCTGCTGCGGGCAAGCGCGTACTGCTAGTCGATGTTGACATGCGCAAAGGCCAACTGCATCAGTATTTCGGTTTCGCGCGTGAAAATGGCCTGTCGGAACTGGTCGCCGGCGCCAATACCGTGGAACAAAGCTTGCGACGCGATGTGATAGAAAACCTGGATTTTCTTTCCACCGGTAATTTGCCGCCCAATCCTGCTGAATTGCTGATGCATGAAAATTTCGCAAAGCTGCTGCAATCCTTAGCGCCGGACTATGATTATGTGATGCTGGATGCACCGCCGGTGCTGGCGGTATCCGATAGCCTGATTGTCGCGCGTCAGGCAGGTGCAATCTATATGGTTGTCCGCGCCAATGTCAGTACCATGGGCGAAATCAAGGAGTCGCTGAAGCGCTTACAGCAAGCCGGCATGAGCAACAAGGGAATATTGTTCAACGGCTTGAGAATGCGTCCGGGGCGTTATGGCCATGGCAGCAAATATGGAAAATATCGCTACACCGAATATGCTTATTAGACCTTTAAACACACTACCAGTTATAAAATTCCGGCAAAAATCGGGGCCAATATGTCTAGTCATTCAATAGACAACGTTGCGCTTTCTGCGCATATACATGAACAGGTACAGATATCCTATTTGTCGGGTGCGGTGTCGGAAGGTGTTGTGCACGAACTTTGGAAAATACTCGATACCACTAACGGCGACCTGGGTGCCGATGACGACGCCGATATCCGGATCTGCATCATTCCCACGCACCCGGGGACGGAAGCTTATAACGATGTTACGAGGATCGGTGGCAATAAACAAGAAATGTTGGCACATGCGTGTCTGGCTGCAGTGGCACCGGAGATGCTGGATGTTTTGATAAAACTGGTTTCTTTGGCCGGCTTGCCGCATCATCCGACGACATTGCAGGCGCTCGCCGTGATTGCCAAGGCACGTGGCATCGCACAAGCGCCGACGTTACGGGCAAATGGTACCGGACCAATTCCGGCAACTGCATCACATTGAAAACGGCCAGATTGCTAAGTTACGATTGGTGCACTCAGCGGGGTAAGGTCACGAGGTGGAAAGTATTTCTAGTGTCGGGTGTCAGAATTCTTTTATCGCTGAATTTTTCACTGCTGATTATTTCTCAATAACTATATTTTGGATGTTGCAATGGTGAAGAAGCCTCATTGGATATCCGCTTGACCGGCGAGCTTTGGTTGGCCCGCTTCTGACAAGCACGTTGAGAAACTATCTTCAGAGGAAGAATGTGAATCAATTCTTGTCTCCTGCCGCAATGTTTTGGTGGGATGCATTTATAAGATTGGTGCGCAAATTGACGATGGCTTTTTGCAGCACTCGAAACTCCTCCGGCTTTAGGCCGGATGCCTTGGCCGTCACCTCGCGATAGGCGAAGGCTTTTTCCCGCAACTCCCGTCCCATATCAGTTAACGACACGAGCACGCTGCGCTCGTCCTCGCTGTCGCGCTCACGGCGTACGTAGCCCATCGTTTCCAAGCGTTTCAGCATGGGCGTCATCGTGCTCGGTTCCAGGAACAGCTTTTCGCTCAGGCCCTTGACGGTCTGGTTGTCCTCCTCCCAAAGACAAATGATGGTGACGTATTGCGGGTAAGTGAGCCCGAGCTTTTCCAGCACGGGCTTGTAGACGCGCGAATAAGCGAGGTTGGTCGAATAGACGGCAAAGCACATGAAGTCGCCGAGTTTGGCCATGTTCTTGCTGGCGTCAGATTTATTGCTCATTTTGCATCTCCGCAAAAATATTTATCAAGATAATGATTATCGTACTTGAAAATCGATTAAAGCTCATATATATTTCGCTTCATAATAATTATGACGATAACTAAATGATTGTCGCCGACCGCGCTGTATCGATTGCAACAGGAACCTGAAAACCACCTCACCATCACTGGAGAAAGCAAATGAGCAAAATCATCAAGACCAATCGCCGCCTCGTCCTCGCCGCTGTGTTCGCCCTTGCCGGTGCACAATTCGCATTGACAGGAACGGCCCAAGCGCATTCGGCAAGCGCTTTGCCGAACGTGACTGCAACGGCAAACCGGGAACTGGCTAGCTTCAAGTCCATCAAGCAGATCGATGCCGGCGACCTCAATGTTGGCTATGTCGACGAAGGCCCTGCCGATGGTCCCGTCGTCATCCTGCTGCACGGCTGGCCATATGACATCAACAGCTTCGTCGACGTTGTGCCCATGCTGACCAAGGCCGGCTATCGCGTGATCGTGCCCCACCTGCGCGGCTTCGGCACGACGCGCTTTCTGGACGCCAATGCTGTGCGCAACGGTGAACCGGCAGCGCTGGCCTCCGACGTCGTCGCGCTGATGGATGCGCTGAAGATCGACAAGGCCACCCTTGCCGGTTACGACTGGGGTGCCCGTACAGCCGATATCGTCGCTGCGCTGTGGCCGCAGCGTGTCAAGGGATTGGTTTCCGTCAGCGGCTATTTGATCGGTAGCCAGGAATCTGGCAAACAAGCCTTGCCGCCGGCGGCTGAACAGCAATGGTGGTACCAGTTCTATTTCTCCACCGAGCGCGGCCGCGCCGGCTACGAAAAAAATCACCACGATTTCGCCAAGCTGATCTGGAAAACTGCGTCGCCGCAATGGCATTTCGATGACGCCATTTTCGACCGTAGTGCTGCGGCTCTGGAAAATCCGGACCACGCCGCTATTACAGTCCACAACTATCGCTGGCGTCTCGGCCTGGCGAATGGCGAAGCGAAGTACAACGAACTGGAAGCACGATTGGCGAAACTCCCATCCATAGCAGTGCCAACCATCACGATGGAAGGCGACGCCAATGGTGCGCCGCACCCCGAGCCTGCGGCATATGCCAAGCGCTTCACCGGTAAGTACAAGCATGTGCTCGTCGCAGGTGGTATTGGTCACAACTTGCCACAGGAAGCGCCGCGAGCCTTTGCCGATGCCGTGATCGAAATCGACCACCTCTAATGGCGATTGTAGTGGCGCATGAATACGAGCGACACCGCTGATTGTCATTCATCCATTCGTCTGCAGTACGTCGTTGCATCTTTGTGTAACTCAATGAGTTGAAAGGAAACATCATGAGCAAGATCGAAAAAGTTCTCTATACCGGCAAGACACATACCACTGGCGGTCGCGATGGCGTTGCCCGCAGCGACGATGGCCGTCTCGACATCAAGCTGTCTCCTCCTGGCAGCCACGGCACAGGCACCAACCCGGAGCAGCTCTTCGCCGCCGGCTGGTCGGCCTGCTTCATTGGCGCCATGGGGCGGGCAGCCAAGGACAAGAACTTCTCCCTGCCAGCCGGCACCGCCGTCGATGCCGAAGTCGACCTCGGCACCGCAAGCGACGGGTTCCTCTTGCAAGCTCGCCTTGACGTGAGTTTGCCCGGTCTGTCGCGCGATGTTGCACAAGATCTCATCGATGCTGCGCATCAGATCTGCCCATATTCAAAGATGAGCCGCGGCAACATCGATGTGACCGTCACCCTGGCCTAAGCCTTCGTAAGCCACCATGACAACGCAACCAAATAAGGAACCGACATGAATGCCAAGAAATTACTGATCTCCATTGCCACTTCCGTAGCGCTCGCTGGCACGCTGCCGCTGGCGCATGCCGGGGCGCCCATTACCGCTATCCATGGGACATCGGCCAAGCCAACTGTCGTGCTGGTCCACGGCGCCTTCGCCGATTCCAGCAGCTGGAATGGCGTGGCGAAACGGCTTATCGCCAAGGGTTACCCAGTGCTGAGCGTCGCCAACCCGCTACGCGGCGTCGCCAGTGATGCGCAATATACTGCAAGCGTAATCGGCGCCATCAAGGGGCCGCTGGTTCTGGTCGGCCACTCATACGGCGGCATGGTCATTTCCAAGGCCGCCGAAGGCAATCCCGAAGTGAAGGCGCTGGTCTATGTCGCCGCCTTTGCGCCAGAGCAGGGGGAGACGGTCGCTGAACTGGCTGGCAAATTCCCTGGCGGAACGCTCGGCGATACTCTTGCCGATCCTGTGACGCTGGCCGACGGCGGCAAGGACCTCTATATCAACCAAGGCAAGTTCGCGCAGCAGTTTGCCGCCGACGTGCCGTCTCAGCAAGCTGCACTGATGGCAGCTGGTCAGCGTCCGGTGACTGTTGCTGCACTCAATGAAGCGGCGAACGGTTCTGCCTGGAAGCAGTTGCCGTCTTATTTCGTATATGGCACTGCCGACAGGAACATCCCGCTCGAAGGCTTGCGCTTCATGGCCAAGCGAGCCAATGCGAAGGATATCGTCGAGGTGAAGGGGGCTTCCCACGTACTCATGGTCTCGCGCGCGGACGTGGTGGCAAAGGTGATTGAGGAGGCTGCCGATAACAAGTAACCACAGGACGCCGGCCGGCCGGTTCTGTGTCAAAACAAGTACAGACCCGGCCTGGATTAACGGAGCATATCCGATGCCCCAGGCTCACATTATTTGAAAGCAGCTTGATTTACCTGGAAAATTTGGTTGTTTTATTCCTGCGGATAATTGTTGGCTGGGGTGAAAAGTAGCTGGAGTGGCGGGAGATTTTGTGGCGGACAGCCGGGGTGGCGGGAGTCACGCCAGGCACTATCGCGATCCTGCACAATCATCCATGCCGTTGACTAGTCCGTTTGGTCGCATTTCACATCTGGCAGTGATGTCGGGATTCCCTGTTCTACCTGTGCTTTCACCAAAGGCATTTCATTGGCCGACAGCGGCCGCACTTCGACCCGCGTCGTACCTTTGCCGGCGAAGCCCAGCTGTTTGGCTGCGCTGTAGGACACATCCAGTATGCGTTTGCTACGGAACGGCCCGCGGTCGTTTACTTTGAGTATCGCCATCTTGCCGTTGCTGAGATTTCGCACCAGCACCCAGCTACGCAACGGCAGACTGGGATGAGCTGCCGTCATTGCATGCATATCGAAGCGTTCGCCGCTGGCGGAGCGTCTCCCATGCAGCTTTTTTCCATACCAGGACGCCGTGCCGCGCTGGATGTGTTTTGTCGGACGGTCGTTATTGGCAATCGTGTTTTTCCTGGACGCCGGTGAGCAATCTTCGGATTGCGGCATGGCGGTTTTTTGATCCGGTGCTACAGGCGGTGTCAGATCGTTATTTGCAGCCGTTGTTTGATTGGCCCTCTGCGTTGCCGGTGCGGCATCGACGAACACAGCCGCTTGTACTGTCGGTAGTTGCAACAGGCAGGCGCAGAATCCCGCATAGACAAACGGGCGGAATCGCCGGCGCGGAAGGCGAGGGATCATTGACGCGGTGGTGGAATGCTCATCTTGCGGAGTCTACATTTCAATGATCGGCATCCGCTACCTATGTTGCAAATCTCTACAAATTGACTGCAGATTATTGTACAACTTGCAACCGGTTGCCTTGCCTGTACCCGGAATCGCGGGGCCGAGATGTGGGCATTTTGCCATTTGATGTGGCCATCTAGACATTTTGTGTTTTTGTTTGTCTTTCGGAAGCGCCTCTTCAACAAAATAGCATCTAAGCAAGTTATTATTGCTGCGCAGAAATGCTGGCAAGGCGCGCGTGACTGGGCGATGGATGTTTTTTTGTAATTTTTATGGCGTTCCTTGGAATACCTGGCCGATAGCAGTCCATCCCATGTTTTAGCCAGTTTATCCCCACATATCTGCAGATCGTCGCAATCCCATACTCAGTAGCAATTTTCCTCTTTACAGTGGCGGCACACCCTGTACATTGGAGGGCTGCACAGAGTAATCAAAAATACGCAATACCTCGTCATACCGTGTAAAACAGCATAAAAAACAGCATAAAACTACTAAAAATCCCGCATTTGGGAGCCCCGCAAAAAAATTAAGTAAGGGAAAAAGATGCGTTTACTAAAGATGCTCGGCAGCGTACCCCTGCTGTCCGTGATCGCCGGTTGTGTGGTTGGGCCTACCTATCAGGCGCCCTCGCCAACGACTTCATCGCAAGCTGTATTGCCGCAATTCCAAAGCGCTTTGCCGACACAGGCAGGGACCGGCAGCGCTGCGACCGATCTGACGCGCTGGTGGTCGCAATTCGACGATCCGCTGGTGGCTGAACTGGTCACCACTGCTGAGACCAGCAATCCAAGCGTGGCGCAAGCGCTGGCGCGCATCAAGCAGGCGCGCGCCACGGCGGTTACTACCGGCAGTGCGCTCTATCCTTCGGTCGCTGCCGATGCCAGCAGCACACGCAGCAAATCTCTCAGCGGCCTTACCGGGAGTTTAGGCAACGTCGCCACAATCTCTACCAGCAACAGCGCCACCTTCGACGCCAGCTGGGAGCTTGATCTGTTTGGCGGCAAGCGTAAAGCGGCTGACGCTGCCAATGCGCGCGTCTTTGCCCGTGATGCCGACTGGTATGGCGCCAAGGTATCGCTGGCGGCCGAAGTCGGCAGCACGCTGGTGAATTACCGGGCCTGCGTGGCGACCACGGCGATGCTGGCGCAAGACCTGACTTCGCGCGAACAGACCGCGCAGCTTACCGCACTCAAGGTCAAGGCCGGCTTTACGGCGCCGGCGGACGGTGCCTTGATCAACGCATCGACCGCCGACGCCCGGCAAAAACTGATTGTGCAGCGCGCCGATTGCGACCTTGACATCAAGGCGCTGGTGGCGCTGACCGACATCCCCGAACCTGTCTTGCGCACCAAACTGGCAGTCAACCAGCGTTTGCCGCAACCGCGTGGTTTTGTGGTCGAGAGCGTGCCCGCGCAGGTATTGTCGCAGCGGCCTGATATTGCGGTCGCCGAGCGCGAACTGGCTGCGGCTAGCGCTGAAATCAACGTCGCTGAAGCCAATCGGTATCCCAGCATTTCACTGCTAGGCAGCATCGGCATCGGCGGCTTCCGTTTCGACGGCAGCAGCGCCCGCTCCGATACCTGGTCGTTCGGTCCATCGTTCAAGCTGCCAATCTTTGACGCCGGCCAACGCAAGGCGCAGGCCGACCTGGCGCGTGGCCGCTATGACGAGGCGTATGCCGGCTACCAGCAGCAAGTGCGGACCGCTGTGCGGGAAATCGAAGAGGCGCTGGTGCGGCTGGATGCCGCAGCAAGGCGCGAAGAAGATGCCGCGTTGGCGTCACGCGAATATGAAAGCTACTACCGCGCCAACGACGACAAGTTCAAGGCCGGCAGCGGCAGCCTGTTTGAGCTGGAGGACGCGCGCCGTACTTTCCTGGCTGCGCAGCAAACGGTAATCAGCGTGCAACATGACCATGTTACTGCCTGGATTGCACTGTACAAGGCCCTTGGCGGCGGCTGGCGCAATGAGACGGAACAGACTGCGCAGCAGACTACGCCGGCCAGCCAGTCGCAAAGCACGCCAAACTCCGATCGTTCTTAAAAATTCAAGTGAAGACAGTCATGAAAAAGCCATCTTTCAAACTAGTAGCCATTGCGGCAGCGCTGATCGTTGTGATTGGCGGCGGCGCCGTCTGGGCCACCAGCGGTAACAGCAAAAAACCAGCAGATAAAGAAGCCTCCAAGCCACAAGCATCCCTCACGGTAACCACCACCAAGGCGCAAAGCGCCGACTGGCCGCTGACGATGTCGGCCAACGGCAGCATCGCCGCCTGGCAAGAGGCGGTGGTGGGCAGTGAACTGGGTGGATTGCAGCTGGCGGAAGTCCGCGTCAACGTCGGCGATATCGTCAAACGCGGCCAGGTGCTGGCGCGCTTCACCAATGACAGCGTGGAAGCGCAAGTGGCGCAGCAAAAGGCTGAGGTAGAGCAAGCGCGCGCGGCCTTGTCCGAGGCGGACGCCAATGCCGAACGGGCGCGTACGCTGGCCAACAGCGGCGCCTTGAGCGGCCAGCAAACCACGCAGTACGAAGTGGCCGAACGCAGCGCCAAGGCAAAGTTGATGTCGGCCCAGGCTGCTCTGGACATGCAACAGATCCGGTTGCGCCAGACGCAGGTGCTGGCGCCCGATGACGGCGTGATCTCTTCGCGTACGGCGACGGTGGGTTCGGTGGCGTCGCAAGGACAGGAACTGTTCAAGCTTATCCGCCAGAACCGTCTTGAATGGCGTGCCGAAGTGAACGCCACCGACCTGCTGCAGATCAAGGTCGGCCAGGCGGTCAAGCTCAAGGTCACCAATGGCGTGGTAGTAGACGGCAAGGTGCGTATGGTGGCGCCGACTGTGGATCCGCTGACGCGCAACGGCCTGGTGTATGTCGACCTGCCGGTGCCGGGTAGCGCACACGCCGGCATGTTCGGCACCGGTCAGTTCGTACTGGGTAGCGCGGAAGCGCTGACCTTGCCGCAAACCGCAGTGGTGATGCGCGACGGCTATAGCTACGTTTATCAGCTGGGCAAGGACAACAAAGTGACCCAGACCAAAGTGACGCTAGGGCGTCGCATCGGCGAGCGCATTGAAGTGGCAAGCGGGACGAATGGGATTACTCCGACAACGGTCCTGGTGGAAAAGGGCGCTGGATTCCTGGCCGATGGCGACACGGTGCGCGTAGCGTCGGAAGCAAAGCCGACTTCTGCCAGTCCGACGCCGCTGGCGATGAAGTAAGCGAGGAGCCGTCATGAATTTTTCCGCTCTCTCGATCAAACACCCGGTTCCAGCCATTTTGCTGTTCATCATGCTCACGGTAATGGGGCTGATGAGCTTCAAAAGCATGCTGGTACAAGATAGTCCAGACATCGATTTCCCGTTTATTTCGATCTCCACCAGCTTGCCGGGCGCTTCGCCCTCGCAGCTGGAAACCGAAGTGGCGCGCAAGATCGAGAATTCGGTCGCGACCGTCACGGATGTACGCCACATCTACACCATGATCAATGATGGCGTAGTGAACATCACTGTCGAATTCCGGCTGGAGAAAGATATTTCGGAAGCGATGGACGATGTGCATGACGCCGTCAACCGGGTTCGCAGCGATTTGCCCACAGACGTCCGAGATCCGGTCTACGGCAAGGCCAGCACGTCCGGCCAGCCGATCATCACCTATACCGTCAAATCCGACCAGCTGGATGAGGAAGCTTTATCCTGGTTCGTCGACAACGATGTGTCCAAAGCCCTGTTGTCGGTGCCTGGGGTCGGCAAGATCGCCCGGGTGGGTGGAGTTAACCGCGAAGTACTGGTCGAACTGGATCCGGAACGCATGGCGGCCCTGAACGTATCGGCGGCGCAAATCTCGCGCCAGCTGCAACGCGTGCAACAGGAAGCGCCGGGCGGCAAGGCTGATATCAGTGGCGCACGGCAATCGGTGCGCACCATCGGCACGGTCGGCAACGTAGCGGAAATCGCTGCCTTGCAAATGGCTTTACCGGATGGCCATGTGATCCGTCTGGACCAGGTCGCCAAGGTGACCGACGGCATCGGCGAGCGCACTGCGATCACGCTGCTCGATGGCAAGCCGGTGGTCGGCTTTGAAATCACCCGCAGCAAGGGCGCCAGTGAAATCACGGTGTCCAATGCGGTGAAGAAGGCGGTCGCCGAGCTGGGCAGCAAAGCCACCCATGTCAAGATCGAAGAGGCGTTTAATAACGTCGACGCGGTCAAGGAAAACTACGCAGGTTCGATGTCCTTGCTGTACGAAGGCGCGCTGCTGGCGGTGCTGGTAGTCTGGTTCTTCCTGCGTGACTGGCGGGCGACACTGGTGGCCGCGGCGGCGCTGCCGCTGTCCATCATCCCGACCTTCATGGTGATGAATTTCCTTGGCTTCTCTCTCAACGGCGTAACTTTGCTGTCGCTGGCGCTGGTGATCGGCATCCTGGTGGACGATGCGATTGTGGAAATCGAAAACATCGTGCGTCATCTGCGCATGGGAAAGACGCCTTACCAGGCGGCGATGGAAGCTGCCGATGAAATCGGCCTGGCGGTGGTGGCGACGACGTTTACGCTGGTGGCGGTGTTCTTGCCGACGGCGTTTATGAGCGGCATCGTCGGCAAATATTTCAAGCAATTTGGCTGGACCGCGGCGATTGCCGTGACGACGTCGCTGGTGGTGGCGCGGCTGCTGACGCCGATGATGGCGGCTTACTTGTTGAAGCCGCTGGTGCATGAGAAGAAAGAAAGCCGCATGATGGGCAAGTACCTGGCATTGGCTTCCTGGTGCATGCATCACCGGGTCAAGACCATGGTCATGGCCGCCGTATTCTTTATTGCTTCGTTGGCCATGATTCCTTTCCTGCCGACTGGTTTCATCCCGCCTAGCGACCGTGGTCAGACCCAGGTCACGCTGGAACTGCCTCCCGGCAGCGTCCTGGAAGAAACACGCGCCAGTACGGAACAGGCACGCCGCTTGCTGATGACCAACAAGAACGTTGACCAGGTATATAGCGCGATCGGCGGCGACGAGGCGCGCCGCTCGACCCTGACTGTACTGCTCAAGGATCCGCCAGCGCGCAAGGAGAAGCAGACGGCGGTGGAGTCTGAATTGCGCAAGCTGTTGGCGCAGTTGCCTGGTTTGCGGTTTACCGTCGGTGGCGGCGGCAATGGCGAAGAATTGCAGCTGTTGTTGTCCGGTGATGATCCACAGGCGCTGAGTACGGTGACGCGTGCTATCGAACGCGAAATCCGCGCTATTCCGGATCTTGGCAGCATCACTTCCAGCATCAGCCTGGTGCGGCCGGAGATTATCGTTACGCCGAATTTTGCCAAAGCCGCCGACCTGGGCGTCACCGCTTCGGCGATTGGCGAGACGTTGCGCATCGCTACTTCCGGCGACTATGACCAGTTGGTCGCCAAGCTGAATTTGCCGGAACGGCAGATTCCGATCCGCGTGCGTTTGCCGGAAGCCGCACGGCAAGACCTGAGTGTGCTGGAGCGCCTGTCGGTGCAAGGCAAGAACGGTAATGTGCCATTGAGCTCGGTTGCCGACATCCGTTTCGACAGCGGCCCGGCACGGATCGACCGTATCGACCGCAATCGCCGCGTCATCATCCACGTTGAATTGAACGGACATGAAATTGGCGAAGTGATGTCGAAGATCAATGAATTGCCTAACCTGAAAAACTTGCCGCCAAACGTCAAGCGCGGTGAACTGGGCGATGCTGAAGTCATGAAGGAACTGTTCTCCGGCTTCGCGCTGGCGATGCTGACCGGTGTGTTGTGCGTCTACATGGTGCTGGTGCTGCTGTTCAAGGGTTTCCTGCAACCAGTGACGATTTTGGCGGCACTGCCTTTGTCGATTGGTGGCGCGTTTGCGGCATTGCTGATCACCCATAACTCGTTCTCGATGCCGTCGCTGATCGGCTTGCTGATGCTGATGGGGATCGCCGTCAAGAACTCGATCCTGCTGGTGGAGTACGCCATCGTGGCGAGGCGCGATCATGGGATGAGCCGTTTCGAGGCCTTGATGGATGCCTGTCACAAGCGGGCCCAGCCGATCATCATGACCACCATCGCCATGGGCGCCGGCATGTTGCCGATCGCTCTTGGGTTGGGAGCAGATTCCAGTTTCCGCGGACCGATGGCGATTGCCGTGATCGGCGGCCTGGTGACTTCTACTTTCCTGAGTTTGCTGGTGATTCCGGTGGTGTTCACCTATGTCGACGATCTGCTGGTCTGGGCCAGCCGCAAGTTCCGCCGCAAGCCGGGCGAGTCGGTGGCGCACATGGTGGCCAGCAAGTTGCATATCACCGAAACCTGAGCTGCCATATAGTTAAGAGTGCCCGGTAAGCGGCCGGTAAGCTGGATGGCTGATTTACCCAGGGTTTAGGGCTGATTCCTGTACTACTCAGGAATCAGCCTTTTTTTCGTCCTGACGGTCTGCCGTCATGTCCGCAGCGAGTCTGGCGAAAGCCAGCGCGGCGGCGCTTTGATAAGCGTCCTTACGCTGTAGCAAGGCTACCGTGCGTTGCGGTAAGGCGGGGGTCATCCGGATTTCCTGCAGCGCGGGATGTTCACGCGTGATGGCGTCCGGCAGGATGGTGGCGACGCCGCCGTAACGGACAATCTCGACAATCGCATTGATGGTGTTGGCTTCGATGGCTATTTTGGGAGAAATTCCCTGTTCTTGCAGATAGGCGTCGACATATGTCCGGGTGGCGAAATTCGTGCTGAGCAGCGCCAGCGGCTGTTGCGTCAGATCGCCGGCGGCGATGGGGGCAGGGCGCTGCGCCAGCGGATGATCCAGGCCGACCACCACGCTGAGCTTTTCCACAAACAGCGGCTGGCAGCTTATCTCTTGCGAACGGACCTGGCTGAAGGCGATGCCGAGATCAACTTCATCGTTCAGCAAGGCCGACTCCATTCCGTTTAGCGGCAGTTCAACGATCTGCAACGTAATGCCGGGATAGTCGGCATTGAAGCGCGCGATCAAGGGACCCGCCAGATAAGAGGTAAAGCTGGGCGTCATGGCCAGCCGCAAGCTGCCGCGGCTCAGTTCCGCCACATCGTGGATCGCCCGTTGTCCTGCTTCCAGCTCTCGCAGCGCTCTGCTGGCATAAATAATGTATGCCTGACCGGCATCGGTAGCGCGCACGATGCGGCCGCTGCGGTCGAGCAGTTGCGCACCCAGGGTTTCTTCCAGCTGGCGAATCTGTTGCGACAAGGTCGGCTGCGAGACGTAGAGCGCCTCTGCCGCCCTGGTGAAATTGCCATGCTCGACCACGGCAAGCAGGTAACGGATATGACGCAATAGCATAATTGATAACTATAGGTAATGGTTATGGATTTGATTGTATATCCGTCTTGGACGTAATAGTTGGAGGGTTGCATGATGACGTCACTGCATCACTTCATCACCCAAGGAGAAACGCCATGAAGTCTATCGTCGAAGGAGTCCTGAAATTCCAGCAGGATGCTTTTCCAGGCTTGTCGGGTCTGTTCAAGCAACTGGCCACTACCCAGAATCCGAGCGCGCTGTTCATTACCTGTTCCGACAGCCGCGTGGTGCCGGAATTGCTGACCCAGCAAGATCCGGGCGATATTTTCGTGATACGCAACGCCGGCAATATCGTGCCCTCGTACAGTTCGGAACCGGGCGGCGTCACCGCTACAGTCGAATATGCCGTCGCGGTGCTGGGCGTGACCGATATCGTTGTCTGCGGCCATTCCGATTGCGGCGCCATGACCGCGATTTCCACCTGCAAGTGCCTGGATCACTTGCCTGCAGTTGCCGGCTGGTTGCGCCACGCCGATGCGGCCAAGGCGGTGAATGCTTCCCGTAACCATATATCGCCCGCCGCACGGCTCAGTTCCATGGTGCGTGAAAACGTCATCGCCCAGTTGGCCAACATTAAGACTCATCCGTCGGTGGCGCTGGCGCTGGAGCAAGGCCGCCTGAGCCTGCACGGCTGGGTGTACGACATCGAAAGCGGCGCCATCGTGGCGCTGGATGGCGTCAGCAATACGTTCGTTTCGCTCGCCGAATTTCCAGAAACCGTCGCCACGCAGGCCAAGCGTAGCGCTCTGGCTGCATAACCCGACCCATAGTCATCTGTCGTTTTTAAGTTGTTCTATCACTGAAAAGGAAACATCATGCAACAAGCTAACGTCTATCAAGATAACCGTATCGCTCTGACTACCCGTGTCATCGCCGCCAAGGCATTGAAGGACCTGTCATGGAAACAACTGGCTGAAGGGACCAGCTTGAGCGTGGCCTATGTCACCGCAGCGTTACTGGGCCAGCACGCCTTGCCCAAGGCCGCCGCTGAAGTCGTGTGCCGGCAGCTGGGTTTGCCGGCGGAATCTGCGCTGGAGCTGCAAATGATTCCTCTGCGCGGCAGCATCCCCGGCGGCATTCCTACCGATCCAACCATCTACCGTTTCTACGAGATGCTGCAAATTTACGGCACAACCCTGAAAATGCTGGTGCACGAAGAACTCGGCGACGGCATCATCAGCGCCATCAACTTCAAGCTCGATCTGAAACGGGTCGAAGATCCGGACGGCGGCGCGCGTGCGGTGATTACGCTGGATGGCAAGTTCTTGCCGAATAAACCGTACTAAGTCCCTTCGGCCGGCATGCACGGATGTGGTGTGGATATCATCGCATCCGTGCTGCCACAGCTCTGGTAAAGTGCGCTATCTACAAGTCCGCGCACAGGAAACCATTGCCATGCAGCTCCCCAATCTGATTTTTCGCACCCATCCGCGGCTGGTCATCGCCATCATCCTCGGGCTTATCGTCTGGGCCGTGGTGCCGCAGAGCTCCGCAATCACGCGTGCCCTGATCGCCTGGAATGCCGGTGTCTGGACCTATCTGGTCATCTTGTGGTGGATGATGGCCCGCGCCAGTTGTGAGTTGGTCAGGAAAAAGGCCGCGATCGAAGACGAAAATGACACGATGATTCTGGTCATGATTTGCATCGCTGCGGTGTCCAGCATCGCCGCCGTGGTGTTCGGCCTGACCCAGGCCAAGGATTTCCTGCCAGGCCCGAAAGAGATCCGCTATCTGTTTACGGGGATGACGGTGCTGGGCTCCTGGTTCCTGGTCGGCACCATCTTTACCTTGCATTACGCGCGTCTGTTTTACGCTGCCGATGAGGACAAGTTGCCGCTGCGCTTTCCTGACGATGAAAAGAATCCGAACTACTGGGATTTCCTGTATTTCTCGTTCACCATGGCGGTCGCGGTGCAAACCTCTGATGTCAGCGTGATGACCCGTTCCATGCGCAAGATCGTGCTGTTCCAGTCGGTGCTGACGTTCTTGTTCAATTCGGCGATTCTGGGTTTGTCGATCAATATCGCGGCTGGCCTGGTAGGGTAAGCAGGTAGTTTTCCGGTACGCATAAAAAAAACCGCCTGGCCAGTGATCTGGCCAGGCGGTTTTTTATTTTCCGCCGTTGAATTACGCGGAGATCTTATTGCCAGCCAAAGCGCCGTGCATACCAACCCTTCATGGCCTGCGTCAGTACGGCGTAGGCCATCAGGATCAGGACCAGCCACGGGAAATACGTCAACGGCAAGGCCTGCAGCTTGAAGTAGTGCGCCAGCGGCGACATGGGCAGCAGGATGCCAATGATCATGATGATGATGGTCATGCTCATCAAGGCCCACGAAGCACGGCTCTGGAAGAACGGAATCTTGCGGGTGCGGATCATGTGCACGATCAGCGTCTGCGACAGCAAGCCTTCGATAAACCAGCCGGACTGGAACAGGGTTTGGTGTTCCGGCGTGTTGGCGCCGAAGATGTACCACATCAGGGCAAAGGTAGTGATGTCGAAAATCGAGCTGATCGGACCGAAGAACACCATGAAGCGGCCGATTTCGCCGGCATTCCAGCGCTGCGGTTTTTCCAGGAATTCCTTGTCGACGTTATCGAAAGGAATGGTGATCTGCGAAATGTCGTACAGCAGATTCTGCACCAGCAGATGCAAAGGCAGCATCGGCAGGAAAGGCAGGAAGGCGCTTGCCACCAATACAGAGAACACGTTGCCGAAGTTCGAGCTGGCGGTCATCTTGATGTATTTCAGCATGTTGGCAAAGGTCTTGCGGCCTTCCAGCACGCCTTCTTCCAGCACCATCAGGCTCTTTTCCAGCAGGATGATATCGGCGGCTTCCTTCGCGATATCGACTGCGGTGTCGACCGAAATACCGATGTCGGCAGCGCGCAAGGCTGGCGCATCGTTGATGCCGTCGCCCATGAAGCCGACTACATGGCCCTTGTCATGCAGGACGCGCACGATGCGTTCCTTGTGGGTCGGGCTCAGCTTGGCGAAGACTGTGGTGGTATCCACCGCGACTGACAGTTCGGCATCGCTCATTTTTTCGACATCGTTGCCGAGCACCATGCCGTCCACCTGCAAGCCGACCTGGCGGCAGATCTTGGCGGTGACCAGTTCGTTGTCGCCGGTCAGGATCTTGACGGTGATGCCGTGTTCCTTCAGTGCATCCAGCGCAGGTTTGGTGGATTCCTTCGGCGGATCCAGGAAGGCGATGTAACCGATCAGGACCAAGTCGCTTTCATCGGCCACGCCGTATACTTCCTTGGTTGGCGGCAAATCCTTGGCGGCCACTGCGACCACGCGCAAACCTTCGGCGTTCAGGCTGGAAGTCGTTTCGTAGATTTCCTGCAGCAATTCCTTGGTGAACGGCACTACCTCGCCATTGTGGCGTGCGTGGGTACATACCGAGACGATTTCCTCGACTGCGCCTTTGCAAATCAATTCATGATGGTCGTCGCGTTCGCTGACCACCACCGACATACGGCGGCGCTGGAAGTCGAACGGAATTTCATCGACCTTGCGGTAGGCGGAAGCCAACGCCATTTCACGCTGCAGCTCGGCATGCTCCAGCACGGCGACGTCCAGCAAGTTCTTCAGACCGGTCTGGTAGTGGCTGTTCAGATAGGCATATTCCAGCACCAGGTCGTCTTGTTCGCCCAGGATGTCGGTATGGCGCTCCAGGAAAATCTTGTCCTGGGTCAGGGTGCCGGTTTTGTCGGTACACAGCACGTCCATGGCGCCGAAGTTCTGGATCGCGTCCAGGCGCTTGACGATCACCTTCTTGCGCGACAGGGCGACAGCACCCTTGGCCAGGGTCGAGGTAACAATCATCGGCAGCATTTCCGGCGTCAGGCCGACCGCGATCGACATCGCAAACAGGAAGGCTTCGACCCAATCGCCCTTGGTGTAGCCGTTCAGCAGGAACACCACCGGCGTCATCACCATCATGAAGCGGATCAGCAGCCAACTGACCTTGTTGACGCCCGACTGGAATGCGGTAGGAGTGCGGTCAGAGGCAGTAACGCGTTCGGCCAGCGCGCCGAAGTAGGTACGGTTGCCGGTGGTGACCACGATCGCGGTGGCTGATCCGCTGACCACGTTGGTGCCCATGAAGCACAGGTTGTCCAGTTCCAGCGGATTGCTTGTATCGAGACCGCGATGGACGACGAATTTCTCTACCGGCAGCGATTCGCCGGTCATCGCCGCCTGGCTGATAAACAGGTCCTTGGCGGTCAGCAAGCGCAGGTCGGCCGGAATCATGTCGCCGGCGGACAGCTGGACGATATCGCCCGGCACCAGTTTCTTGATCGGCAGTTCGATGCGGCGCGCGCCCTTTGGATGCAGGGTGACGTCGAAATAACGCAAGGCTTCTTCGGCAATGTCCTGCGCCAGGTCATGGCGCAGCACGGTCGCGGTGTTGCTGACCATGGCCTTGAGCTTGTCGGCAGCGGTGTTGGAGCGGGATTCCTGGATGAAGCGCATCAGGGTCGACAGCACCACCATCGAACCGATGACGATGGTGGCTTTCATGTCTTCGGTGAGGAAGGATACGGTAGCCAGTACTGTCAGCAGCAAATTGAACGGGTTTTTGTAGCATTGCCACAGATGGACCCATTTCGAAATCGGCTTTTCGTGTTCGACTTCGTTCGGGCCGGCTTTGATGCGGATTTCATCCGCTTCGGCTTCGGTCAGGCCATCGGCCCGGCTATGCAGTTTTTGGTACAGCTCGCTGATGTCGATGCTGGCAGCCGTCGACAAGGTTTCCGCCAGCGAAGGCGGCACTTCCTTGGTAAGCGGCGTGCTGCGGAACATGTCGGGAGCAAGCCGGCGGAAATGGCGGTCCATGCCATGCGTGCGGACAAAGCTAACGAATGTGTCTTTGAGAATATTCAGATTCATGGAATTCTTCTTTTTCATGCAGTACGGTCGGCTGTCGTCGATCAGGGTGTGGCTACCTGGGCGCGTTTTAACTTTATGTTAACGATTTGCAATCCATATGGATGACAACATCGTCGCAAAAGGTCAAAAAAGCACTCAGTGCGGCACAGACTGTAAATTCGATCGGTGACATCTTGATGACAATATCAAGAGCCCGGGTACAGACACGCTATTCGATTACCCGGCCCGCGACGGCGGAACGGGATTAGCCAAGCATGCGGCCGATGTAATTCGGCTGCGCAACTTTGCATAACAAGATCAGGTGGTGGAACACGAAATGCCGGAAAATGCGCCCGGCATTGGGGGAAACCATCATCCGCCGCTGGCGAGATGACGGCAGGGGAATCCTGCGTTATCTTGCCGAGGCGATGCCAGAACGGGTCTGGCAACAACTGTCACTCGAACAAGTGCCCATTAAAGGGGCTCCATAAAATTTAGACTGGTGGATAGTAGCCGCGCAGTTGATGGTGGTCAAGAAAATTGTGCGGGACAATTGTGCAGGACAGCAGAGGGTTTGTTGTTCTCGTTTTTTCCCGGGTTTCTATTGATTTATAGTGTTGTCATTCCATTATTTCGCCTTGCTTTCAGGCATGCCAAACCTATACTGAAATTACAACTAAGCCAAGGAGACGATCATGGTCAAACTGATTATGGACAACCTGCTGTTCTTCGTGCCAATGGCGGTTGCCGGGCTGATCTTGTGTGGTGAAGTGCCGGTTGCATCAAAGTGGGCTCGCCGCACCTTGCGCGGCATTGGCGTGGTATGCGGTGCCTTGCTGGCCTTGATCATTTTAGAGGCCATTCCAGCTCTGCTTTAACGTGGCAGTGCTGTCGCAGATAGCGGGACAGCGGGACGTTAGCGACGTCCTGTCGCGGCCTGGTTTTTTTCTGCCGTACGGTTAGGTGATCCGTGTTATTTCAAAGCTAGCGCTAGCAACAAGTGAAAGCATCGGCTGATCGCGTGGGATAATCCCTCGCAATCTTTCTTTTTCACCGGTGCTCACTTGAAAAAAATCTTCGCGATAAGTCTGTTGGTTTCATCTTCCTTCCTGTTGGTCAGCGTTCAGGCGCAAGAATCCTCCTCTTCCGTTCCCGCACCATTTAGCAAAGCCCTGCAGATTGCAGGCATCCCGGCCCAGGGCGTCGGCGTGTATGTGCAGGAAGTCGATGGCACCGGCAAAGTGCTGGCGTCGTCGAACGCCGCCGTGCCGTTCAATCCGGCGTCGACCATGAAGCTGGTCACCACCGACGCCGCGCTGGAGTTGCTGGGCCCGGCCTATCGCTGGAAAACCCAGGCCTATGCCGACGGCAGCCAGGTCGGCAATGTCTTGCAGGGCGATTTGATTTTCAAGGGTAATGGCGACCCCAAGCTGGTGCAGGAAAATTTCTGGCTGTTCCTGCGTCAGATTCGCGCCAAAGGTATCCGCGATATCCGCGGCAATATCGTGCTGGATCGCAGCAGCTTCGATGAAACCGCCTACGACCCTTCCGAATTCGACGGCGACCCGATGAAACCGTATAACGTCGGCCCCGACGCCTTGCTGCTGAACTACAAGGCGCTGACTTTCCAGTTTGTCCCGGATCCCGACAAGAGGCAGGTCAGTGTCGTCCTCGATCCGCCGATGAGCGGTTATCCGGTCAAGCCGCCGCGCCTGGGGCAGGGTAGTTGCGACGACTGGCAAGGCAAGCTGCAAGCCTCGGTCGATGCCGATGGCGCCAGTTTCAACGGCGTGCTGCCTGCCTCCTGCGGCGAAAAGACCTGGTACGTGAATCCCTACAAGATGAACTCCACCCAGTACTTTGGCGCCGTGTTCCGGCAGATGTGGACCGATCTCGGCGGCACGTTCAGCGGCAGCGTCAAAAATGGCAGCACGCCGCCCGGCGCACGTCTGATCACTGAATGGAGTTCGGTCACCTTGCCGGAAGTGATCCGCGATATCAACAAATACAGCAACAACGTCATGGCGCGCCAGGTGCTGCTGACGATTGCCGCAGACATCCTGAAACTGCCGGCGACACCGGAGCGCGGCGCCCGCGCCATCCAGACCTGGCTAGCAAACAAGGGCATAGACGCCAGCGGCCTGGTGATCGAAAACGGCTCGGGATTGTCGCGCAACGAAAAGATTTCAGCGCAGACCATGGGCCGCATGATGGCCGCCGCTTTTCAGTCGCCGGTCATGCCGGAGTTCGTCTCTTCGATGCCGCTCGTCGGCTACGACGGCACCATGCGCAAACGCCTGAAAGACCAAAGCGTGGCCGGCCAGGCCCACGTCAAGACCGGTACCCTGAACGACGTCCGCGCGATCGCCGGTTATGTGCTGGCTGCTTCGGGAAAATACTATGCGGTAGTCTGCCTGATCAATCATCCCAATGCCGGCAGGGGACAAGCGGCACAAGACGTCCTGTTGCAATGGGTGTACGAAAACGGCTGAACATGATGGAATCAAAGCGACTCTGACCCCCAATAAAACAATTGGGGTCAGAGTCGCATTGTTTTGTTGAAATTACAATGAAGTTACAAGACTAGCGGCTTGTCCGACACCTCGTTCTTTTTCCGGCCCTGGTCCGGGAAGTGCTGCGTGAGATAGCCGTTCATCTGTTCCAACGCTGCCAGCGTGCTGTCATGGAAGGCGCCGTTGGCGAACTCTTTGGTCATGGTCTTGCAAACTGCCTGCCATTCCGCGGTCTTGACGGCGCGGCCAACGGCGCGGTCGACGATGATTTCGACTTTATGGTCAGCCAGGTTCACATAGAGCAAGACGCCGACGTTTTCTTCGGTGTCCCAGATACGGTAGTGGGCAAACAGTTCATGGGCGCGGTTGCGCGAAGTGACGCCATTGAGCACTGCAGGCAGGCTTAGCGATCCTTCCACAATCATTTTCACTTCTGCTCGGTGCGTCACTTCGCCTTCTGCGATCTTGTGCTGGATGGCTTTGAGCGTTGCGGCCGGAAAAGCGCGCCGCGCGCTGCGTTGTGTGGTCGTCAGATGACGCCAGAGTCGTTGTAAAGTCCCCATCACCAATCCCCCGAGGCGCCGCCGCCGTCAAATCCACCGCCGCCGCCGGAAAAACCACCACCGCCACCGAAACTTCCTCCGCCACCCCCAAAACCGCCACCGCCGCGTCCGCCCTGGCTCAGGATGCTGCCGATGATGACGCCGGCGGCGTTACCCCAGACATTGCTGTTGAGCGAACGGCCGGAACCGGCGCCGCCGCCGCGTGCGCGGGAGATGATGGTGATCAGGATGATGAAACCGAAGAACAGCAGCGGCGCCAGAGCGCCGAGCAGGTCGGAGGAGGGCTCTTGCGCCTGTGCAGCTTTACGGCTGGGCGGCGCAAAATTCTCCTGGTCGAGCAGCGGCATGATGGCCGAGATGCCAGCTGTCAGGCCGCCGTAAAAATCGCCCTTGGAGAAATACGGTGCGATGATGTCTTGCAAAACCCGCTTGGACTGGGCATCGGTCAAGGTGCCCTGAACACCGCGCCCGGTGAGGATCATCATGCGCCGCAAGGCCTTCGGATTGTCCTTGGCCACCAGCAGGATAACGCCATCGTCGATACCCTTGCGGCCAAGCTTCCAGGCATCGGCGACACGCACTGCATAATCCTCGATGCCCTCCGGCTCGGTCTTGCTGAGCAACAGGATGGCGATCTGGCTGCCGGTGCGTGTTTCATACTCGCTCAGGGTATTGTCGAGGGCTGTACGCTGGTCTGGCTGCAGCATGCCCACCAGGTCGGTGACATGCGATTGCAGCGGCGGCACCGCAACCTGCGCCGCCATGGTTTGGGCAGCGGCAGGCAGGGCGAGGATGGACAGCAGGCTCAGCAGCGCCAGCCACAAGGCCAGCACCGGTGCGCGGCATGCGCTACGCGACATTATTTTTTGCCGCCGAAATCAACGTCGGGCGAGGTCGAGATCGCCTTTTCGTTGTCCACCGTGAACGATGGCTTGACCTTGTAGCTCATCGCCATGGCGGTCAGGTTGGTTGGAAAGCTGCGCGTCAGCACGTTGTAGTCCTGCACCGCAACGATGTAGCGGTTACGCGCCACCTTGATACGGTTTTCGATTCCTTCCAGTTGCGATTGCGCATCGCGGTACAGGCCATCCGCCTTCAGTTGCGGATAATTCTCCGATACCGCCATCAGGCGCGACAAGGCCGACGACAACTGGCCCTGCACCTGCTGGAATTTCTCGAACGCAGCCGGATCGTTCAGCACTTCCGGCGTGATCTGAAAACTGGTGGCGGCGGAGCGCGCCTTGGTGACCGCTTCAAAGGTGCTTTCTTCATGGACGGCGTAGGCTTTCACGATCTGGGCGATCTTCGGCACCAGGTCGGCGCGGCCTTGGTATTGGTTGACGACTTCGCCCCAGGCGGCCTTCACGGCCTCATCCTTGGCCTGGAAATCGTTATAGCCGCAAGCGCTGAGAAGGGAGGCGATGACGGCAATTGCCAGCCATTTAAAGAAAGTTTTCATGGAATATCCCTGATAAAAGAAACAATAATAAGGCACGTTAGCAAACTATCGCAGGCTGCTCAAGTGTTAAATCACGGAGAAAGAATGTAAATCCAAAGCTTATCGGCTTGTCTGCCAGTTAATCCCGGGTATTTTGGATTTACAATGTGGGGTTCGCATTATTGAGGCTTGATCGTGACTTTTATCGAAAAATTATCCGCCGCCTGGCGCACCAACAATTCCTTGCTGTGCGTCGGCCTGGATCCCGATATTGCCAAATTTCCAGCACATCTGCAGCAGCAGCCGGACGCCATCTACACTTTCTGTAAGGAAATCATAGACGCCACCGCAGCTACCGCCTGCGCCTTCAAACCGCAAATCGCCTATTTTTCGGCCATGCGCGCGGAAGACCAGCTAGAAGCGATCTGTGCCTATCTGCGCGAAAACCATCCGAGTATCCCGATCGTGATGGACGCCAAGCGCGGCGACATCGGCGCTACCGCCGAGCAATACGCGCGTGAAGCATTCGAGCGCTACGGCGCCGACGCGGTCACCGTCAGCCCTTACATGGGCTTCGATTCGGTGGCGCCTTATCTGGAATGGAAAGACCGCGGCGCCATCGTGCTGTGCCGCACCTCCAACGCCGGCGGTTCCGATTTGCAATTCCTGACGGTGGACGGCGTGCCGCTCTATCAGCACGTCGCCCGGCTGGTCGCTGAAAAATGGAATACCAATGGCCAGTGCGGCCTGGTGGTGGGAGCGACTTTCCCGCAGGAACTGGCGCAAGTGCGCAGTATCATCGGCGATATGCCGCTGCTGGTGCCGGGTGTCGGCGCTCAGGGTGGGGATATCGAGGCGACCGTGAATGCAGGCAAGACCGCAAATGGCATGGGTATGATGATCAACTCGTCGCGCGCCATCCTGTACGCCAAGCCTGATCACGATGCCGGCGAAAACTTCGCACAGGCAGCCAAACGTGTCGCAGAAGAAACCCGCGACGCAATCAATCGCTTCCGCGGCTGACCGGTTACCGGATCAAGTTACTTCAGGAATTTCAACAAGCCTTGCAGTGCGTGGATGACAGTCTGTTCACGCACCGCACGGCGATCGCCGGCAAACACCAGCCGCTCGGTATGGGTGTGATGACCCACTGACCAGCCGAAGCAGACAGTGCCAACCGGCTTGCCCGGCACCGCGCCGCCGGGGCCGGCAATGCCGGTAGTAGAGACGGTGACATCGGCATTGCTGTTGGCCAGCGCGCCTTCCGCCATGGCGGCGGCGATTTCTTCGCTGACCGTACCATGTTGCGCAATTTCGGCTTCCGGGATATCCAGCAATTCTGTCTTGGAGGCGTTCGAGTAAGTCACGAAGCCGCAATCAAACCATTCCGAAGAGCCGGCGATTTCTGTAATCGCCTGCGATACGCCGCCGCCGGTGCAGGACTCGGCAGTGGAGAGAAACCAGCCCTTGGCTTGTAACGCGCGGCCGACTTGTGCTGCCAGATCAGTAATTTGTTCGGTGTTGTCTTCAAGCGCGGTGTTCATGTCGCAACTCCTGTTTTCTGTTCTGCCGATGGGTCAGTACATACTGCCACTTGTTGCGGACGGATGCAATCGCGTCCTTAGACCAAGCGCCACATAGCGATCGCCAGCAAGGTATAAAACGCTGCCACAATGTCATCCCACATGACGCCGAAGCCACCCTTGAAACGGCGGTCGAAATAGTTGATCGGCGGCGGCTTGACCATGTCGAAAAACCGGAACACGACGAAGGCGGCGAACTGCGCCTGCAAGCTGGCAGGGGTGACCACCACCAGCACCAGCCAGAACGCGATGATCTCGTCCCACACCATGCTGCCGTGATCGGGGGCATGCAGATGACGACCGGTGGTCTGGCAAGTCCAGACGCCGACCACGAAACCCGCAGCGATGATCACCAGCCAGTTCAGCGGCGTGAAAATTTCCGGCCAGCGGGTGGTCATCACCACATATGACAACCAGCCAAACAAGGTGCCGAAGGTGCCTGGCATGATGGGCGACAACCCGCTACCGAAACCTTGTGCAATGAAATGGGCAGGATGCGACAGCATGAAGCGCGGACCAGGCCGGATGGGTTGCTGAGAAGAGTTGCTGTCCGGTGTAGTCATGAAGTGTGAAAGTGATCGAAAGAGCTGAGTTGTAGATTCAATGGCGCGTTGTGTGCGTCGAGCAAGCGCAGGCCCTGAGCGGCGTCGATGCAGCCGATACGCGTCACTGCAGTGGCGCTCGTCTGAGCTGCGGCCAGTACGGCGTCGCGCTGGCTCGCTGCAGCGGTAAAACAGAGTTCGTAGTCGTCGCCGCCGGCCAGCGTGAAATGGCGTCGGATGTCTAGGTTTTGCTGGCTCAATATCGTGCCGGCCGGCAGGCTGTCCACCGCCAGCGTAGCGCCGACGCCAGAGCGCGCCAGGATGTGGCCGAGATCACCAACCAGGCCATCGGAAATGTCGATGGCGGCACGCGCAATCCCGCGCAAAGTCAGACCCAGTGCAACCCGCGGCGTTGGCTGATGCATGCGCGCAGCCGCCAGCAAGAAATTCTCGCTGCCGAGCTGCAGATCGGCATTCAACTGCCCGGCAAGTTCGTTGCGATAGACCGCCAGCGCCAGCCGCGCATCGCCCAGCGTACCCGAGACCCAGATGTCATCTCCCGCCTGCGCTGCATCGCGGCGCAAAGCCTGGCCCGGCGCGGTTTCACCGAAAACGGTAATGCAGATATTCAACGGCCCCTTGGTGGTGTCGCCGCCGATCAGCTCGCAGTGATGGGCGTCGGCCAGCGCCAGCAAACCGCTGGAAAACGGCGCCAGCCATTCCTCACGTGCTGCAGGCAACGCCAGCGCCAGCGTAAACGCCAGCGGACGCGCGCCCATCGCTGCCAAATCGGAGAGATTGACCGCCAGGCATTTGTGGCCCAGCGCAAACGCATCGGTATCCGGAAAAAAATGCCGCCCTTCCACCAGCATATCGGTGGAAATGGCCAGCTGCATGCCGGCCGTAGGCGTCAACAATGCGCAGTCGTCGCCGACGCCGAGAGCAATATGCGCGATATTGCTGCGTGCGGGACGCGTAAAGTAGCGGGAAATAAGGTCGAATTCGGACAACATCCACAGATTGTACCGAATGATGGCTATCTATAGCCGTTTTGCTGCGCTTTCTGAATAAATGATTATCCAGGCGCAATCAAATCAAAACCCCGATCCGCAACTGGTCGTGCGCGAAATAGCGCCGCGCTGGATGATGTCTTCGCCCTTGGTGTTGCCGACCGAAATCTGCGTCACGCAATAGGTGCCGTTCGGCCCGGTCACCTTGGTCACCCGCAGGCCATCCGGCCGCGTAATGTCTTCCATGGTGGTTTCGCCCGGCCTGGCAGGCTCTTTCGGCGCAACCTCGGGCGCCAGGCCTTTTTCCAGTATCTGCTGCTTGTTCAACGCCGTCGCAGCAGCAGTGGGCTCGCTGGGAGGCGTATCCTTGCGCAATTCGCGGTCGATCTGGCCGACATTGCGTTTGGCGGTATTGACCATGTCTTCGGCTGAGGACTTGCCGTAAGGAAGCGGCGCCTTGGGATAATGGGTATCCTCAACCGTGATTGTTCCAGGCGGCAGCGGAGTTGCTTGCTCCCCCGCCTGCGCAACTGAAAAATGACACAGGGCAAGCAGCGCCGCCGAGGCGGCAAACCGGGTAAGCCGGTTATCGGTGCGGGGGAAAGGTCGGATGATCAACATGCTGCAGACTTCCTATGGCAATAAAACGCAAACGCGCGAAACTCAAACGCGTGTAAATACCAGATCCCAGACGCCATGTCCGAGACGCAAACCGCGGTTTTCGAACTTGGTCACCGGCCGATAATCCGGCCGTTCCGCATAAGTAGCCGCGGTATTCTTCAATTGCGGTTCAGCGCTCAGCACTTCCAGCATCTGTTCAGCGTACTCTTGCCAGTCGGTGGCGCAATGCAGATAACCGCCCGGCGCAATCCGCGAAGCCAGCAAGCTGACCAGCGGCCCCTGCAGCAAGCGGCGTTTGTTATGCCGCGCCTTGTGCCAAGGATCCGGAAAGAACACATGCGCGCCAGCCAGCGCCCCCGGCGCGATCATGTTGGTCAGCACTTCCACCGCATCATGCTGGATCAGGCGCATATTGCTCAGTTGCTGCTCGCCGATCAGCTTCAGCAAGCTGCCGACGCCCGGCGTATGCACCTCAACACCGACGAAATTCTTCTCAGGCATGCCCGCAGCAATCTTGGCCGACGTCTCGCCCATGCCGAAACCGATTTCCAGGATAGTCGGCGCACTGCGCTCAAAAACCTGGTCAAGATCGACCACAGCCTTATCATATGGGACCAGAAAACGCGGCCCCAGTTCCTCGATAGCACGCGCCTGCGCCGTCGACAAGCGCCCGGCGCGCGTGACAAAGCTGCGGATCCGGTGTTCGGTCGGATCGTAAAAAAGGGGTTTGCCGGATTTGTTTTCTGACATGCTCAATAGACGGTTAGGGTGAAGCGAAGCAAGCGCTGGTGTGCCCAAGCAGGCAACGCCATTGTAACGCCAGACAAATGCAAGCCTCAAAAATACAAATGGCACCCTCGGATAACGGGTGCCAACGCTGGCCTGGAGCGGGTAGAGGGGATCGAACCCTCGTCTAAAGCTTGGGAAGCTTTCGTTCTACCATTGAACTACACCCGCGATGCCCGCATTTTACGCGGGTTTGAGCGGGGTTTGCAAATTTGGTAAATGGCTGGTGGGATGGGAAATGTGATGGCCGCTTTCTCCGAGGTGTGATCGCTTGACGGATGACGTCTCAATCAATTTGTCGGGATAACCGTTCCTGGCGAGCAAACGGCGCCGCAGTAGCGGCTGTAAGTAATAGACCATTCTGGTTTTCCGTTAGTACTTCACCGTGAAAGATAGCTTCATTCAAATCAAGAAGCGAGGAGATAAGGCCATATTCGCAGCCAGCTTCCTGCAGCATCCGTACGTCTCTCGCTACCTCATCTGTAACACGAAGATTTTCTCGGGCAGTTGGTGCGTTTTGCTGAGATTGTGAAATACCTCGTTGCATATCCGCCAAAAACTCAGCAGTTGTATCATCCAGACCCGTATTCGGCACTGCAATTTCAATCAGTATATGCAGTGAGTCTACAAACCAGTCTGGTCCCTTCCAAGGACCGTCATGATGTGTCGCGAGATAAGAAATGGCTCGGCCAAGGATTTCTGTATCGCCTCTTTGTTCTTGGCACCACTCTGCCAAATGCTCCACCTTCTTGGTGAGCTCGGCAGCGAGCGTGTCTACAATATCGTTTGATGCTGCGCCTTGACGCCACAGAACCACTCGTAAAAAGTGCATACACGCATAATTGATCGAGCGCTTCCAATCAGCTTTATTTTCATCTAAAGATATGGTCATGTTCTGCTTTCTACATTATCGAAGAAACTAATCATATTCGATTAGACATGATCTTCATGCTGACGCGTTTCAATCTCGTATGGACATTTTTTGTTTTGTTGGAACCCGATGAAGTGTTTTTGTTGTTGTCATGCAGCTTCAGGTCACAAAATATCTCGACGTAATCAATACATCTTAAGTTTTCTTTTTATAGTCGCTTAATGCGGCATCAAGCCTAGCCAGAATTGGTCTGAAACCTTCAAAACTGATCTTTGATTCGTCTTTTTTTACAACATATTCCGCGAAGTAGTGTTTCCCGTACTGAGTGTGTGGATCAAAAGTGTTTTTCCCACTGAAGCTCTTTCCATGGAGCTTTGTATCTCTTACATATGGCTCGAAAAAATCTTCAATGGTGCTTTGCTTTCCTTCCAAGAGGGGAGTGGCAACAATGTATAGATTTTCTGCAACGAAGAAGAAATCATCGGTATTTTTTACTTCCTTCTTTGTCACTTTACTGACTGTGCTGTAGATACCTTTAGCACCTTCATCATTGTCGATAAGTACGATTACCGGCATCAATTGTCCTTTTGCAGAAATCTTCTTGCAATTCGGCGCATAGTCAACAATGAATTTATTAATTTGCCCAGTTCCGCCATTCAAATTCATTATCCTGTCCGCTGTCTTCGTATAGTTAAAGAAGCGAATTTTAGATTCGACTTTGCCATTTTTTTTCACTGCTAGATTTGGAAAATCGTCAACCAATTTTCGTAGCGCGGCCTTAATGTACACGCTGTCAGTCTTACCTTCACATAGAATAACTGGGTATTCTGGAGAGTAAAAATTCTTGAAAAATAAAACACGGCGGTACACGGTTTCAATAGCAGATAGTTTCGCTTCTGGCTTTGCATCCTTATGCTTAGTTACCGAAAATTCTTTTGGCTCATTTTTTTCGAGATTGTAAACTCCTACAGAATCGACAAAACTTAGCATTCCGTTGAGCTGGCTCACTGTACCGTCAACTTTAGTGTGCACTAGAGCTCCTGTTGCATCGCGAACTGTTTCGGTCTTATAAAATTGGCCAGTTTTGTATAAATTGTGAGCCATTGCGCGCACCAAATGCCTATACTCCGTTCGCGTGTTTATTTTTTTGTTGACGATAAGTCCGGTAACTTCTTGACGATTGGACTCGTATTGCATACGTGTTTTAGACGAGTTGATTGTAAAGCCGGCCTTCAAGATGAGTCGCTCAAGCTCTTTGCCTGTATTCCATTCGTGTGTTGTTTGGTTGATTAATTGAGCCACTCTAGATGGGAAATTGGCTTTATTGGTTGAAAAGGTTAAGTCATCAGCGTAACGCGAGTATGTACAACCAGTTTTGTGTGCAAGTTCTGCTAAACGAATGTCGAGTATATGGCCAATCAAATTTGAAATCACCGGCGAGCTTGGGCTGCCTTGCGGCAGCATGTTCTCATGGCAGGCAATTTGAGCTAGAACCGTGGCAACGTCTGGATGAAGCTGAAAGTTCCTGTTTTCAATAAAAAATCCACGCACACGCCCAAAATTAATGGTTCCGAAGAAATTTTCAAGATCTAAGTTGAAAACGAAGCGTTTGTTTCGATGGTTTACCGCATTGGTGATAATCGAAAATTTCGGTGTGAAAGCATGAGACAGCACATTTTTTACCTTAAGCGAAGTATTTATCTCAATAATGCACTGTTGAAGCGTGAGAGCTAATCGAGTTTGTAGCTTCTTTAATCTGGCGACTGGTGCGCTGATCTTTCGAATTCCACCAGAGCGTTTGGGAATGTCAAAATGTGCATATTTTTCTGCACTGGGTATTTTGTAAAGTATGTATGCGAGAGCTTTTGGAGTAAACCCAAGTATGGTGGCAACGTCGTTTAAAGATATCGCTGCTTTTAAGTTTTTTAGTTGGGTCATCGATTGAGTGGCCGCAATAAAGTGGGCCTATAGATACTCCTATGCAGCTTAACGTTTACCGCTAGGATATTGCTAAGTATATTCATAGGCAATGCTGCCTAACGTTTATTTCACGTGTCACGATGCATGACAAAAAATCTATCTATAAGCCCTCGCGAAGTCTAGCACGAATCTTGCCCAATACACACATACTTAGAAAATCTAAGAATTGAAATTGCTGTTGATTTGATGACGTGATCTGCTGGACTGTATTGATCTCATCCATAATAAGTGATCGATCATGCTGTTCCAACTCGTACAAGTTCTTGCAACGCCTGCGGCGATTGCTTATCTCAACGGCCACGATACATCACCACTAGATTTGCTTCACCGGCACGTTAGTGGCGACTGGGGTGATCTTTCTACCGGCGACAAAGAGATGAACGAAACCGCAGTCCGTGCAGGTGAAAGAATCCTGTCAGCTTACGTAGTGGCAGATGAAAAAATCTATGTCATCACGGAATGGGACCGTAGATACACGACGGTGATGCTGGCGTCTGAATACTAAACCAAACGGTATCAACTATTTAACTTTAGGTGTAGGGGCAGCACAGCGAATCTTCTTGTCTCGTCGATTCTTATTTCTCTGTCTTCAAAATCGCTGCCAATTCTGTTGCTGTTCGAAGAACCAAGGTACGCTTTTTCTCAGGTAAATCTTCAATTGCAGCAATCAGACTTGCCGCCTGATCGCTGGGATGAACTGATACATCACGCAGCAGGTTTTCCATCGAAATATCCAGCGCATCCGCTAATGTCGACAGTCTCCCCAGAGAGGCTGATATGACACCCGTTTCCAGACGTGAAACGCTTTCCTCTCGATTCCCAGTTTTTCTGCCAAGTCCGCTTGCGTAAGTTTCAGTTCCTTGCGTCTCGCCGCCAAACGAGCGCCAACCAGTTTGGAAAGTGTTTTGTCGCGTAGTTTTGCCTGATCGTCCAAGGAGGCGCCTCCGTATCATTAGATGACATGAAGTGTCGATCTATCCCCTCCTGACGAAAATGATGTATATTGCAACTAATAACGTGATAAGTCATTTTTATGATTTTTATTCCAACTACATGCGTAATAATTTTTAGACATGGTTTAACGCACAACATCTGCAATATCGATGAATGGCAACGCCTCATTCCCAGCGCGGCGCATGGCTGACCTCTGCCGGGATCAATCAAAAACCAGAAGCCCCATGATTTGGGAGCAATGCATGTCGCGAGGACCAACATGAACCAACTCAACGCCTACTTCTCCCTCAAAAACAAAGTCGCCCTGGTCACCGGCGCCGCACGCGGCATCGCGCTCCACATCGCCTGTGCCCTTTCCACTGCTGGCGCCCGGCTGGCGATCCTGGACGTGCGCGAGCAGGAGGGGCAGGTCGTCGCCTGGCTGCTTGGCAGCACACAGGGCCGGGCCAGGTTCTGGTCGCTCGATGTCAGCGACCGCAACGCGGTGCGGCGGGTGATGGGGGCGGTCGAAGGTCATTTCGGCCGTATCGATATCCTGGTCAACAGCGCTGGCATAGATGCCGATAATCCGTCGGCGCAGGGACTCTCGCTGGCGCAGTGGGAAAAGGCCATGTCGGCCAACGTCAACGGCAGCATCTTGTGTTCCAAGCACGTGATTGCGGCGATGGAGCGGGCCGGTGGCGGTTCTATCGTCAATGTGCTGTCCTTGTGTGCCCTGGAGGATGAGCGACATGAAGCGGCGGACCATGCGGCGAAGGCGGCGCTGCGGATGGCTAACATGAATGCGATGCGCTATGCGGCGCGCAATATCCGCGTCAATACGATCCATCCGGGGTTTTCACGGCCACCGGCGCAGGTGGAGGCCTTGCGCAAGCAGGGCGACCTGACGCAGAGGCTGGTTGATCTGGCGGAAGTGCAGATGCTGACGGGCCGGGGTTCAGCGACGGATGTGGCGGCGGGGATTCTGTATCTGGCGTCGGATGCGAGCCGGTTTGTCAGCGGGACGGAGCTGGTGATTGAGGCTGGGTATGGTTGCCGCTGATAGTCGAGGCAATGGCAACGGCGCAGACGTGACCAATGTCAACAGCAACGTCTCAGCAGGCAATACCTTGGTGCTGTCGTCGGGCCGCGATAGGAATCGAAGATAGAAACAGGTAAGCAAATCCTTCATGGACGGCAATGTATGGAAGCGTAACAACGATTGCCTGCATCTACTCCCACAGCCAGTTCCAGAATCCAGGCAGGCGGACAACTTGTGCACTGTCACGTATGCTTCTTGCCAGGGCAGCACGCTCCAGCGCGGCCTTGTCGTCGTAAAACGGCTTGGTTGCAGTCGGCAGTTGGACCGCCCGCGCGCAATCCATCAGTATTTGCAAATATTCCGCCATGTGATCGGCGGTGTAGCTATTTATATCGTGAAAAGTCACCACCACCGGGATATTTCCATCGACCGCCGGCAACTCGCCTGCGGCAATCCGCTCGCGCACGTCAGTCAACAGATGCAGCATGTTGGAGCGTCTTCTCAGACTGGCCTTGAAACCATATATCTTGCCGTCGTTCGCGCTCAAGTCCGTCAACAGGATGTGCATGCCATGCTGCTGGTAAGCGGCGAAAGTCCGCTTGTCGTAGTTCCAGAACGGCGGGCGAACCAGTTTCGGCGCACTTCCCTGAATCGAAACAATGTCGGCAATGCCATCGTTTAGCGATTGCTCGAATATTTCGGGGTTAAGGAAGCGATGGTTTGCGTGATGTGGCGTGGCAGTATGAAAGCCAAGCAAATGACCTTCACCAATTTCACGCTGCAATATGGTTCGCCCAAAGTCCGTCTCGCCAGCACCTGACGAGCGGGTTTGCACAAAAAAGAGGGCTTTGATGCCAGGTTGTAGCGGATTGTTCGCGAGCGTGTTCAGTATGGATAGTGTCGGATTGTCAGTCCTTGGGCGGGCCGGGCCGTCGTCGAAAGTTAGCAGGAACCGAATCGGCGGTTGGGATTTCAATCGCTCTGCCGTTTGAGATGACACCGGAACCGGTTCGATGGCACAACCTGTAACACCGATCGTCACGAAAATCACGATTAAGCAGGAGATGATTTTTTTGATATGTTGTGATGAGGTGGAAATGATTTTGTGCAATGGCACTAATGAGACGGAAAGCGAAGACATGCGATGACGGGCAGGTAGGGTTGACTTGAAGAGCGGCGCAGCGCTAAGGCTACGCTATCGACCTGCGCCATGCGCTAGCTGTTACAAACAACTACAGTTGCGGTGATCATATTGGTAAGCATAGGTGTCAAAAATACTTTCTCGGGAGCGCAGTTTTTTATGAGCAGACCCTGGACTCTGCGGTTGCTGATGAATACGACGCGAGCCTCAACAATCCGAGCAAGGCCACAGATATGGTTGTCGCTGATAGCGGCATTTTGCGCGGCTTTGAGCGGGGGGGGGCAAATTTATTAAATGACTAGTGCGACGGAAAACGTGATGGCTGATTCTTCCGTGATGTGATCACTTGGGAGGACATTGCACCGCCTGAACCGGGTCAGGCGGTGGCTTCAACTTTTGCGGCGTAGTTACCCGATAAAGTGAAGTGCAGCAGTTAGCAATGGCGCGTTAGCTTACTGCCAGCCTGGATGGTTTGCCCGATAGTATTGCAAGGCGGCGTCGCGTTCCTGCTCAGCTTGCCGGGCCAATTGTTCCGCGCGCTTCATGTGGCCGCCAAACTGACCGCCGTGCTCCTGCTGGATAACGTGCATTTCGCTGATGGCTTGCTGCAAATCGTGGGTTGCTGCCATTGCCTTGTTATGAAGTTCATCGGCAAAAGCGACGGTGACGACGCACAGAGTGCACAAGAGCACTGGGAGTGTTTTGAGTTTCATAAAATTGATTCTCCAAATAAGGGATTTCCAGGAATGGCAATCCACCCGAAGGAAAACGCCCCACGCAGCGATCACGCCTACCGACTTTCATGTGAAATGTGTAAGCTTGTGTGACAAGCGTTTCAAGCGGTCATTCTGCCCGTGCGGATAATGGCACTCGGTTAAAATTTGGCGCGGCCCCAAATGAATTCCATCGGGTACGTGGATGGAAGGAGCGCCGCGGCTACCGGAAATAATTCCTGTCGAGATGTGCTGTTCCGGCCGAAAAGAGTCGCTGGCGCCGTTTGCGAAACTTGTCGAACAAATATTCCGGGTTAGTTATCTGGAACAATGAGCGGGTTGTCCGCGACGTCAAATGACGTACTTTCATAGAACATCAACCTTACGTTTTCCTTTGAAAGGTCTTGGGAGTGGTCCCTGTCCAACGCAAGAACGCGCGCTGGAAGGCGCTTTGCTCTGAATACCCCAGCAGTTGCGCTACATCAGTCAGCTGCAGGTTTGGGTCGCGTAAATACTGTTCCGCCATATGCTTACGAATATCGTCAAGCAGTTCGCGAAAGGTCGTTTCATATTCCTGAAGACGCCGTCGTAAAGTCCGAGGCGCGATGGAAAGCGTGCTGGCGACTTGTTCAAGCGCCGGTTCTCCGCCATGCAAGAGATTTGCTATGCAGCGCCGGACATGCATCACGAATTCGCTTTCCTTCGGGAGCTGCGCCAGAAATTCTTCAGCCTGTTTTTCCAGGATATGGATCAATGTCGGATCGGGCTGGCAGAGGGGAGCTCTCAGGTTTCTTATAGGGATTCGCAAGGCCGTCGCCGGCTGGTTAAACAATACGTCGCATCCGAAAAAATCAGTGAAGGGCTTAGTGTCAAGTGGTTCAGAATTGACAAAGCAAATTTCTTTTGCAAGTGGAGCCACATTGGCTATGTCACGAGAAATTTTGCACAATGCGGCAAGTCCAAATTCGTGGGAGAGCCTGCCGTGATCATGTGAGCTTTCTCCCGACCATTTAATGATCAGATCAGTGCCATCGACAATATTTTGCACTGGACGTCCGTCCACTTCATGCAGAAGACGCTCATATTCTTGCAAACGCAGAAATGTCGTTCGAAGATTGGGGCTGGAAGCAAAGATATAGCCCAGCACGCCAAAATCAGACGCTCTGATTGTTTGCCCTAATTTCAGGCCTAGCAAGGGATCTCCCAGATGCGCTGCGGCGGATCGTAAAAAAGAGACCCAGCGTTGCATTGGAAACCGCAAAAGAATGTGGTCAACGGATTCTGGTTCAGCTATGCCAAGTAATGCTGAGGCATCGACCCCTTCAGTTTTTAAGTATTCAAATAGAGCTCGGACATAAGCGCTAGAAACATATCCGTTTGCAAAGGTCCTCACGCTACTCTCTCGGGATGAAGTGACTGTAGGTTCCATTAAAGATTAATCTAATTTGTTGTGTCAATGTATTACTTAAAATCCGGCGTGCCTGTTATTGTCTTCACAATTTTTAAGGCACGCTCTCCACACTTGTCGGCTTCGTTAAAGTGTGCGGGGAGGGTAAAGGTCGTTCATCAGAACGTCATTTTTCCACACCACAGGGGGTGTGAAAATCAGCTGCGTCACAGCGAGGAAAAATGACTTGTTTTGAAGGGGCTTCAGTCCGGCATTTTCTTTTGAAATGTCTTGGGAGTGGTCCCTGTCCATCGCAAGAATGCGCGTTGGAAGGCGCTTTGCTCCGTATAGCCAAGCAATTGCGCTACGTCAGTCAGTTGCAGGCTTGGATCGCGCAAATACTGTTCCGCCATATGCTTACGGATATCGTCCAGGAGTTCACGAAAGGCTGTTTGATGTTCATGAAGGCGCCGCCGTAAAGTTCGAGGCGCTATGGAAAGGGCGTTCGCGACCTGCTCAAGCCCTGGCTCACCACTGTGAATCAGATTTGCTATGCAGCGCCGGACATGCATCACAAATTCGCTTTCCTTCGGTAATTGCGTCAAAAATCCTTCGGCCTGTTTTTCCAGGATATGCACCAATGTCGGATCAGGCTGACGTAGGGGAATATTCAAATATGCTAACGATACTTGTATGGCCGTCGTCGGTTGATTAAATAGTACCTTGCCCCCGAAGAAATCATCATAGGGACGTGTGTCAAGTGGTTCAGAGTTGACAAACCAGACCTCTGTAGCGACTAGATGCTCACCACTCATGGCGCGCGAAATTTGACTGAATGCGGCAACTGCAAATTCATGGCTGAGTCTCGCACTACCATTGGGGTCTCCCCCATTCCATATGAATCGTATTTCGGAACCATCGACGTGCATTTCCATTGGATATTTATCCATTTCATGCATAAGACGTTCATATGCTTGATAACGCAACAATGACGCTCCAAGAGTTGGGCAGGACGCAAGAATATAACCAAGCACGCCAAAATGAGCCGGCCTGATTATTTGTCCCAATTTCAAACCTAGCAGTGGATCTTCTAAATGAGTTGCAGCAGATCGTAAAAAAGATATCCAGAGCTGCATGGAATAGCGCAAAAGCGTGTTGTCAGCGGCTTCCGGCTCAGCTACGCCAAGTAGTGCTGAAGCATCGACCCCTCTATTTTTTAAATATTCAAAAAGCACTCGAACATAAGCGCTAGAAACAAATCCAGTGTCAAAATTGCTCAATTTTTTTCGCTCCTGCGGGAGTATCGATCAATGCTGTTTTTATAGAAATTATTTTAAATAATCGCTATTAATTTTTATCTAAAGCGACTTCACCCCGAGTGCTGACGCTTTTCGATGACTGCTTCTGCTTCTGCTTCAAGCCGCCGCTGTCGTAGTAACGTTAGCGCCTTTGGCCTCGTTAAAGCTAATGCTTTTAACGCATTTCGCCAAAACGCCAAGTCTAAAAGCCGGGCAGGGTTGGCAGAGAAATCAACTGCATCGCCATGGCGCAAAATGACGCACTTTGATAGAGCTTCAGTCCGGCGTTTTCCTTTGAAATGTCTTTGGCGTGGTCCCTGTCCAACGCAAGAATGCGCGTTGGAAGGCGCTTTGTTCCGTATAGCCCAGTAATTGCGCTACGTCAGTCAGTTGCAGGTTTGGATCGCGCAAATACTGTTCCGCCATATGTTTACGAATATCGTCCAGGAGTTCACGAAAGGTCGTTTCATATTCATGAAGGCGTCGCCGTAAAGTTCGAGGCGCTATGGAAAGGGCGTTCGCGACCTGCTCAAGCCCTGGCTCACCGCTGTGAATCAGATTTGCTATGCAGCGCCGCACATACATCACAAATTCGCTTTCCTTCGGTAATTGCGCCAGAAATCCTTCGGCCTGTTTTTCCAGGATATGGATCAATGTCGGGTCAGGCTGACGCAGGGGCAAATTCAAATTTTCTATCGGCGTACGCAAGGTCGTCGCGGGCTGATTAAACAATACATTGCATCCGAAGAAATCCGTGTAGAGGCTAATGTCAGGCGGCTCAGAATTGACAAAGCAAACTTCTTTCAGGCGTGGCGTTCCATTGGCTATTTCACAAGCTATTTTATACAGTGCGGCAATTCCAAATTCATGAGAGAGCCTGTCTTGATCTTGTGTTTTACTTCCGGACCATTTAAGTATCAGATCGGAACCATCGATCAGAGTTTGCATGGAATACCCGTCCGGTTCATACAGAAGACGCTCGTATTCTTGAAAGCGCAGCAATGCCAATCCAAGGTTGGGGCAGGAAGCAATGATATAGCCGAGCACCCCGTAATGATCTGTTCTGATTGTTTGCCCTGATTTCAAGCCGAGATAAGGATCTTTCAGATGCGTTGCGGCGGATTGCAAAAAGGAGCCCCAAAGCGGCATGGGATAACGCAAAAGCATGTGGTCGACGGGTTCGGGTTCAGCCACGCCAAGCAGCGCCGAAGCATCGACCCCTTTACTTTTTAAGTATTCAAATAGCACCCGGACATAAGCGCTGGAAATAAATCCGCCTGCAGAGGTAGTCAATTATTATCCTTGAATGAAATGGCTAGGCGCTGTTAAGACTAAATTGATTCTGTTGCCTTAATGCAGTGCTGAAAACCAGACATAGTTATTTATTATATTATTATCAACGAAATAAAATTGTGCATTTTTGCAAACTGAAGTTATTAATTTTTATTGCTGTAAGCGTCAATTTAAATATCTAATTTAGTAATTAAGTGTTTAATTTTTTCAATGTGGAGATAATGTGAAAACATCTCTGCGATATTAATTGTAATAAAGTGAAATATATTATTAATATTTTTCTTCAATCTTCTTAAAAGCCTATTCGTATTGGATGTTATTTCAATGACTTAATGATAAATATTGTTGTTTTTGTTGTACTCGTTTGGTTAAAGATTCCATCAACGAGGCAAGAGGCCGTGGCCGGGTGATGGAATGTTTTTAAAAATTCGAAGATCTGCTGATAGTGTGGGTTTTCTTGAGGAAAATGTACTGGAGCAAGGAAATCGTTCGAGAGGGTAGCGAGGGGAGGGAATCTGCCATGGTCAAGCAGGACGAGACAGTGCATTTGATATGCCGTCAATCTCACGTTTTCTCTTGAAATGTCTTTGGTGTGGTCCCCGTCCAACGCTGGAATGCTCGCTGGAATGCGCTTTGCTCCGAATACCCCAGCAATTGCGCTACGTCAGCCAGTTGCAGGTTTGGGTCGCGCAGATACTGTTCCGCCATATGCCTACGAATATCGTCAAGCAGTTCACGAAAGGTGGTTCCATATTCATGAAGGCGGCGCCGTAAAGTCCGAGGCGTGATGGAAAGTACGCTCGCGACCTGCTCAAGCCCTGGCTCGCCACTGTGAATCAGATTTGCTATGCAGCGCCGGACATGCATCACAAATTCGCTTTCCTTGGGTAGTTGCGCCAGAAACCCCTCTGCCTGCTTTTCCAGGATATAGATCAATCTTGGATCAGGCCGACGCAGGGGGCAATTCAAATCTTCAATCAATATTCGCAAGGTCGTCGCGGGCTGGTTAAACAAGACATCACACCCGAAAAAATCGGTATAGGGGCGAGTATCAGGCGGCTCCGAATTGACAAAGCAGACTTCTTTTGCAAGCGGAGGCCCATCGGATATTTCACGAGAAATATTACACATCGCAGCAAGCCCAAATTCATGGTTGAGCCTGCCGTGATCATGTGAACTCTCTCCGGACCATCTAAGTATCAGATGGGAGCCATCGACCAGGGTTTGCATCGGATATCCGTCCACGTCAAGTAGCAGACGTTCGTATGTCTGTAGGCGCAACAATGCCAACCCTCGGTTTAAGCAGGAAGCAAAGATATAGCCAAGCACGCCAAAATGGGCCGCCCTGACTGTCTGCCCTAGCTTCAGGCCTAGCAGCGGATCTTCCAGGTGAGCTGCTGCAGTTTGCAAAAAAGAGACCCAGCGTTGCATGGGGTAACGCGAAAGCATGTGGTCAACTGGTTCTGGTTCAGCCAAGCCAAGTAGCGCTGAAGCATCAATTCCTCGGATTTTTAAATATTCAAATAGAACCCGGACATAAGCGCTGGAAACAAATCCGCTTGCTAACGTATTCAATTAATTATCCCCGAGTGGCATGACTATAAGCATTGTTAAAAAGTCCGATGCAGTTATTTATTCTATTATTTCCAATGAAATAAAATTGTGCATTTTTGTAAATTAAATTTATTGATTTTCATTTTTACAAATATCAATCCAAATATAAAATTTCGTAATTAAATGTTAATTTTTCCTATATAAAAACAATATTTAAATAATATGAAAATATTCGTATAGTGCTAAGCATACTTGATTGTTACCTATTGTTAATAATTTCTTCGCTCTCCCTGAAATCCAATGCGTATTTAATGCAATTTCAATGATATTTTGACAAAATTGTTACCTGTGGAATATTTTTTAGTTAAAAATATATTTCCTAGGTGAAATATATGGTTATGCAAAAGGGCTAGGTGACGGAGTGTTTTTAAAAATTATAAAAAACTCCAGGGGGAGGAAGTTTTCCAATGGAAATGTGTCGAGACGCAGAAGTCATTCGAGGGGGAGTCAAGGAGAGCAGATGTTTCTTGTGACGCTGTGAAGTGGCGCGCTCTGGGGAGCTGTGGCGCATTGCGCTCCGTCCCTGAGAGCGGAGAGTCTGAATTTACTAGTACCCCGCACAAATCTCTTGAAGCCTTTTTCCGCTAGCCATGAAGTATTGATCGGTTGTTACTGATGTTATTGCAATTATTTCCTTGTGGCATTTTTATGTGCTTATAAAAACTGAATTTATCAATTTCGATTTCCTGTAATACCGATTTGAATATCGAATTTGATGGTAGGAAACTATCTCGACAATGTTTGCGAAGTCTTGAATGTCAACGATTGTTTCTTGGCCTTGAATGTCAATATATTGTCCTCTTTCGTTAATATCTTCTTCATCCCCCTCCCTAAAATCCTATTCGTACCTGATTGTCATTTTAAGTGACCTGGTGATAAGGATTGTTGCTCTCGTTGCACTTGTTTAGCTAAAAAATATCCATCAACCCGCCAAGAAATGCTTATGCATATAAGGCTGGATGGGGATTTTTAAAATTTAAAAGCTGCCGTCAGTGAGAGTCTTCTTGAGAAAAATATGCCGAGGAAAGGACGCCATATGCGTCATAAAAACTTACTTGGAAAACTAAATAAAAAGTTTATCTTGGTAAATACGTTTCCTAAATAAAACAAATCTTTCTCAAAAGATTCATATCCTTAAGACAAGTAATTAAATTTGAATTTTGAAATTATCTGAATTGAAAAAGGGAGAGCAACATGAACAAGATTTATAAAGTTATCTGGAACAAAACATCGGGGATGTTTTGTGTGGTCGGGGAGTTGGCTAAGGGCAATAAAAAGGCTAAGAGTCAATCTCAAAATAAAGTGGGGACCATGGTATTGCTGGCATCAGCTGTAATTGCCAGTTATAGCTTGCCATCTTCGGCTGCCACTTATCTCGGTGGTATTTTTGTCAATAATGGTCCAGCTTATGGCGGAAATACATATTGCGCAAACCTTGGTTATGGAATCAGCGGCGTCTACAACACTGGCGGGAGTACTTATACATATGATACCGGCGGCGTTAACGTTGCCGGTGCGGGGTATGCTCAATCCGGGGTCTCTCCGATTTGCGGGCCTTCTGACGCATCAACGCAGACCAATCGTATATTGGCTTATGCGAGTGACACGACATCCAATAGTACAAATTTGAGTATCGGCGGTACGCTCTATGCAAATACTGCGGCTTATCTGCAAAACGCCAATATTCATAATTTGACGGTAACCGGGATTTTTTCAATACCGTATTTCGTTGCTAACACTCAGCTCGCAACCGGAGTCGCTACAGGAACTAACTCTCTGATGATGGGCTTTGGCGGCTCAACGGCAGGCGGGGCATCTTCTGTAGCAATCGGCAATAATGCCAATGCCACCAATACCAATACGATTGCAATCGGGCTGGCATCCGCGTCAAGCGGTCAAGACGCAGTCTCACTCGGCAATGGCGCAACAGCCAGCGCTACCGGAGCTACCGCTATTGGCGGCAATGCTACAGCGGGTGCTGTGGCAGCCGCATCCGATGCCGTTGCAATCGGAGGGCAATCAAGTGTGGCCGCTACCGCCACCTCCGGTATTGCGGTGGGACGCGGCGCTACGGTGAATGGCGCTTTCGGCATTGCCGAAGGCGATGGCATTTCCAGTGGCGCCACCGGCCAAAATGTGGCGATTGGATCATCTGGCACAACGGCAAATGCTGGTACGACGGCCGGCGGTGCGGTGGCAATCGGCCGCGGTCAAAAGGCAACAGGTGATGGTGCTGTGGCGATCGGTGACCCGAATGTATCGAATGGCACAGGCGCTGTGGCGATGGGGGCGAATAACACCGCAGCTGGCGATACAGGTGGCGCCACTGCTGCCAATGGCGCCGTTGCAATAGGTAGCGGTAATAATGCAATCGGCCAGGGTTCGGTCGCGCTGGGTAACAACAGTACGGCGTCGGCAGCTGGCGGGTTGGCGTTGGGTGATACCGCCGCTGCGAAGGGGGCTAATGGAGTGGCGTTGGGTTCGGGGGCGACGGCAAACAATGCGAACGACGTGGCGCTGGGGAATGGTTCGATTACAGCAGCGCCGAACCCGACGGCGACGGGGTCGGTAGGCGGCGTGACGTACAACTATGCTGGCGCGACGCCGACGAGCGTGGTGAGCGTCGGTGCGCCGGGCTCCGAGCGCCAGATAACGAACGTGGCAGCAGGCCGGGTAACGGCGACGAGCACGGATGCGATCAATGGATCGCAACTGTATGCCACCGATCAAGCGATCCTCGCTGCGGCACAGACACACGATTACAGCGTGAATTCGACCACCCCAGGGACCGATACCAACTATAACGGTACCGGTGCGACGGGTGTCAATGCATTGGCATCTGGCACTAATGCTACGGCAGCAGGAGGCAGTGCGGTAGCGGTAGGTGACCATTCGACCGCCAGCGGGGGCGGCGCAGTCGCCGTCGGTTCGAACGCAGCGGCAAGCAATGGCAATAGCGTTGCGATTGGCCAAAATGCCGTTTCTGGGGGCGCTAGTACCGTCGTCGGTGCCAACGCCAGTGCCACAGGGGCAGTTGGTCCTGGAACCGCCATCGGTAACGGCGCCAATGCTGGTAGCAATGCTATCGCTATTAGTGTGCGTGGTGATTTTTCGGCTGTAGCCAATGGTGACGGGTCTATTGCCATGGGTAATTCGGCGAGTGCAAGCAATAATACGAGTATCGCAATAGGTCGCCAAACTACATCGAGCGGCGATGGTGCGTTCGCGGCGGGTCAGGGCGCGGGGGCGACCGGTAACGGTTCGATTGCGCTCGGGGGGGCTATCGGTGGCTTCGGCGCGACCGGTGGCGCTCAAGCCACGGCAGCAGAGGCTATTGCGCTTGGCAATAGCACGACAGCCAGCGCTGCCGGCGCTACTGCTATCGGTAGCAATGCAACATCGGGCGCTATAGCCGCCGCAACCAATGCTGTTGCGATTGGCGGGCAATCGAATGTAGCTGCTGCTGCCACGTCGGGTATTGCAATGGGACGTGGCGCTACGGTGAATGGCGCTTTCGGCATTGCTGAAGGCGATGGAATTTCCAGCGGCGCTACGGGGCAGAATGTGGCGATTGGATCTTCAGGCACGACGGCGAATGCAGGCACGGCTACCGGTGGTGCGGTAGCGATTGGGCTTGGTCAAAAGGCCACGGGGAATGGTGCGGTGGCGATCGGTGACCCGAATGTATCGAATGGTACAGGTGCTGTGGCGATGGGGGCAAATAACATTGCAGCTGGCGATACAGGTGGCGCTACTGCTGCCAATGGCGCCGTTGCAATAGGTAGCGGTAATAATGCAATCGGCCAGGGTTCGGTCGCGCTGGGTAACAACAGTACGGCGTCGGTGGCTGGCGGGTTGGCGTTGGGCGATACCGCCGCTGCGAAGGGTGCTGACGGGGTGGCGTTGGGTTCGGGGGCGACGGCAACGAATGCGGGTGACGTGGCGCTGGGGAATGGTTCGATCACAGCAGCGGCGAACCCGACGGCGACGGGAACGATAGGCGGCGTGACGTACAACTATGCCGGTACGACGCCGGCGAGCGTGGTGAGCGTGGGGGCGCCGGGCTCCGAGCGCCAGGTGACGAACGTGGCAGCGGGTCGGGTAACGTCGACGAGCACGGATGCGGTCAACGGCTCGCAACTGTTCGCAACGAACACGGCGATCAATAGCCTGTCTACCTCGACGTCAACGGGATTGAGCACGGCCAACAGCAACATCACTTCGTTGTCGACCGGCTTGAGCACGACCAACAGCAACGTGACATCGCTGTCGACCGGCCTGAGCACGACCAATAGCAATGTGACGTCGCTGTCGACTTCGGCATCAACCGGCATCAGCACCAACGCCAGCAACATCGGCTCGCTGTCGACCGGCCTGAGCACCACCAACAGCAATGTGTCTTCGCTGTCGACCTCGACATCGACAGGGATCAGCACCAACGCTAGCAACATTGGTTCGTTGTCGACTGGCTTGAGCACCACCAACAGCAATGTGTCTTCGCTGTCGACCTCGACATCGACCGGTATCAGCACCAATGCTAGTAACATCGGCTCCTTGTCGACCGGCCTGAGCACCACCAATAGCAATGTGACCTCGTTGTCGACCTCGACATCGACAGGAATCAGCACCAACGCCAGTAACATCGGATCGTTGTCCACTGGCCTGAGCACGACCAACAGCAACGTGGCTTCGCTGTCGACGTCGACCTCAACCGGCATCAGCACCAACGCCAGCAATATCGGTTCGCTGTCCACTGGCTTGAGTACGACCAACAGCAATGTGACTTCGCTGTCGACCTCGACATCGACAGGGATCAGCACCAACGCCAGCAACATCGGTTCGTTGTCGACTGGTTTGAGCACGACCAACAGCAACGTGACGTCGCTGTCGACTTCGACTTCGAGCGGGATCAGCACCAACGCCAGCAACATCGGTTCATTGTCGACTGGTTTGAGCACCACCAATAGCAACCTGACTTCGCTGTCGACCTCGACATCGACAGGGATCAGCACCAATGCCAGCAACATTGGTTCGCTGTCGACCGGCCTGAGCACCACCAATAGCAATGTGACCTCGTTGTCGACCTCGACATCGACAGGGATCAGCACCAACGCCAGTAACATCGGATCGTTGTCCACTGGCCTGAGCACGACCAACAGCAATGTGACTTCGCTGTCGACCTCGACATCGACAGGGATCAGCACTAACGCCAGCAATATTGGTTCGTTGTCGACTGGTTTGAGCACGACCAACAGCAACGTGACTTCGTTGTCGACTTCGACATCGACCGGCATCAGCACCAATGTCAGCAACATCGGTTCGCTGTCGACTGGCTTGAGCACCACCAACAGCAACGTGATTTCGCTTTCGACGTCGACATCGACTGGCATTGCATCTTTATCAACCGGAGTTGCGAATTCGGTTCAATACGATAATCCTGCGCACACAAGCGTTACGTTGGGTGGCGTTGGCGCTACTACACCAGTCATTCTTACTAACGTTGCGGCAGGTGTGAATCCAACCGACGCGGTTAACTTCAGTCAGTTATCGTCATTATCGTCGTCGACTTCAAGCGGATTAAGCACTGCCACGAGCGGCATCAATTCGTTGTCGACGGGCTTGAGCACAACCAACAGTAATGTGACATCGCTGTCGACTTCGACCTCAACCGGCATCAGCACGAACGCCAGCAACATCGGTTCACTGTCCACTGGTTTGAGCACGACCAATAGCAACGTGACATCGCTCTCGACTTCGACTTCGACAGGGATCAGCACGAACGCCAGCAACATCGGCTCGTTGTCGACCGGTCTGAGCACGACCAATAGCAACGTGACATCGCTCTCGACTTCGACTTCGACAGGGATTAGCACCAACGCCAGTAACATCGGCTCGTTGTCGACCGGTCTGAGCACGACCAATAGTAACGTGACATCGTTGTCGACTTCGACTTCGACAGGGATTAGCACCAACGCCAGTAACATCGGCTCGTTGTCGACCGGTCTGAGCACGACCAATAGCAACGTGACATCGTTGTCGACTTCGACATCGACAGGGATCAGCACCAACGCCAGTAACATTGGTTCGCTGTCGACCGGCTTGAGCACGACCAACAGCAACGTGACCTCGCTGTCAACGTCAACTTCGACCGGCATCAGCACCAACGCCAGTAACATTGGTTCGTTGTCCACTGGTCTGAGCACGACCAACAGCAACGTGACGTCGCTGTCGACTTCGACTTCGAGCGGGATCAGCACCAACGCCAGCAACATCGGTTCGTTGTCGACCTCGACATCGACTGGTATCAGCACCAACGCCAGCAATATCGGTTCCTTGTCCACCGGCCTGAGCACGACCAACAGCAATGTGACTTCGCTGTCGACCTCGACATCGACTGGTATCAGCACCAACGCCAGTAACATTGGTTCGTTGTCCACTGGTCTGAGCACGACCAACAGCAATGTGACGTCGCTGTCGACTTCGGCCTCGACCGGCATCAGCACCAATGCCAGCAACATCGGTTCGCTGTCGACCGGCCTGAGCACGACCAACAGCAATGTGACGTCGTTGTCGACCTCGACCTCGACCGGCATCAGCACGAACGCCAGCAACATTGGTTCGCTGTCGACCGGCTTGAGCACCACCAACAGCAACGTGACCTCGCTGTCAACGTCAACTTCGACCGGCATCAGCACCAACGCCAGCAATATCGGTTCGCTGTCGACTGGCCTGAGCACCACCAACAGCAATGTGTCGTCTCTGTCGACTTCGACCTCAACCGGTATCAGCACCAACGCCAGCAACATCGGCTCGTTGTCGACTGGCTTGAGCACGACCAATAGCAATGTGACGTCCTTGTCAACCTCGACCTCAACCGGTATCAGCACCAACGCCAGCAACATCGGCTCGTTGTCGACTGGCTTGAGCACGACCAATAGCAATGTGACGTCCTTGTCAACCTCGGCCTCGACCGGCATCAGCACGAACGCCAGTAACATTGGCTCGTTGTCCACTGGCCTGAGCACGACCAATAGCAATGTGACGTCGTTGTCGACCTCGACATCGACGGGCATCAGTACCAACGCCAGCAACATCGGTTCGCTGTCGACGGGTCTGAGCACGACCAATAGCAACGTTGCCTCGCTGCAGACGATAGCCAATAACACAGGAAGCAGCGCTGCGGCAGCACTGGGCGGCGGTGCAGCTTATGATCCGGCGACAGGCGTCATCAGTGCTCCGTCCTACACAATGTACAACGCCAACGGAACGACCACTGCGGTCAGCAACGTTGGTGCTGCAATCGATAGCATTAATAGCCAGGGAATCAAATACTTCCATTCCAATTCAACCGGACCGGACAGTGTTGCAACTGGAACAAATGCAATTGCGATAGGCAGCGGCGCCACCGCGAACTCGAATGGCGCCGTGGCAATTGGTCAAAGTGCGGTCGCGACAGGTGGACAAGCGGTATCGATCGGTGTGGGGAACACCGCCAGCGGTAATGGCGCAGTGGCGATTGGAGATCCCAATACGGCGACTGGTAATGGCGCCGTCGCAACCGGGTTAAATAATACGGCCAACGGTCAGGGTGCAGTCGCCATGGGCAACACCAATTCGGCGTCAGGCCAAGGCTCGGTGGCTCTAGGCAGTACTTCGACGGCAGGAGGGGCGGGATCGGTAGCCTTAGGCGATACAGCCAACGCAGTGGCAACCAATGGCCTGGCGTTAGGCTCCGGGGCAGTTGCCAATAACGCTGGTGACGTCGCGCTGGGTGCCGGATCGACGACGGCAGCGTCGACTCCAACTTCGAGCGTGACGATAGGCGGAACTTCGTATGCGTTAGCCGGAACAAGCCCGACGAGCGTGGTCAGCGTCGGTGCGCCTGGAGCGGAGCGGCAGATCACTAATGTGGCGTCAGGCCAGCTCACTGCGACAAGCACAGATGCAGTCAATGGTTCGCAGTTGAATGCTTCGAATCAGGCAATAAATAGTCTGTCGACGTCAACTTCGACGGGGCTGAGCACAGCGACAAGTGGCATCTCGTCATTGTCGACATCCCTGAGCACGACGAATAGCAATGTCGATTCGCTGTCCACGTCGACGTCGACAGGGATCAGCACCAACGCCAGCAATATCGGTTCGTTGTCGACTGGCCTGAGCACGACCAACAGCAACGTGACATCGTTGTCGACCTCAACATCGACAGGGATCAGCACCAACGCTAGCAACATTGGTTCGCTGTCGACCGGCTTGAGCACCACCAACAGCAATGTGATTTCGTTGTCGACATCGACCTCGACCGGGATCAGCACCAACGCCAGCAACATCGGCTCGCTGTCGACTGGGCTGAGTACGACCAATAGCAACGTGACCTCGCTGTCGACTTCGACATCGACTGGTATCAGCACCAATGCCAGCAATATCGGTTCGTTGTCGACTGGCCTGAGCACCACCAACAGCAATGTGTCGTCTCTGTCGACTTCGACCTCAACCGGTATCAGCACCAACGCCAGCAACATCGGCTCGTTGTCGACTGGCTTGAGCACCAATGCCAGCAACATCGGTTCGTTGTCGACTGGCTTGAGCACGACCAATAGCAACGTAATGTCGCTGTCGACCTCGACATCGACTGGCATCAGCACGAATGCCAGCAACATCGGTTCGTTGTCCACAGGCTTGAGCACGACCAACAGCAATGTGACGTCGTTGTCGACTTCCGCCTCGACAGGTATCAGTACCAACGCTAGCAACATCGGTTCGTTGTCAACTGGCCTGAGCGTAACGAATAGCAATTTGACTTCATTGTCGACGTCGACATCGACAGGGTTAGCTTCCTTGTCTACTGGTGTTGCAAATTCAGTTCAGTACGACAATCCTGGCCACACCAGTGTCACATTGGGCGGAGTCGGCGCTACCACGCCGGTAACCTTGACTAACGTTGCAGCGGGTACGCGTCCTACAGATGCGGTCAATTTCAGTCAGCTATCATCCCTGTCGACATCGACCTCGAGCGGCCTGAGTACGGCGACAAGCGGGATTACTTCCTTGTCGACCGGCTTGAGCACGACGAACAGCAACGTGACGTCGCTGTCGACCTCTGCATCGACGGGGATCGCTTCGCTGTCGACTGGTTTGAGTAGCACCAACAGCAATGTGGCATCGCTGTCGACATCAACGTCAACTGGCCTGAGCACGATTGGCAGTAACGTCACGTCGCTGTCGACATCGACGTCGACTGGCTTGAGTACTGCGGTAAGTGGGATTTCTTCGTTGTCCACTGGTTTGAGCAGCACTAACAGCAACGTCACGTCGTTGTCGACAGGATTGTCGTCCTTGTCAACGGGTTTAAGCCAAATTGGCTCTCTGTCAACCGGCCTGGTGGCTGTGGTTGCTGGAAATACTGCGCTGAAACCATTGGCCGATGCGTCGAATGCTGCTGCTGCGAATGGCGCGATGCTGGGTGGAACAATCATGGGAGGTTCCAACGGCGATGGCACAGCGCAGACTCGCGGTACCAGCGGCACGGCCATCAAGACGGTGACGCCTGCAACCTGTACTACCGTCAATGGCATTGACGCCACAGGTTCAGGCCTGTGTGCGCAAGCGACCAAGGATGGCGCCACGGCGCTGGGCTCCAATGCGCAGGCGCTCGATACCAACACTACTGCGGTTGGCTTCCGTGCCTTGGCTTCCTCGTCGGGTGCCGTAGCGATCGGTTATAACGCCCAGGCTACCGGTGATCCTACCGTGGCAATCGGCTCTAACTCGGTTGCCGCCGGCAATAACTCTGTGGCGATGGGGGCAGGAGCGCAAGCGATTGCCAACAACGCTGTAGCGTTGGGTGCCGGTTCTGTGGCGGATCAGGACAATACAGTGTCTGTAGGTGCTCCTGGCAGCGAACGTCGTATTACTAATGTGGCGCCGGGTGTTAATGCAACCGATGCGGTGAATGTATCGCAGCTCAACAACTTGCAGAACCAGGTTGGCAGCGTACAGCGCATTGCCTACAGTGGCGTAGCGATGGCTGGTGCGTTGGCTGGTCTGCCGCAGGTTGATGCAGGCAAGACCTTCTCATTGGGCGCCGGTATCGGTAGCTATGGCGGCTATGGCGCATTGGCGATCGGGGCTAGCGCTCGCATCAGAGAAAACACGATCGTCAAGTTTGGCGTGAGTACCACATCTGCCAGCCACACCCTGATTAACGCGGGGATCGGGTATTCGTGGTGATCTTGCAGATAAGGAGTTTCTCGGTAAGAGGGTGAAATTAGCGCTTAGCCAGGCTACCCTCCGCAATGAGTACGTCGTTGCGGAGGGACATCCAAAATACCCAGGAATGCGGACTACCAGGAATTGATTGAGTTCTCTTCGAACATACTTTGATAGCTACATCTATAGCAAAATGTTAAATACAACTTTTCAGCAGCGTTATGTCGAAAACCATATCGGGCAGCCTGTTGGATCGGCTGTTTTCCTTAAAGACGAACAGTGGGAAAAGCTGGAGCCGCTGTTGGTGGGAAAGGAGGGTGACTGCGGAACCAACGGCCGTAACAACCGTCTGTTTATCGATGCAGTGCTATGGCTGGTGGCTGAGCAATGTGCGTGGCACAAAATACCTGCCAGTTTCGGGAAATGGAACACAACTTACATGCGTTTCAAACGGTGGAATGAAAGCGGCGTCTGGCGTCGTCTGGTCGAGGATCTGGACGACGCACCTGAATTGCAGGCGCTCATGCAGACAATTGCTGCATACGGGGATAAAAAAATTGGCCAGCTGATACGCAGAGCCGATCGAAAAGACCAGCGGGAAATATATAACGGGCTGCGCCGGCGAGGAGAGGGCGATCACGGTTTCAAGAATGAGGAAGACAAGTCGATTTTGCTGAACGATGACGCTTCAAAGCGGGACGAAGACGAGTCGACTTTGCATTGGGTTAACCTAGTGTCGACGCCATCCCGTTTTTGATTGTTTTTACACGGAGCCTGACCGTTTCGATCCTATGCAGACTCTGGCAACAGGGAGCGCTTATTGATCCTTTTTCGGGCCTGCCAATTGAAAGAAATTGCCGAGGATCCCTACATACTTTAGATGTTGATTGCCCAGATCCGAGTCGTAAATGCTGAACAGAACATAATTATTGCGCACCGTGCTGTTAGCGATGAAGCTGCTGGCCACCCCTCCAAATAGCGTTCCGATTGCCTGGGTCAAGCCATCCCGATGACTGGTTTCCTGGGTAATTGCCTGATGAATGTACTGCTCATAGTTGTCGATTTTAGGATTTGTAAAAATCAATACGCCCAGAATTGACGCTATGACGATGGCTGAGGTTGGTTTCATATTTTGGACCCGGACATTTTTTGATATGTTAGCGCATCGCCTGTGCTTCGGCGATAGTCCAGATTGCAAGCGCAGGACATAGCGGGCTTGAGGCCAGCTCTTGCAATGACACATCCTCCCATATCTTCCTGAACTTCCTGGTAAAAAACCGTTGTTCGCCGCAATATTTTGCATGGCCTTTACGCGCAATACATGACAGCGAATACTGGATTTTTAGAACAGGGAGGCGACATCGCCATCCGCAATAATTTCCCGGCTATGCTTTTTCTTAAAATTTCAGGAAAGGCGTTTTAAGCGATATTTATTGCGCTGTTGGTGCTACTGTATCGAACGCCGAGTCTGCGTCGCCACACAGGAAAAGGAAAATTCTGCAGGGGTGGCGAAGGCAAAGCTGTTGTACCTGAACACCTGCGCAGGGCTGGCAGGCAAGGCAAGAAGCGCGGCACAAGGATGCGACAACATCCAAGTACCGCTAACCACAAACAACTAAAACGGAGTTATTCATGGCTAAGCGCAATTCTACGCGAGACACCCGCACGTCAACAGGTTTTAATGAACCGGCGCAGCGGCTCACCGTCTCTTTCTACCAGGACGACAATCCCGAATCACTCTGGATCCATTTGTGTGGCGCCGGTCTCAAGCAGGCCGGCTTTGCGCCGCATTCTCCCGTCCGCGTCAGGATTATGAGGGGCTGTCTTATCATCACCAGCGACTGAAGCAAAATACAGCGCGCGCCAGAATGGTGTGCGCAATAAAGGAAAATCCCTCTCTCGCATTGCGAGCAGAGGGAATTCATCGGTTTATGTATACGGATTGCGAGGGTTGGATCCGTGTGAACGTAAGTTGTCTGGGAAGAGTAATAATTTAGTTCTTTCGACGTCGCTTGCACTGCATGATGTTGATGCCGTGCAATTTACATCGTCAATTGAAATCCAATGACTACAGCATTGTAAATTGCATGCACCAGCATTGGGGCAAGCAGCGTTTTCGTCCGGTCGTATGCGAATGCCGTACAGACGCCAAGAACAAATACAGGGAGCATCGATTGCGGCGGATGTACGATCGCAAAAATAGCGGCGCTCATGAGAATCGCAGTGAAAGACGGCATCGATCTGCGCAGGCCGCCGAAAATTAAGCCGCGAAATATAAATTCCTCAAATAAAGGCGCAGCAACCACCGCCAATCCGATCAGCCAGACACGACTAGATAATTCAACGACAGGGTTTGAGCCTTGCCATAAATCCAAATGGCGAATGACATAGATGTAGACGAGACCGAGGATCGCAGACAATGCGCCTCCGCATAATCCCCAGCCAACCGAAGTACCCAAGTTGCTGCCGGTTACCGCAGGCACGCCTTGTGCCTTTGTACGCCAAAACGTGTATCTCGTTAAGCAATAGGTCAACGTGCCGGCGATAATGAATCCTATAACCACCGCCGAATCACTGATGTTCCTGGAGCCATCGCTCATGATCAATACTGATACGCTTTGCAGCACAAAAAACAGCATTGCTGCAATCAAGCCATCGGCGGTAGATACGCGCGCTGCTGGTGATTCAGCAGGATCGAGCAGGTAGGGTATTTCATCGCGCGCCTTTTGCCATAGCGCCAGGGAAAGAGACCCTGTGAGAATGACGAGAACCAGTTTTTGCCACCATGCATCGGCAAACAGCGTGTAGCCATACAGACCTGATAGCAGTACATATAAATAGACGTAAGTTGGACGTACCTTGGTCTGCGCGTCCTGCGCCATGGGGTCGCAAGCAAATACTCCTAAGGAAACGGCAATAAGGGAATATATCGGTATCCCCAGCAACACCAGGCATAGCAAACCTAGCAGTTCCCAGTTGATCGCACGGGAAAAATAGATGCCGATAGCGAATATCGCAAAAGGGTAAAGCAGCGCTACAACGGCCCACAGTTGCGCCTTTTCTTTGAGGACGTTTTGAATAGAATGTGGAAATGTGTAGAGCATCCAGAGTGCTCCACCCTCGGCATTGAGCGTCTGAAAGGCAGATAGCATGAGTACGTAAGCGCTAATGGCGAATGCCATGGAAGCCATCATGGTAGGGCTACCGCTAATTTGCGAAACACTGCTAAAGCGGCCGTTGAGTACTAACTGGCTCAGAACAATGACAACCGGCAGTATTAAACTTTGCACCAGAAAATTCCGGTCGCGACTTAGGAGTCTCAATTCGCGGCGCTGAACAACTGAGCCGATGGCGAGATTCCATCTCGTTTTTCTGGCGACGCCAGCGAGTGCCGAGCGCTTGACGCTTTCGCGCCCGCCTGCCGCGACAATGCCGTTGCGCAGCTGGTATTGCAATATGAGAATGCTTGCGCACACAATCGTAATTACTTCAATTATTAACGCCATTGAAGCCATCAGCGCATGGGTCATGTCATGGGCGTTGATCGCTTGTATGACCAGTCCTGGTGGAGTCCAGGCCGTCCAGGACGGGAAAGCGCGCGCCCAATCGAAGATGAATGAAATTTCCGTCTTCATGCCAAAAGCGATAGCCAGATATAGAACTGGCAGATTGACTAGGGAAATAATGCCCTGCAGGTTGCGCATTTGTGAAGGGGGAAGAGATAAACGTAACCCGGTGTCGATCAGCGTTCTTATTGACGCGGCCGGCAGCAATAAAGAAAAGGCGGCGAAAACTGCGATGATCGGTGCGCTCCACCGATAACCGGAATACCAGGCAATCAAGAGACAGGTTGACCAGAGCAATAGCCATCCGACTGGATTGACGACGCTGCGTTCAAGTAAGCGACCCCATAGCAAATTTTTCCGGGATATCGGCAGGGTAACCAGCCATTCCAAATCCCAGTCTTGTTGCGACAATTCCCGGGCGCCTAACGGCATCAGGAAGCTGGCGAAAAACAATAGCGTCAGCTCCATTGTGAGGCCACTCGCTAATCCTGCGCTAAACGGTTTCGCAAGCAACTCATGCGTAACGCGATCCATTTTTCTGCCGTTTAACTCTGACCCATCTCCGGGATAGCACAGCACGCCATCGCTTAATTCGCAATGCAAATTGAAAATACTCTGCTTTGCCATATTCCCAGCTGAAAACAACATGGCAATCGCCACCAACATTGTGATCAGCCAGCGATTTCGTTTTTTACCCGGTGTCGCATTCCGTTGTCCGCTTCGTTTAAAAACGCGACTGAAGCCATTTGTCGTGACGTTCAGTAGCCGGGTAAGTCGCAATTGTGCAAGCAGTAATATGGCATGAAATCCAGAAATGTCTGTCATGGCGATTACGCTCCAGACAACGAGTGATCAGTCGTGTCTGCGCCGGTTTCCTCAGTAATTTTGAGAAATATTTCTTCCAAAGACCCACCGGAAGAAACACTCTCCTTTATTTCCTGTGGCGTGCCTGTTGCGACAAGTGCCCCGCGATGAATAATCCCCACTCGCGTACACATGCGTTCTGCCATATCGAGAAGATGTGTCGATAAGAATATGGTTTTACCTTGCGCTGCGCTATTGAGCAGACGCTCTTGGACGTCGCGTGACGCACGCGGATCGAGGCCGTTCGTGGGCTCGTCAAGAATCAGTACCGGCGGCTCATGAATCAAGGCGCAAGCAAGTCCCAATTTTTTCTTCATGCCCATTGAGTAATTGACGGCAAATTCTTCCGTGACTTCCTCCAGGCCGAAATCCATCAATAGTTGATCCGCGCGCATTGCGGCGTCTTTGCGTGAATATCCGTGCATTTCTGCAACGAATTGCAATATTTCACGGCCTCGAAGGTAATCATAAAAAATGGGATTGTCAGGAAGGTAACCGACTCGGCGCTTTACCTCGGCGCCATCGTCATGGCAATTGATGCCATCTACGGATACCCCGCCATTACTCGGCACGAGGATCCCCATCATCATTTTGATGGTCGTCGTTTTTCCTGCGCCATTTGGCCCCAAAAATCCAAAGACTTCACCGCGCGCGATGTTAAGTGAAAGAGATTTAACAGCTTCGAATTTGCCGTAGCTCTTGCTCAGTTCGCGAAATTCAATCATTTGCCTTCTTTCGTCATTATGAGAATTTGGTTTTTTGTTATCTGCTGTGTTGATGGCCAAGGGGAAAATTCATTAATGGTCTGGAACACGGAGTGCGCGCAGCTTTGACCGCCGACACATTGGCTTGCATAACCCGTAGCTGTGTCTGTGGGGCCAATAACGGAATACATAGTTTTCTCTCAAGCCAAAACGTACGCAAGAAGCAATGGAGAAGAGTTAAAAATGGCGTGAATGAGAAAAACAAACCAGAATGATTTTTTAAACGACACTTCTGATTGTCGGAGCTCTAGGTAAGCCAAGGCTTGTATATAGAAAGACCAGGCGATGACCAGCGGTTTGTAGGCTTGTACAAAAGCATGCAAAGCAATGATTGGAAGCGCGCCAACGAGCGCCGCTGCATATTTTGATTTGAAAGCGCTAGACGCAACAACCGTTGGATAAATCAATATCGCGGATTCAATTAACGGTGTAATTATTCCTGTCAGGAAAAATTGCAAAAGGACATTGCCAGGAGCAATTCCGATCCAATACACAGACAGGCCTTGTCCATTCAAAAAGAGGGAAGCTAACAGAGCAAGTATTATTGTTGAAGTAACAGCAACAATAAAAACGAATGCAAAGTAGCGATAAAGTGTTTGAGACGTGTCACGCTTGATTGGGAAATTCATATTCCATGAGAAATGCGCATAGATTTTTGGGCGGAACGATTCTTCAATGCAATTTTTGTTTGCGCCAGACTATCAAATAATTAATTGTTAAATAATATTTCGCGCATATTTTTTTTTGTAACAAAATGTAACTGTCCGTCGGAGCGGAGCGTGAAAGAAAATTGCGACAATCTGGTATTCTCGTTCGCTGTAAATCTGTCCCGCTCTTGTCGGAATACATCACGATAACGGTCGATCCAATGCCTAATAACTCTCCCGAACCCCAAGCCGTATGCAGCCCCATCACGCGCAGCGCTATCTTCATTGTCGCGACGCTTTCGCCCGGTGACGGCCATGCCGACACGGTGCGCGCTTGGTGCGCGGACATTGCCGCCCTGGTTCGCTCGGTTGGCCATCGCGTCCCCTCCGGTAATCTGTCCTGCATATGCGGCTTTGGTTCCGGCGCTTGGGATCGGCTCTTCGGCGCCCCGCGTCCGGCATCGCTGCACCCGTTTCGTGAGTTCGGCACGGGTGCGCGCCGCGCCGTGGGGACGCCGGGCGATATCTTGTTGCACATCCGTGCGGATCAGATGGATCTTTGCTTCGAGTTGGCGACGCAACTGATGGAGCGGCTTGGCGATGCGATCTCCGTGGTTGACGAAGTGCATGGCTTTCGCTATTTCGATCTGCGCAGCATAGTGGGTTTCGTCGACGGCACCGAAAATCCGGATGGCCGCGAGGCCGTCGATTTTACGATCGTTGGCGACGAGGATCCGGCGTTTGCGGGAGGCAGCTATATGCTCGTGCAAAAGTATCTGCACGACATGGCTGGCTGGAACGCGTTGTCCGTCGAGGCTCAGGAACGCATCATCGGCCGTACCAAGCTGTCCGACATCGAACTCGACGAATCGGTCAAGCCCTCGTCTTCGCACAGTTCGTTGACGACGATCACCAAGGATGGTCAGGAAGTGAAAATATTGCGCGGCAATATGCCGTTCGGCCGGCCAGGCATGGGAGAGTTCGGTACCTATTTCATCGGCTATGCGCGTTCGCCTGAACCGATCGAGCAAATGCTTGAAAACATGTTCGTCGGACGACCGCCGGGCAACTATGACAAGCTGCTTGACTACAGCAGCGCGGCGACTGGCGGGTTATTTTTCGTTCCTTCGGCTGCGTTGTGCGAAGAGCTTTCAGAGCGTCATCCGCAGACATGACAGGTAGCGTCATAGCCTCTTAGAAAATATATTTTCACTGCGGCGTATCCTTTTGCGATTTCGCCGCCGCTTTATCTTGTCTTTACGGCATGTCAGATTGTTTTTCAGCGAGATTTCCAGCGAAATTTCCAGCAAAATACAGAAGGCTTGGTTGTTGTGCTTTTATTATGCGCGGACCTGCCATGCTTGTTGCACGGTCCGTGAGTTCGCAAACATTCGCAAACGCGGCTAAGTAATCCCGTGGCAGCCGGTTTAAACTTTCTGCTATGAAACGACATAGTCCAGAGGAAGACTACCGCAAGCGCATGGCCCGTGTGATTGCCGCCATCGTGGCGGAGCCGATGGCGCAGCACAGTCTTGAAGGTTTGGCCGGCATCGCCAATTTTTCTCCTTTCCATTTTCATCGCCTCTACCGCGGCATGATGGGCGAAACAGTCGCCGCGACCATACGCCGCCTGCGGCTGGCGCATGCTGCCTCGCTGCTGATGGAAGGCAAGCGCAGCATCACCGATATCGCGCTGGAAACTGGCTATGACAGTCCGCAGGCTTTCACCCGCGCATTCCGCAGTTTCAGCGGCAGCAGTCCGCGTGGATTCAGGCAGAAAATCGGGGTATTCGCCGGGGGCGACGCGGGCGGGGGCGCTACCCAAGACCAGCCCGGCTTCGACATGCATTTACTGGAGCGCGAACCGATGCGCATTCATGCTTTGCCGCATTCCGGCCCGTTGGCGACGATTCCTTATTCGCACCGACGCTTGCGTACCCTGGTAGGCAGCAGGCCAGTGCAGCAATGGCTGGGTGTTTGTTATGGCGATCCAGAAGCAAACGACGATTTCCGAGATTTCCGTTATTACGCAGCAGCAGTTTTGCCTGCGGAACCGCTGATTGCCGACGGCGTCGGCATCATGGATATCCCGGGTGGCCTCTATGCAGTGCACACGCTGATGGGGCCGTACACGCAAATCGGCCCGGCCATCAACACGCTGTATTCGGCCTGGCTACCGGGCAGCGGCTACGAGCCTGACGACCGGCCGCTGCTGGAGTGCTATCGCAACAATCCACGCATGGTTGCGCCAGAAGAGCTACGTACGGATTTGTTGATTCCGATTCGCTTGATTGCGCATCGTTAGGAAGTCTCCCCCGCATTGCCGCAGACAGTTTTCGATGTCCCACATATACAAGGTGAACAAATGAAGAAGACATTATTCCTTGCGTTGATAACCTTGCTGGTTGCAGTATGCGGCGTCACCCATGCCGTCGGGTTCCAGCAAGTCACCGCGCCGGACCCTGACGGCGCGCCGCTTGAGGTTGGCATCTGGTATCCGAGCAATGCGACGCCGGCGCCCATATCGAGAGGGGCGGTCACGCAGAACGTTGCCGTCAACGGGCCTGTCGAAGGAAAAGCTTTGCCGCTGGTGGTCATTTCGCATGGCAACGGTGGCACCTTCCTCGGCCATTACGACACAGCGATTGCCCTTGCTGAAGCAGGATATGTCGTCGCTTCGGTGACGCACACAGGCGACAATCACGGAGACCAGAGCCGCAGTATTTTGATCATGGAGCGGGCGCGGCATATAAGCCGGCTGATCGACTACATGCTCGGCGCGTGGTCCGGGCGCGCGCAAATCGCCCCGGAGCGCATCGGCATGTTCGGTTTCTCTGCGGGCGGCTTTACCACGCTGGTGAACGTCGGCGGCATGCCGGACCTGGCGAAGGTTGCCCCTTTCTGCAAAGAGCACGTCACTGATTTTGCCTGCAGACTGGTGGCCAGCCATGCCAATGCAGATGATCCCCCGCTCGCCCAACGCGACACATCGCACGACGGCACGCAAGACATACGCATCAAGGCTGCCGTCGTTGCGGCTCCTGCGCTTGGCTACACCTTTTCACCGGACGGCTTGAAGAGGGTGACCGTTCCGGTTCAGCTGTGGCGTGCTGAGGACGACGTTGTTCTTCCGCATCCGTGGTATGCAGAGGCCGTGCGCCTGGCGCTGCCGCAAAAGCCGGAATATCATTTCGTGCCGAAGGCTGGGCACTATGATTTTCTGGCCCCTTGCAGCGCATTTCTTGCTTCCAGAGAGCCAGAGATCTGCACCAGCGCTCCAGGTTTCGACCGGGTAGCGTTTCACGCCATGCTCAACGCATCAGTGGTCGGATTTTTCAACAAGACTCTTAAGCCTTAAACCTTAAACGCATGCGCTTCAATAGTTTCAGGTAAGCCGTAGAAAAAGAGGAATTGCTTGTCTCCTATCTAGCGGAGCGCAATACGTACGAGTTTTTTGTGTGCGACGGCGTTATTTGAAAGACGTCGCGCTGGAACCATCATGTACAGTTCTCCGCTCGCATCATTGTTGTCGTGCAGATTGATGGTCATTTTCAGTTGCTTGTCCAAAGCGACAAACGTGTTTGGCGTGATGGCCACTATTTCATGTCTTACCTGATCATCCAATGCGGCGTACATCTTGAAACCTCTGTGGAAGACAGAAAGCGTCATACCGTTTGACAGATCGTAAGCGCGCATATAGTCGTAAAATTCGTCCGGGTGCATCTTGCGATACCGCTCGGGGAGGACGATACGTTCTTTGATGCCGGAAATTGTTACTGGTAAATTGTCTTGATCGGCCGGTGGTGCTGCCGACGCCAGGAAGGACACGCTGAGGAGCGATAATAAGAAAAGATTCTTCATGTTATGTTTCCTATCCGATTTATTGAAAATCGCAAACCACCTGGAAAAATCAGCGGTGGTCGCCATTCATTAAATGAAGAATATCGGCCAAGGTCAATGATGCAGGCGCAATGTTGATGCACATATTTTTCGGCGTGCGAATCCCTCTCGCGAGGCCGGGGTACCGTATATCAACATATGTGACACGTACAAGATGACAAACTTTATAAAAACTTTATATGGTGGAGGAGAGAGGGAACGGAAACAAATCTTCATGTCTAACCCCCGATGATCGGGAATGCGGGCATGACTGATGGTTAATTTGTAAAGATGGTTGTCCGGCACTGGCCCAAGGTTTCGTCAGAGACAAGAGGCCAGTCGTGCCGATTGAAAAATAGCGATAAGTTAATAAGAGGCTGTTGCAAACACACCTAGCGTTGTTGCCCTTGCAAGCACGGGTCGTTCCGCAGGCAGACGACAATGTAGTCTGAAACCCCTGCTACACCCTCCTAGCCGTACTACTCGTACTGTCTTCGTCGGAGCGCCTAGCCATCCGTGTTTGCAACAGTCTCTAAGTTAAAGTTAACGAACCGTCATTGGCGCCGGTGCTTTGTTTCTATAGGCAAGTGTTAACAGCGCTAACCCGAGCAAGACCATCGGTATCGAATACATTTGGCTTCCGGACAACGTTATGCCAGGTATGTGTACTTCGAATTCCGGCGTGCGGAAATATTCTGTAAAGAAGCGAGCACTTCCGTACAGAGTCGCAAACATGCCGCTGACTGCCATCAGTGGCCTGGCGCGACGTGAATAGCACCATAAGATAATGAACACCAGCAGGCCGTCAATCAAGGCCTGATAGATGGGGGAAGGGTGTCTTGGCAGAGCATCGACGTTGGGCCAAATCATGGCCCATGGCAGCGATGGATCTGCAACGCGTCCCCATAATTCGCCGTTGATGAAATTTCCGATGCGTCCCGCAGCGTAGCCGAGAGGCACCAGGGGAGCGATGAAATCCAATACTTCCATCAATTGAAATCCCCGTTTCTTCGCCCAGAAAATCATCGCAACGGTGACGCCGATGAAGCCGCCGTAGAACGACATGCCGCCGGTCCAGACTTCAAAAATTTCGATTGGATGCAGGAAAAAATACGCGGGACGATACAGGAATACCTCGCCTAGCCGGCCGCCGATGACGACGCCCAGAGCACCGTAAAAAAGCATGTCGTCCTGATCCTTGAGCTTCCAGCCGGCGTGCATGATGTGGGATTGCTTCAGGCGTATTCGCCCTAGCAGTAAAAACTGTGCAAACGCCACGAGATACATCAGCCCGTACCATCGAATGGATAGCGGGCCAATCAAGTGCAATATCACGGGGTCAGGCAGGGGATGTATAAGCATTGTGTTTTTGGTTATTTCTACTATGGGGCTAAATTGACGTATTGTCTGCCGTCACCAAGTGGACGTTAGTTGCGGCAATTGATCAGACGGCTCATTGTCATTATGTCACTTCGCCAATATGTTTCGACGATGGACATGTATGAACATCCTTGCCTAGATTAATTCCGTAAAAGCTATTTTTGGATGGAATGGCATTCTTCTTGAAGAAGCCTGGTTAGACTATGCTTCAGTAAAAAAGGGAGGCGATGCCAAATTCCTAAGCGCCAAGATGAGCGGCATCAGGCTAAAGCAAGTTCGTTCAAAAATTTTTTACTATTTTGAATCCAAAACACCATCCAGCCTCATCCAAGCAGAGTAAGCCTTTCACTCACTCTTTTCAGGAGACACAATGGACACCGTGCTACAACATGTCGCGCCGTTTCTCATCCCTATCGTTGCTCTGTTCATTCCTATCGTGGCTATCGTCATGGGCGTGCTGGCCAGGATGCGCCGTGCCGAACTCATGCATGAGACCGTGCGCCAGCTGGTTGCCCAGGGCCGTGACATTCCTCCGCAGCTGCTTGACGGCAGCTTGCTTGCCGATCGTGCTATCAGCGGCAATGGCGGCTGGCGGAATACGAACGGCCAGTTGATCTTTGGCGCAGTCAATGTCGGTGCAGGTTTGGGCGTCATGATTATGTTTTATGCGATGCGGCCTGATATGTGGCTATGGGCGATCGGCTGTATCCCCTTGTTTATCGGCGTGGCCTTGCTGGTGGCGCGGAAGATGGAATCCAAGCCTGCGCCAAATTAAATCCCGTGACATCGCACGCCACGTCTCTGCCAGAGGCGCCGACGCTGGAAGACCCTGATCAGCTCTTGCTGCAGCAGGTGCAGCAGCACGATGACCGCCGCGCATTTGCAGCTTTGGTCGTTCGGCATCAGGGTGCGGTGCGGGCGCTGCTGCGGCGTCTCACCCGAGGCGATGCGGGGTGGGCGGACGAGCTGGCGCAAGAGGCTTTTTTGCGTGCTTACCAAAACCTGGCGAATTTTCGCGGCGAGGCATGCTTTCGCACCTGGCTTATCCGAATCGCTACGCATGTGTTCCTGGAACAGCGGCGGCGCGGCGACGCGCAACTCCAGGCGCGAACCCAGGCTTTGGATGAAGAATCAGACGAACGGCAAAGTTCTGCCGATGTCCTGGCCCAGGCTAACGCCGCTTTGTCCTTGAGCCACACTGTGGCGTTGTCGCTCGATGTGCAGAGGGCGCTGGATGTACTTAGCGAACCCGAGCGGCAAGCAATCGTGCAATGCTATTGGGGAGATTTGTCGCATGCCGAAGCTGCCCAAGCCTTGGGATGTCCGCTGGGCACGCTCAAGACGCATTTATTGCGCGGTCGCGCCAAACTTGAAACAGCGCTCTTGGCCTGGGATCCACGCCAAACTTCGGAGCAGTGCAAATGAAGAAAATTTCACCCATACACGCGTCTCACCCGATTTCAATAGATGAGGCGCATGAGTCATCAGCCGACGACTGGCTTGCCGTCTTGCTGCAACACCAGGCCCGTCTTGACGCGCCTGCGGATGAAGGTTTTACCGCAGCGTTGATGAGGGCTCTGCCTCCGGAAACGGAGCGTTCGCCAGCGCTTGCTCTGGCGCAGAAGCGACGCGCACCAGGCTCCGGCAGCGTTTCCGCATTGCCTGGCTGGCTGCTTATCTCGCTGCCTTGGTTGGGTATCTACGGATTGGTGGTCACGGCGGCGATCATGTTGTGGCTGGCATTTACGCTGGCCGTCATTCCCGCCTCTGGATTACCAGTGCCTCCGCCGTTGCTGGGTCTCGGCACGATGCAGGCATGGACTGAGATGGTCAATTTTTTGGGGGCTGGCCTGGCGCATTGGATGGCGCCGGCGATGATACTGGGTTGGCTGATGTGGTGGTTGCGTGAGCAGGAATGGTTGCTGGAATAGGGGATCAGGAGACTATCTCGATACTCTTTTTCAGAACGCCAGTTCGAACAACAAACCCGCTGCGCCGAGAACGGCTGCACTATTCTCGTAGCTCAGCGTGTACATGGCAACGGCGCCGGTCAAACAAGCGATAGTGATCAAGTGTTTCATGAATGACTCCTTACACATCAGGGAATGACAGGGTTTGCAAGAACATATCATATCCGCGCCGGAACCGTACAGTGTGAAACACTAAAAGTGCGTTGAGGAGGTACAGTTAGATGATCTTCGTTTCAGGTCAATGATCAATGGTCGATGTTAACGCGCCCTAATTGTGGGCTAATTATTGTTCATTAGCCTGTGGCGGGTATATGTGCTTACTGGTTACCTGGATTGCGGAACAGGCAGGCGCATATCAGCCGATCGACATTCCTCCACTATCTCTACATCACATGAAAAATTTGATTGCCAGGAAAATGTATCTCAGCGCAGCGTGCGCGTTCGCGGTATTGCCGGCCGTGCTGCCTGTGCAGGCTCAGGCAGCCGTGCCGGATAATTACAAGATAGTTTCGCGCTTTCCTCTGGCTGGAGAGGAAGGATGGGATTACCTTTCCATCGACAGTCAACGCGGCCGCCTGTTTGTCAGCCGTTCCGATCATGTGCAGGTGGTCGATACAAAATCCGGCAAGGTGCTTGCCAACATTGCGGATACCGCCGGCGTTCACGGGGTGGCGATTGCGCAGGACCTGAATCTTGGCTTTACCAGCAATGGCCGGGCAGATGCCTTGACCGTGTTTGAACTTGACAGCCTGCGTACGGTTGACGTCATCAAGCCGACTGGCACGGGCCCTGACTCCATACTCTACTACCCGCCTTTGCAGCGTATCTACAGTTTCAACAATCACGGCCAAAGCATCACGGTGGTCGATGCGGTGAAACGCAAGGTCATTGAGACGATAGCGGCTGGCGGCCATCCTGAATTCGCTGTCAGCGACAGCCAGGGACATATATTTTTCAATGTCGAAGACAAAAACGAGATTGGCGTCATTGACGCGCAATCTTCCAAGATCGTCAAACGCTGGTCTGTCGCACCGTGCGACGAACCTAGCGGACTGGCCATCGATGACAAGCACCATCGCTTGTTTTCGGTATGCAGTAACCAGAAAATGGTGGTGCTAGACTCCATGACGGGGAAAGTCGTCGCCACCGTGGCGATCGGCGACAAGCCCGATGCCGCGGCATTCGATGCCGATAGTGGACTGGTTTTTGTTTCCAATGGCGGCGGCACCTTGACCGTCGTGCACGAAGACGGCCCTGATCAATATACCGTGAAGAACAACCTGCCTACACAAAAAAGCGCCAGGACCATGGCGCTGGACCCGAATAGCCATCAGGTCTATCTGGTGACTGGACAATTCGGGCCGCCACCACCTGCCACCGCGGTGACGCCTCATCCTCGCGCACCGTTGTTGCCGAATACTGTCAACGTATTGGTTGCAGGACCTGGCACCGTCCAGAAATAAAGCAGTCTATCCAGAAACAAAAAAGGCAGCGCTCCAGGGGAGGGCGCTGCCGTCAATCGACTATTCAAGGAGACCCAAAGAGTCGAAGTTACACGGTTCTCTGTAAGAAGCTGTCGCAAACACACCTGGCGTTGTTGCCCTTGCAGGGCGCGCTTGGGCTGTTCCGCAGGCAAACGACAGTGTCGTCTGAAACGCCTGCTACACCCTCCTAGCCATCTGTGTTTGCAACAGCCTCTAAGATTTAAATCGCCCAGCCACCTGCATAGAAGACTGCCAGGGCAATCGCAATGGCGACTGTACCGACATTCAGTTTGCGGAATTCGCCCGATACGACACGGCCGATCACCAGGGTGCAAAAGCCGAGCATGATGCCGGTGACGATATTGCAGGTCAGTACGATGAACACTGCGCACAACAGGCCGGACATCGCGTCAACCATGTCATCCATGTGCATGCGGCTGACGCTGCCGAGCATCAGCAGGCCGACATACATCAGCGCCGGCGCCGTCGCATAGGAAGGCACCAGGCCAGCCAGCGGCGAGAAGAAAATCACAGCCAGGAACAACAGGCCGACGACGACTGCGGTGAGGCCGGTGCGAGCGCCTGCAGCAGTGCCGACAGTCGATTCGATGTAAGCAGCCGCAGGAGCGCCACCGACCAGGCCAGCGAAAATCGAGCTCAGCGAATCGGCTGTCAACGCCTTGCCGCCGTTGTGGATATAACCTTTTTCATTGACCTGTCCGGCTTGTCCGGCAACGGCGCGAATCGTGCCGGTGGCGTCGAATACCGCAGTCATCACCAGCGCCAGCACGCTTGGCAGCACAGTCATGCTGAGTGCGCCTTTGATATCCATCGAGCCGATCAGCGACGCGTGGCCGGGTGAGCTCAGTGCAGGCATGGCGAATACGCCGGTAAATTTAACCGCCGGATCGAAGATCAAACCGATCAGCGACAGTGCGACCACCACCAGCAAGATGCCACCCGGTACACGGCGACGCTCAAGTCCGAAAATGGCAGCCAGGCCGAGGATGCTCATCACGACTGGAAATGCAGTGATGTGACCGAGCGCAACCGGCAAACCTGGACCGGCATTTTTGACAACCAGGCCAACATCGTTCGATGCGATCAGCAAGAGGAACAGGCCGATGCCGACACCGGTGCCATGGGCGACGCCCGACGGCAGGTTTTGCAGGATCCAGGAACGCACGCCAGTGACGGAAATGGCGGTGAAGACCAGACCCATCAGGAATACCGCGCCCAGCGCCACCGATGGCGACAAGCCTTTGCCGAGCACCAGTCCGAAGGCGGTGAATGCAGTTAATGAAATGGCGCAGCCTACGGCGATCGGCAAGCGCGCCCACAGGCCCATCAGCAGCGAGCCGAAAGCGGTCGTCAGGCAGACCGCAACGAACACCGCGCTGACATCGAAACCGGCCTTGCCCAGCATGCCGGGCACTACGAAAACCGAATACACCATGGCCAGGAAAGTGGTGATGCCGGCGACCACTTCACGACGCTGGGTGCTGCCGCGTGCAGTAATCTGGAAGTACCGGTCGATTTTACCTTCGGCCACGGCGATAGGTTCTGCCAGGCCCGCAACAGGCTGGGGCTGGAGTTGTTGTTCCATCATGATCGAGCTGCTCCTTTGTCTGTCCACTGAAGCGGCCGTGTGCCGGCGATGCGCCGGCTGGTCGTCAACAGGGTGTCTCATGTTATGTTTTTGAATTGCCAGTAACCATCTGCCGAACCCCCTGGTTACTGGACTGCTCGTTGTTTGCAAAGAAGATCAGTTCGGCGAAGACAGCTTAGGGTATGGATAGCTGCGAATCCATCATGAGGGTTCAATAGCCGCCATTCGCATTTCCATATGCAGGAAAAGGCGCTGCAGGCAAAAGGCTACGTCGCGTAGGAGCGAGTGATAGAGGAGGTTGCGAAATGGGTAACGTCTGCGGTCTGGGAGCGTGGAAAATAAATCGTGCTGCCAAAGCGGCAAGCAGCGCTATGCCGCTTACTGCCGCTTACGTATGAATGGTGTAGGCCAGGTCGTGCCAGTTGTGCGAGGTTTTGGCGCCACGGCTCTTGCTGGGGAAGCGCATCGCAGCGATCTCGCGTTGCGCCCGCGCGTCCAGCTCGGGGTCGCCGCAGCTTTTCCGGATAGTGACATCAGTCACATGGCCCGCAGTGTCCAGGTACACGCGGACCAGGACCTTTCTGACCGTTTCGGCCGGCGTAGTGTTTGCGCTTTGCGTCTTCGACAGCAATTTTTCGAGCAGGCTCATTGGTATTCCTTGTATGAAATAGTTTTCTCTCACTTAGAGGCTGTTGCAAACACACCTGGCGTTGTTGCCCTTGTAGGGCGCACCCGGGCTTGCAAGCCCGGACCACGACAGTGTCGTCTGAAACCCCTGCTACACCCTCCTAGCCGTACTACTCGTACTGTCTTCGTCGGCGCGCCTAGCCAGCTTAATTTTTGCAACAGCCTCTTAGCTTGTTAAAGATATAGCATGTGGCGTTCCACAACAATCGAATCTAACGCCAGGAGACTGCAATGCGCCTCATGCTGATTTGTCCGTTGATCTGCGCAATATTGGTTTCCGCGTGCGCCACGTTACCGGAAGGCACTGCCGGCGATATGTGCAAGCAGGCTGGCGGCAGCCGGCAATTGCAAGCCGAACTGCTATTCGGCCGCGATATTAACGGTCGCGGGCCGGTAACCGATGTCGAACGCGCCAGTTTCATGGCGGAAGTCGTAACGCCGCGTTTCCCGGACGGCCTGACGACTTGGGATACGCGTGGACAGTGGCGCGATGAGGCGAGCGGCAAGACCATTCGGGAAGACAGTTTCGTGATTCGCATCGTTGCAGCCGAAACGCCGGAAACGCTGACGCGCCTGGCGCAGATACGCAGCGCTTATACCAGCCAGTTTCACCAGGATGCAGTGGGTTTGCTGTTCTCGCACACCTGCGCTTCGTTCTGATCCGACATGTGCATTTCCTTCGATCAGCGGTCTGATCGAATGTGTCAGTACATCAATTTTATTGCCTTGAGGTAACATATCTGGCATTGTCGTTTTACACACAGATGTGTGTAACTTCTCTTGGAGATGATATGACAACGACCACTGAATCATTGCAGCTTACTCTTAAGGCAAAGCACGATTTGCTGACAAATCATGCTGTATTTTCTGCCATACGGACCCAGAGTGATTTGCGCCTCTTTATGGAATGGCATGTTTTTGCGGTATGGGATTTCATGTCGCTGGTGAAACGGCTTCAGGCTGATTTGACCACTACTTCCATTCCCTGGTATCCGCCTGCCAATCCGAATGCTGCGCGTCTGATCAATGAGATCGTGCTGGGGGAAGAGTCTGATATCACGCCGCATGGCGCCATGACGCATTTCGATCTTTATTTGTCCGCGATGAAAGAGATCGGTGCTTCCACCCGGCAGATCGACCAGTTCCTGAGCATGATCAGGAAAGGGGTTGCTGTTCCTACCGCGCTCAACCGGGCGGAGGCGCTGACGCCGATCCAGCGTTTTGTGAACTCTACGATCACTACTTGCATGGACGGGAAGACGCATCAGGTCGTCGGCAGTTTTTTCTACGGTCGTGAAAATGTCATTCCAGAGATGTTCCAGGCGTTGTTGAAGACGTGGAGCATAGCGCCGGAAAGCGTCCCGGAGCTTAACTTCTATCTGGAACGGCATATCGAGGTGGATTCTGGCGAGCACGGGCCGGCGGCGCAGCGCATGATTGATGAAATAACCGATAACGATCCGGTCCAGATCCGCGAGGTGCTTGAAGCGGGTATCCGGGCCATTGATGAGCGCCATCAGTTGTGGGACAGCTTGCTGGCTGCTCTGCAAGAGCGATTATCTTGAGGATATGGCGGGAGACGCCTGAGTTATTTTCCAACGTGAATGCTTCTTCTATGACCACAGCGCCATACCGGTACATGTAGTACGCCCCTTGGTCGAACGCAAACGTTCGGCCAAGGGCAAGCTGGAAAAAATTCTTTAAATTGCAATTAAGAAATCTATTTCCACGTGGAATTTAATGTACTATTGTTGTCGATAGGCAATTACAATAATAAGCACAATAACAAACAAGTAATACTTCGATAATGACTTCTGTGCGCACACTGGCGAGGTGAAATATGTGGCTTAAAACAATTTTCAACAAACCCGAAACCAGTAAGCGCGATCAGGAGAAGCACGACGCAGCAAAAAAGACTGTCAGCCAGCCAGTTTCGCTAGCCAGAACAGTCGCCCCCCTTGCGGAGCGGGCGGCATTGCAGCCATCAAAAGGCAATCAGATTGAGTACGACGAAAAACTGATCCCGCAATTGAAGGGCGACCATGCGGCGCTGCTGTTGATGTATTCAACGGTGGCTAACAAGATGAGCGCCGACAAATGGGATACCGTGCCCGGCTCGTTACGCGAGATGCGGATGGCGATGTATGGTCACTTGCTCACCGAGGGCGTCAAGCTGTATTCGTATATGCGGCGCAGCCTGGCGGAGGATCCGGCCCTGCACGATGTGTACCGTTCCTATAAACGGGAAATGGATGGCATCGGCCGCGTAGCGTTTGATTTTTTCGACAAATACCAGGGCAAGGAATGGGTTGTCTCGCGCGACGCACGGGCGGCTTTCAAGGAGGAGTTTGAAAATCTCGGCAAGGTGCTGGTAGATCGCATCACGCGCGAAGAAAATATTCTTTATCCGCTGTATATCCCGTCTTAGTCGTTCTTTCCGAACGCCTGCGGCGTCTGTCTGACGTTGGCCCTGCACTGCTCAGGGCTGCCAGGCGCCGTTCCGGTACACCTGTTGATCGTCGAGGTAGACTGCCTCGGTCACCGCAAAGACATCAATATGATATCGGGCGTTAGCGCGTTTGATATTCGCCTTGTTATAGACCCCATGCTTGGCCCCCAGCGACAAATGGATGCCGCACATCCGTTCGTAGGTGCCGATATCGCTGACCATCCGCTCCTGCGAAAACGCCCGGTTCATGCCAAAGCCAAGTTCGCGCAGCCATACTTCGCCTTCATCGGCGCGGATGTTGGCCAGCACCTGGTCGAATTCCGGGGTTGAATCGATGACCCCGGTCACCCGGCCTTTGGCGATCACCAGGGTGATCGGCTGCGCAGGCTGGTTGACCCGGAATGCGGTGTCGCCGAAAACAAAAATGCGCACCCGGCCGTTGACGGCTTCCAGGTCTTGCGCTTCAGTGAACACTTCGCCGATGGGGAACTGGCCGCCGACATTATTCATGCCGCTGTAATCACCGATGTTCAGCTTTGCCGATTCGAACGGAGAATCGAACACCAGTCGCTCGCCGCCGCTATCAACGACGCCGCAACGCGCGTTGTCAATACGGGCCTTGAGCGCGTAGCCGGTGCCGCGGTAGTAAGCGGGATCGTAGGCCAGCGATTCGAGATAGCAGAGCGCCTGTGCACCTGGCATGCGTGACAGGTGCGGATGTTCTATCACCTTTAACCCGCGCTTGAACAGTTCGACGCGGATGCGAAAAGCTTCAAGCCGGAAATTGGTGGATTGGACCAGCACTACCAGATCGCCTGACTGCAGCGGCGCAAATGCAGCCATCACCGCATCCGGCGTCACCGCATCGAAGTCGATGAAGTTCGCGCCGGGCAGGTTGCGCCGATAGGCTTCCGTGAGCGTGACGGCAAGTTCGCAACGTGTGTCGGAGACCACCACGGCGTTGCGGTCGGGCGTGTGTTCAATCGCTATCGAAAGAATATCGCGCAGGTGCTTTTCTGCGACGTCAAGCGCGTCTTCGCTGATGACGCTGGCGGAGGCTGGGTTCTGAATCGGGGTCATCTTCACATATCTCTCGGGGAGTATAGGAAATGCCATGTCGCAAGATTAAAAAACGCCCATGCCACTCCTAATGGATGAGCATTTTAATCGACAACCCCGATCCGAGGCGGTTTTGCCGGGAATTGCCATAAGGACCGGGCAAGATTCCATCTGTGCCGGTCCCCCTGTCGAGCCGGCAAGGAATCAGCCGGAGTTACTTTGAAAATCCATAATTAACAAAGATTTGCTGGGCTTGCGGACTGAGCAGGAATAACGCAAACCGATACGCTGCATCATGCGATCCTGTGTTCGGATTTAATACGGTCAGGCCGAAATCCGCCGAAATGGCGAGTTCCGCCGGCAGTTCTACTTTGGTGAAACGGGCGTCGGGTACTGTTTGTCGTGAACTGCAATAACCGATGAACGCATCGGCTTGTTTATGTTCCAGAAAATATTTCACCGCATCCTGGCCGGCGGGTACCGGCGGACTGTTTTTGCCGCCGACCAGTTGCCGGGCTTTGTTTTCCAGCAGTTCTTTGGCGCCAGGCTGGAGCTTGCCGGCCTTGGCAAAAAGCAGCCACGCATAGTCGCCGCCTGGGTCGGCCTTGGGGGTTGATGTGCCGATCTTGACGCTGGGGTCGAGCAGTTTCGCCAGCATATTTTCACTGCTTAGCTGTAGCTCTGGACGGGCCAGCACGCACAAGCGGTTACGGGTAAAAACCAGCGCCGGGATGGCCTTGCCTTCGCGCGCAAGCTGCTGCGGATGCGCCATGTTCGCCGATGCAAATACATCGGCGTGCTCTCCTTGCTCTATACGTTCCAGCAGGAGACCGGATGGTCCGAATACCATTGCCACCGGCAGGCCGGTGTCGGCCTCGAATTGCTTGGCAAGTACGGTCAATGGGCCGGTCAGGCTACCTGCCGCAAAAACCTTGACGGGGTCCTGGGCCTTGGCTGGGGTAATCGCCATGGCCAGCAGAGTCAAAGGCAGTAGAGTCAAAGGCAACATCGATCGGGTGAAAAGTGAAAGTCTGGACATGTTCAAAATGGCTGCAGGGGCAGTGATGGGTTTGTAATCGCTGTATTTTAAAATATATAGCGAGAGATGAAAAAAAAGCCGTCGATCAGGCTTTTTCACGAAAGCGCATCAGAACTGCCGATGCGCTTCGCTGATTTGCCGGGCGTCAGGCTCAGGCAGAAAGGCCTTTGTTCAGCAGTTCTGCGACCAGCTGGTTGAGATCGAGCTCACGCTCTTTCGCCAGCGTTTGCAGCTGCTGCACCAGGCCGCTATTGAGCTTGACTGCAAACGGCACTAGTCCCAGCGCCTGGTCGCGCTTGCGCTGTTCCTTGCGGTCCACCACGGCGACATCGCTGTTGCCGAAGCCGCTGGTACCGGGCGCGGTCATTTTTCCCATGAGTTTCTTGGCGTCGCTCTTTGCCATTCCGGTCTTTTTCACTATTGATGTCCTTGTCTGTTTTGTCTGATAAAGATCAGCATTGCGCGCAGTATAAGCCTGTTACGTCGCCGCAGCGCGTCCGCGTTACGCTATTCGCGCCGCTGCCAGCTCATGGCCCAGGAATAGAAGCCGACCAGGGCGCCGAACTGGATCAGGCTGGAGCCCAACAGATAGATGAGAGGGTGCCATAGTAGTGAATAGCGCAGCATCAGCCAGGCCGCAAACGTATATTGAAACGGCGTCAGCAGGATCAGGTACAGCACCGCCAGCAGCGACAGCAGGATTTTGCGGGGGATGCCAAAGTCGAAGATGTTGTACAGCAGGCCATAGATCCATGGCGTTAGCAGGATTAGCACCATGGAGACTTGCGTCAGCGCCGAAATGGAAGAAGCCGACTGATAAGGGAATTCCGCGGCCCAAAAATAGAAATATAACTGGCTTGCCAACTGCACCAGGCCGACCACGCGCAAGGCATAGGTGATTGGCAGCATGCGCATTGGCAGCAAAGTGGTGGCTAGCAAAAGCGTGATGCTGACCAGCATGCCCGCCCACCATTGCAAAGGGTCAGGCAACGCAGCCTCGACGTGGGCATAGGGAACGGATTGAATGCCGGGAAAAGAAGTATGCTCCGCTCGCAGCAGCATCCCGTTGCCCAGGCCGTTGGCCCAGAACCGGATGATCCCCGACCACAGCTCGGCGATCAAGGGCCATGCCAGCAAGGTGCAACTGAAAATGAGTGCCGGCACCAGCAAGACGTCGATCCAGCGGCTGTGCGGAAAAGCTAGGCGGCGCAATGCGCGATGGGTCTGTATCAGCTGGCCGCCAAAGCCGGTAAAGCGCGGATTGACTACCGCGTCCCGGTGCTTTTTGATGTGGCTGTTTTTTTTAACCGTTTTGTCAGGCGTGCCGGGCGCAGCGTTTGGCGCCGCCAGTTTGTCTTTGGCGGCATCATCGGATACGACGCCTTGCCGGGTTTTCATCTGAAGCTCCAGCGCCAGCCAAGGTTGAGCGATAGCCGGTCATAGAGCGGACTTCGGTAGTATTCAAGGCCGGCCAGCAGCAGGCTGGCGGAGCTGATGCGTTCGCGCCACTGGAGATTGACGGTATTGCTCTTGAAGTTGACCAGTTCCGGCCCTCCCGGCAATACCTTGTAGGTCTCCTTGGCATGCTCGTAGCGCACAATGATGGCGCGCCGGTCGTCGCTGCCGAAAGTCGCCGCGACGTATTCGCTGGGACCGAGTATCGATCCTGGATCGGCCCAGTTCAGCCGCACGCCGCCTTCGATGACCAGCCCGCTCAGATAGGTAATACCGGTGAACAGCAGGCCCTTGTCCGAACGGGCGCTCTCATTGCCTTTTGCGTAATAGCCGCCGATGCCGGCGACGTACTGGCGTTCGCTGCCGAATTTCCGGTAGCCGGTGGTATCCACGCGCCAGCTCGAGAACAATGGGCTGTTGCCGGTGCCGATGCTGACCGTGCTGTAATACTCCGGGGAGAAATCGTGGGTCAGCGAGACGTCACCGTAATTACCGGTATAGCCGAAGCGGGTCTGCTGCGTCAGTTCTCCCTGCACCACACCCAGCGATGTCACTGCCATGCCGCGCAACGCCATCATACGGGCCTGGCCATAACCGGCGCTCATGTGGCCGTCGCCGGCGACCAGTTCGAGCGCAGCGGTTTCGGGACTGAGTTCGGGGGCTGCCGCCGGCGCGGCTTCAACCGGCACGACTGCAACGGGAGCCGCATCGACGGGCGCAGCCAGCGCCAGCGGCGCTGAAACTGGCTGGGTATCGGCAACTGTTGCGGCTGGCGTTGGCGTTATCGGCGCCCCTGAAGCAACCGCCTGCGGGGGCGCGGCTGGCTCAGTGACCAGTGTAGGGACAGGTTCAGCGGCCGGTTCAGCAGTGAGCATGGTAGGCATGCCAGGCAGCGGCATCAAGCGAGCCTGGTGCAATGGCGGCGCCAGTATGTTCTCGCTTTCGTCAGCCAGCACGGAAGAAGGGATTGCGACGCAGCCGAAAGACAGGCCCAGGGTTGCCAGTGCTGTTTTCAATGCAATGCTTCCTTTATCAACGGTGTTGAAATACGAAGTTGTTTTACATCGCCGGCGACCACGGCCCAGCTATCGCCGCGTTGTTCCACTTTAGCTGAACCTTCCGTAATGCGTGGTCTTGCATACAGCGCGACCGGGAAAAGCCAGCTTAGCTGCTTCAGCGATGCGGTATTGGCAGCATCGACGATAACAGTATTGCTGTCACGGGAAATATGCCATTGCGTCTGTTCCCGGCGATTCATGAATCGCGCCAGGTCCGTCATGGTGCGCCAGCGAAAGCGGCCATCTTTTTCCGCTGCGTCGGCGGCCAGCATCAGCTGGTTGATGGCGTCGGGATACAGGACTGCGCCCGGTGGATGAAAATAGATCAGTCTTATCTGCCCGGTATTCTCGGTAAATTGCACCAGCGACGTCAACCAGTTGCTGATTTCGCTTTCCGGAATGTGCTCCATATAGGCTTCTTCGATGGTGCTGATGTGGCCATAGGTTTGTACCGGAAATGACCAGATACGCTGGTCGCGGCGGCCGTCGCGATAGGTGTGGGTTGGCCCTTGTCCGATATTGCCGGTGAAGTAATACGCCAAGACATCTTGTCCGTCGAGCCAGTCGGTAACCCAGACCGGCTGGTTGCCGGTTGGCGCCGAATATTCGGTCTGTTTGTGGCCGATCAGACGTTGTACGGCGTCGGCATTCTGCTCCAGGTAGGGCAGCATTTGTTCCTGGTTGTCTTCTGCCAGGTTCTTGCCAAACCAGTCGTGTATCCAGCCGCCGTGGCTGCCGATCTCATTACCCTGGGCCAGCAAGGTTTGCAATAGTCCCTGGAACGTCGGATTGTTGTTGAGGTCGACGCCGAGGCCGTCACCGAAGGCGCGCTGGTCCGGCCCGGCGGTCACATGAATGCTGAACGGTCCGCGCTTGAAAACGCTGGCCTTGATCAACTGATCCATGGCGGGAATGCAGATCTTGGCGTCGCAGTGCCAGTTCAGGACCAGCCCGCCGATCGCTTCGGGGGCGGCGGACAGTTGCGGCTGGCCCATGATGCGGTTGGCGAAGTAGTGCAGGAAGCCATGCATCAGAATGCCGTCGGTGCGCAGCTTCAGATATCCCAGCGGCAGGTTGACGAACAGCACGTGGCCCTTGCCAAAATTGTGCTCGCCGGCGATCACCGTGTTGCCTTCCGCCTGCATGTGCAGCGTCCCGGAATAGGGGCCAGTAGTATGCAGGACCGGATAGCGCAGGGTGTCCTCGCCGTAGCCGGACAATACTGCCTGTTGACCGCTCTTGATCCAGCGTCCTGGGGGGATCAGCAACTCCTGCATGATCTGCGGACTGCCGGAAATGGTCGGGTTAAAGGACATTTTGTCGTGCAGCGTTTGATACATGGCATAGCTGGTTCCCGCCAGCGTGGAAAAACGCGATGCCGGTTCTGTGTAATAGCCGTTTTCATCCAGCACCCCGGCGTCGCCTACCAACATCAGGGCGCCGCCATTGTCGACAAAGCGGCTGATCTGGTTGACGAAGGCGGTATTGATCCGGCGATGGATGGTGTCCGGCAGAATCACGCCGGCAAACGGCCGTTCGCCTTGCAGGCCGCGCCGTGAAAATTCCGAGGCGCTCACCGCTTCCAGATGAACCCCTTCTTCTGCGGCGGCATCCAGCCATGCCGATTCAAACAGCTTGCTGGCGTCCGACAGGTCGTCCGGCAGGATCAGGGCGATGGCGTCGCTTTGCCACTGCGCCGGACTGACTTGATTGAGGCGATAGACCCAGGTTGCCGTGCCGCCGATGATGATGGCTATCGCCAGCGCCGGCACGATCTTGCGCAACGGCAGTCGAGATAGCGCGTTCATGCCGGCGGCCTCGCGTTCGCGGTTTTCAATGCATTACGCAAACCGATGCGGGCGCCTTCTTCAACGATGTTCCAGCGGCCGGCGGCGCGCCATGCGTCGGCATTGTCGAGCCAGTTGCGGGCGCTTGCCTGATCGCCGCTGAGGTACGCGGCGAAGGCGATCAGGCCCCACGGATAGCGATCGCTTTCACCGGCCAGCCATTGCGCGCCATAGCGTTTCATCCATGCTTGCCAGTAGCGCTCGCCGCTGGCGCCGCTGCGCAGGCCGTATAGCCATAGATAGACTGGCGCTACGGCATTCGGATAGAACCCGTAAGGTGTCGGCGGGACGCTGGCGCGTTCCGGCTCGAGGGCGCCCCCCGGATCGTAGCCATAAGTACGCTGGAGTCCTTGCTGCAGGCTGGCGTTACCGGGCAGCGCCGCCAGCTGGACGGCAAAGCGTGCGCGGGTGGCTGCGTTGCTGCGCAACCTGCTTAACGCAGCAATCACTTCAACATTGTCGGCGAAATAAGCTGCACTGCCGCCGGACAAGGCGTGGAATGTTTGTTGCGCCGGTTGCCACAGGGTAGCCAGATTTTCAAGGGATCTGGCGCAGCTGGCCGCCAGCGCGGTATCGCCAGGCAGCACTTCCGCCGACAGCAAACACCACAGCGCATCCAGCGAGTCGTCGGCGTCGGCCGCGCCGCAGGCCAGCCAGTCCGCCATGCCGCTGCGACAGATGCGGGGAAAGGGGCCGTTGGCTTGCTGGAATGGCAACAGCCAACGGGCGAAAGCGCTTGCGACCGGAGCAACGTCGATGCCTAGCCTGTGTGCCGTCAGCAGCGCTTTAATTGCAAAGTAAGGCTCGACGTAATCGCCATTTTGGAAGACTGTGAGGGCGCCGCTCGGGGATGCGAAATCGGCAAACGCGGCGATGTCTGGCGTGGCCGGTAAATTTTCTGCCGCAGCCGCTACCGGCCTGCCGCAACAGACAGTGCTGATGAGCGCAAAAAAAAACAAAGAGACTGCCCGCCACCGGCATCGGCACAATTCAGCTTGCATCTGCCGCCTCCCGCGACGCCATCACGGCGCCGTCTTGCGTGGTGATTACGCCGTGCACCACGCAGCCGGCGGCGATGCTCAGCCTGCGGCAGATCATGGTGGTTGCCGCATCGGGTGTGCCGATACGGCAATCGGGACCGACCACGATGTCGTTTTGACTGATCACAGGTCCAAGTACCGAACAGCCTTTGGCAAGCACAATATCTTTGTTGGAAACCAGGCTGCCGGCAACGCAAGTCCGCTCTCCCAGATGCAAGTCGCCATAGGTCTTGATGTTGCCGTAGACTGTTGTGCCGGGATGTAGCTGATATGCGCCGCGCACCACATAATCGCCGTGCTGGCTGAGAGCAGCGGATTGCCGCTCTCCTTCGTCGAGCACATGGCGCACGCGCAGCGATGACGCTTGCGGCGCCGCCGCTGCGGTGGCGTTGGAGTCTCCAAAGCGCATGGTCGGCGCGCCCGCACGGATAAAATGACTGCCGCTGCAGAAATTGATTTCCTTTAGCGCGGTGATGCGACCGTCAATCGAAGCATTGCTGCCGACGTGGATGCAGGGCGCGTCGATCCAGCGATGCACTACTGTATCCGCACCCAGTGTGATCGCCCCCTGGGCCGAGCAGGCGCGCAGGCTGGCGCCGTCGCCGACCAGCAGATCGGAAGCGGCGAACAGGTCGGCTTGGCTATGGCTATCGGGTGGAAGGAATGCGTCATGGACAAAGATAACGATACCGTTCTTCTTTTGCAGCACGCGCAAGGTTGAGGGGGAGTAGCCGGTGGCGGCGTCTTCGTCCAGCCGTTGATGGACGACGTGCAGCTTGTCGCCGATGCTGACGGTGCGGTCGGTGTGCAAGTCCCTCAATTTTTGCAGATTGATCGCCGGCATGTTGGCGATGGTCATGCGAAAACTGTCGGCGAAATAGCGCAAGTTGTTTATCTCGTTTCTCCTGACAGGCAACGGCGCCACGTCGCTGGGGCGCAGCCACTCGTGCAGCGCCGGAACGTACGGCAGGAGCATGATCAGGAGCATGCTGCTCAACAAGAGCGCCGGGTAAAGAAGGTTCATGCTCAGGCAACCTTCTCTTGCCGTTCGGCAGACAAACCTTGCGGCATTGCGTCGCGCGGCAAGAGCAGTTCCTGTATGGGAGATGCCGAGACCGACCTGAATCTTTCGGTTTTATGCCATACCAGTTCGCGTTTCCGTAAAGTGTCGAGAACCTGGACAAATGCCGCGCGCGATATGGCTACCAGACTGACCAGGAAGCCGAAAATATTCAGCGGCAGCAAGCGGATGCGGTTGCGGTTGCCATCCAGGTAAGTTGCCGCAGCCATTTCAAAAAAAGCCGCATTGGTGCCGAATGCGCCATACGCGACCATGCCGCTTAAGGCCAGCCAGCCGAACAGCCATTGATGTGAGGTCATGAAAAACTGGATGATGGTGATACTCCAGCCGACCACCAGCAATGGCGGCATGACAAATACGCAGAGCAGCAGGACGCCGTCCACTCTTTCGCGCAGGCTGATGCGCGGATTTTTCAGCAAGCGCATCAGATTGCGTTCCATGACCTGGTTGTGGCCACGCGACCATCGGCTGATTTGCCGGATTCTGACCGGCCAGACTTCGGGAACTTCTTCGTAGCACTCCGAGCGATTCTGATACACGGTTTTCCAGCCGTGCTGCAAAAGACGGAAAGTGACATCGGTATCTTCTGCCAGCATGTCGCTGTTCCAGCCGCCGATTTCCTCGAGGGCACTGCGTCGTACGCCGCCCACCGTGCCGCCGTATTGCGGCACCAGGCCCAGGTTCATGCGTGCCGCCTGGTCGACCTGGTAACCGCCGGCCCGTTCCAGATCCAGCAAGCGCGTCAACAGGTTGGCGCCGGCGTTGAGCGGAACCACGCGGCCCATGATGGCGCCGACCTCCGGATCGAAAAACGGCGCCACCAGCTGCTTGATCAGGCCGCGTGCGGGCAGGTAGTCGGCATCGAAGACGATAATGATTTCAGCATGGATGCGTTCGGTCGCGTCGCGCAACGCAGCGGCCTTGCCGGGGCGGCCGCCGTCCCGATGGAACAGCGTGAAGCGGCCGGGATGCGCAGCGGCGATGCGGTCGATGATGTCGCGCGTGCCGTCTGTGGAGCGATCGTTGACCGGCATGATCACCAGCCTGTCGGGTGGATAGTCGACGTCGAGCAAGGCATTCAACGCGTCCGCGATTACCCGTTCTTCGTTGTGGGCGGCAACGCAGACAACCACCGCCGGCCAGGTCGCCTGTTCGATATCGAGATAGGGCTGGCGTTGCCGGCCGAACAGGCGGTTGAGGGTAAACAAGTAGTGCCGCAGCGTATAGAGCACCAGCAAAAAAATGATGACTCCCAGGATCGTGGTCATCAGATCCAGCTCCACCGTGCGGGCATCGAATCGGATAGCCGATGCATTGGCCTCGCTCATCATTGGCAAGAAAGAAAAAAGGAGAGCAAAGGATGGCCATCGCGCAGCGGCTTTGCAAAAAATATGCGACGAGCAATCCATATTTCCTCCTGAGATAAAACCCGTGCCTGGAGCGCATTCTGGCAACAATGCATCCCGCGCATATTGACGACATACCTTCCAGATATTCCGCTCTAGGTATTTTGAAAGCTGTTTGCCATCAGGCGCTCTTTTTCCTGCGGCGCAAAATTTCCCACGCTAAATTCAGTAATCGTTCTGCCGCATAGCACATCGACGATTCGCTCTGCCGCGTATCCATCTCCATAGGGATTGATGCGCTGCGTCGCTTGTTGCCAACTGGCGTCATCGTCATACAGCTGGGAAACTGCGGCGACGATCCGCGCCGAATCGGTGCCGACCAGTTGCACGGTGCCGGCGGCGACAGCTTCCGGACGCTCCGTCACGTTGCGCATGACCAGCACCGGCTTGCCTAGCGACGGCGCTTCTTCCTGGACGCCGCCGGAATCTGTCAGGATCACATGCGAGCGCTGCATCAGGCGCACAAACAGCAAATAGTCGAGCGGCTCGATCAGATGGATATTCGGCAAATGCGACAGGGTTGCCTGCACCGGTCCTTGTACGTTCGGATTAAGGTGCACCGGATAGACGATCTGTATATCCGAACGGTGCGATAACGTCGCCAGCGCATCGCAAATCTCGGCGAAACCGGAGCCGAAATTCTCTCGCCGATGGCCGGTGACAAGCAGTAATTTTTTATCCGGCTGCAGATAGGGAAAATGGGCATCGAGACGTTGCTGCAATTGCCGGTTAAAGACAATCGACTCGATCGTCAGGCGCAGCGCATCAATGACCGTGTTGCCGGTGACGATAATGCGGCCGGCAAGATTTTCGGCAGCGAGATTGGTCTTGGCTCCTGTCGTGGGAGCCAGCAGAAGGTCGCTCACCACATCGACGTAGCGGCGATTCATTTCTTCCGGCCAGGGCTGCGTCAGATCGCCGGTACGCAGGCCGGCTTCGACATGCGCCACCGGAATACGTCGATGAAATGCTGTCAATGCGGCGATCATGGCGGTAGTGGTATCTCCATGCACCAGGATGCGGTCAGGGTTGACCGCTTCAAGCACAGGGTCGAGCAGGCCGATCAGACGCGCGCTCAAACCGTTCAGAGTCTGGTTCGGCAACATCACGTCGAGACTGTGATCGACTTTGATGTCAAACAGATCGAGTACCTGCTGCAGCATGAGCCGATGCTGGCCGGTAACGCAGACAAGCGACTGAATCCCGGTCTCGCGGGAAAGAGCCTTGACTACCGGAGCCATTTTTACCGCTTCCGGACGCGTACCAAAGATGGATAGAACTTTCACTTTAATCACTCGTTGGTCGAGTTAAAAAGCCGGCCCTGCCGAAATACATCCCGCAAGCAAGGTCCATTTGTTCCTGATGCAATGCCGATCCGGGCCGGGTTCCCCAAACCGAAGGGGAAGCCGATTGCTCATGGTGCGACGCATGAACAGCGATATTGACGGAGTTTATTATTAGTTATTTCTAAAATAATTTCCACATGGAAATTTATTTTAACTTTACATCACATAGGCTGGTAATGTAAATCTTATAATAAAAAATCTTATTGACTATCTTTTATTGTTAAGTTTTTGTTAAATATTGTGCCCTGAGTTCATCCGGAGTCGTAGGTGCTGGCATTTCCGATACATGTGCCGGTGAGCATTTGGTACTGGTGAGATTTCCAAGTTGTTGATTGGTGTAAAGAGTGACGGGGAATGGCTTTGAACAGCGGAGCAAGAGCGAAGCCGAGGCACTTGCCAAATTAATTGTTACATTTGGTTTGATTGTAAACATGTCATTGATTCAGGCGGGTCTACGGGAACAGGCACTCTCAGAAAACGGGCGGCTAGAAGTTGTTACAAGCATCAGACGATGGCTCAACAGCCGGCGATATGTGCGGCGTAGCCAGGTTAAGCGTGGCTCGTCTTTCGCGGCTATCATGATGGGCATTGCGCCGTTGGCGCAGCCGGCTTTCCCCACTCCTTGCACCGACACTCCCCATGCTTTCTACTCTCCTTATCCTCAACCCTTTGTCCGAACAAAGTCTGCAGCGCATCGCACAAGACTGGCAGATTGTGTATGCCCCTACGACCCAGCAGCGCAGCGCTGCCATCGCTAGCCACGCCGAACACATTCGGGCGGTGCTGACGATCGGTTCGATCGGTTTGCAGGCGCGGGAAATCGCAGCCTTGCCAAAACTGGAATTGATATGTGCGCTCGGCGCCGGCTTTGAAAACATTGATGTGGCTGCGGCGCGCGAGCGCGGCATTGTGGTCTCCAACGGCGCCGGCACCAACGATGCCTGTGTCGCCGATCATGCCATGGGCTTGTTGCTGGCGACGGTGCGCGGCATTCCGCAACTGGGCGTGGCGCTGCATCAAGGCATTTGGCGCGATGCGCTGCCTTTGCCACCAAGCGTCTCCGGTAAGCGGCTGGGGATTGTCGGGCTGGGTACGATCGGCAAGCAGATCGCACGCCGCGCCGCCGGTTTCGATATGGCGATCGGCTATCACAATCGTTCGATGCGTAATGATGTGCCATTCACGTATTTTGCGACATTGCTTGAACTGGCCGTCTGGGCAGATTTCCTGATAATCGCCACTCCCGGCGGCGCCGGCACCCGGCATATGGTCAATGCACCGGTGCTCGATGCATTGGGGCCGGAGGGGTTTATCGTCAATATCGCGCGCGGCAGCGTGATCGATACCGCCGCATTGGCCCATGCATTACGTGAGGGCCGGGTTGCCGGCGCCGGTCTCGATGTATATGAAAGCGAGCCTTTGCCGCCGACAGAGCTGCTGGACTTGCCGAATGCGGTGCTGACGCCGCATGTGGCAGGATGGTCGCCGGAGTCCGTCGCCGAGACGGTGCGGCTGTTCCTGGAAAACAGCCAGCGGCATTTTTCCGGGCAGCCTGTGCTGACGCCGGTTTGATAAGACAAAAAAAATCCGGCGGCTGCCGGATTTTTATAGTTGATTGCTGTTTGTCCTTGGCTTAGGCCCCTAATTCAAGAATTTCTTGTCTTTCGTGATCATGGTCATGTCAACGAATTTCGAGCCGCTGTGATTATTCGCGCTGAAATTGACATCGAAGCCGCCGCCGTTATAGTTTTTGTTGTTGATGCTTTCCAGCGCCTTGACCAGTTTTGCACGCGTCAGGTCTTTGCCCGCACGTTTCAAGCCTTCGACGAATACCTTGGCGGCGATGAAACCTTCCAGGCTGGAAAAATTCGGATCTTTAACCCCCGCCTTTTCCATCAGCCTCACATACTCGCTGACTACGGGGTTGGACGAACTCCAGGGAAACGGCACCACCTGCGAAATCACCACGCCTTCGGCATCCTTGCCCAGCGCATCCGCCAAAGCCTGGCTGCCGACGAAGGAAACGTTATAGAACTGGCCGGTGTAGCCCGCCTTGCGCATTTCCTTGATATAAGCCGCGGATGAGGCATAGGCGCTGATTTCTATTACCGCAGCAGGACGTTTCGGCAGGATCTTGCCGACGGCTTGCGCGACGTCGGTGCTGTTGCGTTCCACTGTGGCAGATTCCACCAGTTCCACGTTCATTTTCTTCAAGGCGCGTTGCACGCCCTCCAGTCCCGCGCGGCCATAGGCATCGTTCTGATAGAACACAGCGATATTCTTGATGCCGACGTTGACCAGTTTTTCCACCAGGTGTTCGGTTTCGTCGAAGTAGCTGGCGCGGATATTGAAGACCTGGCGATTAAACGGTTCGCGCAGCGATTGGGCGCCGGTCACCGGGGCGAAGAACGGTACGCCGGCCTGGGTAACGATCGGTAGCGCGGCGTTGCTGGTCGGTGTACCGACATATCCGAACAAGGCAAACACATCGTCTTTTTCAATCAGGCGCTTGGTGTTGGCGGCGGCCAGGTCTGCTTCGTATTTATCGTCGGCCTTGATGATTTCGATATGCCGTCCAAATACGCCGCCTTGCTCGTTGACTGAATCGAAATAGGCTTTGGCGCCGGTATTCATCTGGATTCCAAGCTGCGCCGCCGGCCCGGAGAATGCAGCCGATTGTCCCAGCAAGATTTTTTGGTCGGTGACGCCGGATTCGGCAAAACTGCTGGATAGGGGGCTGAGGACGCCAATTATCAGTGGCAGGACGAAAGATACAAGACGACGTTGGAGAACCATGGAAACTGCTTTCTGATGTTGATCAAGCGGTGCGTGGAGACGCGGTATCTGGGCGATGCTGCTTTGCACCAACACATATTATAGATAAATTGCTCGAAACAAACAAAAGAAGGGAGATTTTGGCGGTAGTTGGTGCTTTATCAGATGATATGGCGCTGCGGCTGGTCAAAGGTTGCAACCCGTTGTATGGTGACGCCTTCTCCAAAAACCAGCGCTGGGACTCAGGCTACCGAGACGGCACAGGTGATCCGGTGCCGACAAGCAATAGCAAACCGAACAAGGAGCAGAAATGACTTATGTAACGCCGCAGGCGCCGGAACACGGTGCGATCAGCTTCGACGCCATCCAGAATACGCGGGATCTGGGCGGCTACGTGGCCGCCGGCGGCCGCAAGATCCAGGCTGGCAGGTTGTTGCGCGGCGCCAATCCAGGGCTGGCGTCTGCGGAGGACATCGTCAAGCTCAAGAGCTATCGGCTGGACGTCGTTGTGGACTTTCGCAGCGAAGCGGAAAAACACGCGGCCGAGGCAACATTCGCATCGTCGTTCAATTGGGTCGCGGATCCGGTCATGGTTGGCAATTTGTCGCAAGAGGCGTTGCTGCCTTTGCTTAAAAATGGCAGTCCGGCGCATAGCCGGCAATTCATGCTCGATTTTTATCGTGCCTTCCCGGTTGATTACCAATCCCAGTTTGGCGGTTTCCTGCGGTTGGCCGAGCAGAATAAAACCATGCTCTACCATTGCACTGCCGGCAAGGATCGCACCGGTTTCGCCAGTGCATTGCTGTTGTCGGCGCTGGGCGTTGCGCGGCCGGCCATTATCGCCAATTACCTCGAGTCGAACCGTTACAACGCTGGCGCGAATGCGAAGATATTGGCGCAGATTTTCAAGGCCGACCTGTCGCCGGAAATCATCGCCCCTTTGCTGAGCGTAGAGGCGGCCTATATCGAAGCATCGCTGGAAGTCATCGATGAACAATTTGGCGGCATGGCGCATTATCTGCGGCAGGTGCTGGATGTCGACGTGGAGACGATCCGGGGCAACTATCTTGTCTAGTGAGAGAAATGAAGAAATGATGTTTGCCGTCCAGGCAAAAAAAAGCCACCGGTATCGCCGGTGGCTTTTTTGCGATGGCAACAACGACTACGCCATGTTTACCACATGATCACGCGTTGCTCTGGCGGCAGGTACATCTTGTCGCCAGGTTTGACGTCAAACGCACTGTAGAAGCCAGGCTGATTGCCCAGCGTGCCGTTGCCACGGAAACGTGGCGGCGAGTGCGGGTCGGTTTTGACGTACACGATAGCCTGCGCATCGCGTACTTTGCCGCGCCATACCTGGCCCCAGCCCAGATACAGGCGCTGGTCGCCGGTGAGGCCGTCGATCACTGGCGGCGTTTTACCGCCCAGCGACAGGTGATAAGCCTTATAGGCGATCGCCAGACCGGAGTTGTCGGCGATGTTTTCACCCAGCGTCAGTTCGCCGTTGACCTTGTAGCCAGGGACCGGGCTGTAGGCATTGTATTGCTCCACCAGCGCCTTGGTCTTGACCGCAAATTTCTCGTGGTCTTCCTTGGTCCACCAGTCGCGCAGGTTGCCGATTTCGTCGTACTGACTGCCTTGGTCGTCAAAGCCGTGGCTGATTTCATGGCCGATCACGGCGCCGATGCCGCCGTAGTTGACTGCATCGTCAGCGTTGGCGTTGAAGAACGGCGGTTGCAGGATCGCAGCCGGGAACACGATTTCGTTGAACTCAGGGTTGTAGTAGGCGTTCACAGTCTGTGGCGTCATGCCCCATTCAGTGCGGTCAACCGGCTTGCCGAGTTTGTCGATATTGCGTTTGTACTCGAACTCGTTGGCGCGCATGATGTTGCCAACCAGATCATCGCGTTTGATGGTCAGGCTGGAGTAGTCGCGCCATTTGTCGGGGTAGCCGATCTTCAGCATCAGCGTCGACAATTTCTTTTGCGCCTGCTTCTTGGTGGCTGGACCCATCCAGTCGAGGCCGTCGATGCTTTGATTGTATGCAGCGATCAGGTTGCCCACCAGTTTTTCCATGCGCGCCTTGTTCTCAGGCGGGAAGAATTGCTCGACATAGAGCTGGCCCAAGCCTTCGCCAATGCTGCCTTCGGTCACCATGATGCCGCGCTTCCAGCGTGGCTCGTTTTCCGGTACGCCGCGCAACACGGTGCCCTTGAATGCGAAATTCTGGTCGACATATTGCTTGGACAGGTCGGACGCGTAGCTGCTCAGCACATGCCATTTGAAATACGCTTTCCAGACTGGCAGCGGGGTATCTTGCAGGATCTTATCCAGACCCTTGATGTAGCTAGGCTGGCTGACGACGAGATAGGTAACCTTATCTTTCAGGCCCGCGTTGTCCAGGTAGCCATCCCAGTTGAAATGCGGCGCCAGCGTATGCAGCTGGTCCAGTTCGACGCGGTTGTAGGTCTTCACAGGATCGCGGTTCTCGACCTTGGTCCATTGCACCTTGGCCAGTTCGGTTTCCAGGGCGACGATGCTGGCGGCGTTCTTCTTGGCGGCCTTGTCGCCGGACATGGCCAGCATGCTTTCCACATGGGCGCGATACTTGGCCAGCGTGTCTTTCAGCTTGGCGTCGTCGGCCTTCAGGTAGTAGTCGCGGTCAGGCAAGCCGAGGCCGCTCTGGCCGAGGTCGGCGATGACCTTGCTCGAATCCTTGGCGTCCTGGTGGATGCCCATGTCGTACGGTGCACTGACGCCGATGCTGTTCAGATGGGCGATCAGGCCTGGAATCTGCTTCTTGTCTTTCAAGGCGTCGACCCGGGCGAATTCTGCCTCAAGCGGCTTGATGCCGAGTTTTTCCAGCGCCGGTTCATCCATGTAGCTGGCGTACAGGTCGGCGATTTTCTGCTTGTTGGTGCCGGCCTTGAGATCTTTTTCCATGCTGACGGCGTCGACGATGGTGTGCAGCTGGTTCAACGAATTTTCACGCAATTCGTAGAAGGCGCCCCACGACGATTTGTCGGCCGGGATCTCGGTTTTCTTGAGCCAGGCGCCATTCACATAGTTGTAAAAGTCGTCCTGCGGGCGCACCGCCAGGTCGGCATTGGCCATGTCGATACCACTAGCCAAGGGGGCAGCCGCGGTAGTGACGGCAGCGACCGCAGCGCGGGATGTTTGAGCAAAACTGGCGGTGGAGCAGGTGGTGCCTGCAACCAGTGTCAGTACAGCTGCACAGATGAGAGAGCGTTTCACGAGTTAATAATCCTTATGAGAAGTCATCGGAAAAAACAGCCTTGTAAGGCATTCTAAAAAAGCTATAAAAGTTATTGCTGGTCACAGTTATTTTCTGGTTGATACTTTAGCGCAGAATCGCCGCCGGATCTTGTTTCTCGCGCAACGCCGTGCATAGCAAGGTCTTTTCACGGGTTTGCGCCAGACCTCGCTCAGCGCCGGGCAATTGTCCCAGCAGCGGCTGGAAGAACGCGCCGAGTCGTTCGGCTTCACTCTGCGAGCAGCTGTCGCCGGCGATCAGATCCGGCAGGCGTCCGCCAGACGCTTCGCCGCTGCGCTTGATCACTTGTTCATGATTGAGCTTAAACCACTTCCACATGGCTTCGCGGCCTTCGCCATCTTCTCTGCTGGCGCGCAACACGGTGCTCATTTCACCGACTTTGACGCGCGGGTCCAGCGCCAGGTTGCGTGCGCGCTCAGCGCCGGCAGATGCAGTGACCGCACCGAGGCCGCTCAGGATCGCCATGCGCTGCGCCGGCTCATTGGTGTTGCCGAGCGCCTTGATCAGCACGTCGATTGCAGGCGTCCCTTGTTCCTGGGCAGTGACAGACAGCACCGCGCGCAGCAGGTCAGGATTGGCGGCAACCAGGTCGAGCTGGCCATTGGCGTTTTTTTCTAAGGCTTTGTCGCCTTGCAACAGCAACGCCTGGCGTACTTCCGGCAACTTCACGTCAAGCGCCAGGAATTGCGCCAATGTTGCGCGTAGCAAAGCGTCGTCCTGGCTTTCGTTGACGCGGCGCTGGTAGCCGAGTTGCTGCAAGCGCGGCAGATACATCTTCCGCGCCAGTTCGGTCAGGCGATTGTGCTGAGCCTCGTTGCGGACTTCGTATTTCGACAGCCACTTGAGCGTAGGCAGCAACGCCGTTGCCACTTCGCGCGTACTCGATTGCGCCAGCACCGGCGCTGCCGCAAGCACAGCGGCAGCATCGAGGTCACCGTGGCCGAAACCGGCATTGATGGCGTCGGCGTAGGCGAGTTGTTCCGTGTCCGGAAGTTGCGCCAAGTTGCCGGTCAGGCGCGCCAGATCGTCATGCGCCATGTCGAAACGGTAGTAGCCGGCGGCGTCGGCGTTCGGCATGTACCAGCTGCTGGCGGTGGCGTCCGGCAGCACCATCGTGCCTTGGGCCTGGTCCAGCAAATCACATTGCGTTTTGGGAGCGCCGTTGGCGATGCTATAACGCACGCATACCGGAATGCCCCACAAGGTATTGGCGTTGCCGGCAGAGCCCAGCGGCAGGTAGCGTTGCTGTTTCATGTGCAGCACGGCCTTGCCATTTTCCCAATGCAAGGCCGTGTCGATTAACGGCACGCCGGGTTGGTCGAGGAAACTTTGCATGGCTTTGGCAAAGCGTTGGTCCTTGCCTGACGCTTTGGCCAGCGCCGCCACCAGGTCATCCGCGGTGGCGCTGGAAAACTGATGCTGCTTGACGTAGGCGCGCACGCCTTGGCGGAACGTATCCGCACCCAGGTAGCGTTCAAACATGTTCAGCACCGCAGCGCCTTTTTCATAGGTGATGCCGTCGAAAGCGGTTTCGATGTCGCCGTTGCCGGTGATCGGCTGGCGGATCTTGCGCACGCTGACCAGGCTGTCGCTTTGCATGGCAGAGTTGGCGCCGCCGATCAATGCCAGGTCGGCGCGATATTCCGGATGCAATTGCTGCGTGATCTTGGCTTGCATCCAGGTGGCGAAGGCTTCGTTCAGCCACAGGTCATCCCACCAGGGCATGGTGACGGTATCGCCGAACCATTGGTGCGCCAGTTCATGCGCTGCGACGTTGAACGAGCTGCGTACATTGTGCGCCGGCGAATTCGCATCCAGCAGCATCAGGTAATCGCGGAAGGTCACCAGTCCGGGATTCTCCATGGCGCCGGCGGCAAAGTCGGGAGCTGCCAGCAAATCCACCTTGTCGAAGGGATAGCCGAAGCCGAAGTAATCTTCCAGCGCCGTGATGATGGCCGGGGTCTGCGCCAGCGCCGGTTTGATGCGTGGACCTTCGCCATGCGGCGCTATGCCGCGCAGCGGCGTCGCTTGCGCGCGCCATTGGGTCGCCGGAATTTGCGGGCCATCGACTACATCCCATGGGCCGACCGCGAATGCCACTAGATAGGTCGGCAGCGGTTTGGTGGCGGCAAAGCTGAGCTTGTGCCAGCCGTTGTCCAGTTTCTGTTCGGAGATCTGCTGTGTGTTGGCGACGGCAACCTGGTTTTCCGGCACAGTCAGGCTGAGCGTGAATGGCGTCTTGAAAGACGGTTCGTCGAAACCCGGGAAAGCGTAGCGGGCGCTGATCGCTTCCATCTGTGTAATCACATAAGGCACGCCCTGGTTGCTGACCTTGTACACACCTTCCAGCTGTTCATTGAACGGCGCGCTGTATTCCAGCGTCATGCGATAGCGGCCGGCTGGCAAGGTCTTGCCAAACTCGACAGTTGCCACGCCTTCCTTTTGCGCCGCAACCTTGTACTGTGCCGCGTGGATTTTTTTTGCGCTGTCGCTGAGGGTGACTTTGCTGACCTTCAGGTCCTGGCCATGCAGCCACAGGTGGTCGGCGGCTTGCTTGAGTTCGATATCGATGGCGGCGCTGCCGGTGTAGGCAGACTGCTGTGGATCGACGCGGAAATCCAGATGGTACGCCAGGGGCTGGGCCCAGCGTGGCAGTTTTCCCAGCGGCGCTACGTCATCCGGGGTCGCCGCTGCGGCGTTGAATGACGAAATGCTGAGGGCGAGAGCGGCTAGTGTGAAACGACGGGTAGTACACATCACAGGTCAAATCCTCCCAAATTTTGTCTTGGGATTCTAGCGCGCACGACGTTGATCCGCTAGGAAAATAGTATGAACATAAAAAGTAAATCAAACCGCGATCAAAAGACAAAATATGCCACGGCGGCATTTTCGGTGTTTGCGCCTTTAAGGCGCATGGATGCGGGGTTTGGCGGCGGAGCGTTGATGTGAAATTGATGCTGATGTGTGTCAGTTTGTCTTATTTGGAATAAGCAAAAGTGATAGGGTGATGCGCGCCAGATTGGTCCCGCCGGAATAGGGCGCCTTGGTTTTGCTACAGCGGGAAATTCATGACGAACATCGCACCGCCCAGCTCCGAAGCTCCAATTCGAACCGTGCCGCCAAGACGTTCGGTAGCTTTCTTGACAATCGCCAGGCCCAGTCCGTAGCCGCCGGTGGCGCGGTCGCGGCTGCGGTCGAGACGGTAAAAGGGTTCGAAAATCCGATCCCGCTCGTTTTCAGGGATCCCTACGCCATCGTCTTCCACAATCAGATTCCAGGAACCGGCTCTGGCTTCGACCCGTACCCGGATGGTGCCGCGGGTATAGCGCAGGGCGTTGCGCACCAGATTGGAAAACGCGCGTCCCAGATTGCGCGGCTCGGTGACGATTTCTTGCATTGAGGCGTCGACAGACCAACTGATCGTCGTGTGACGCAGGAGCAGCTCTTCATGCGAGACGCCGGTGGCGGAACGTAAAAAATCTTCCAACGCGATTTTTTCCTTGCGCTCCGGCAGCGACGATTGTTCCAGCATGCTCAGCGTCAGCAGTTCCCCGACCAGGATATCGAGCTCTTCAACGTCTTTACGCATGGCCTGGATGCGCTTGTGCGCCTTGCTGTCGTCGGTGGTATCCATCAAGTTGACCAGGCCGAATTCGAGCCGCGCCAGCGGCGTGCGTAGCTCGTGTGATGCGGCGTTGACCATGTCTCTTTGCGCAGTGATCAGGTCTCTGATGCGGTCGGCCATATTGTTGAAGTAAGCGCATAACTGTTTGATGGAGGAATTGTCGGACAGCTTGGCGCGCGCATCCAGCGCCCCATCGCCAAACCTGGCGGCGGCGATACGCAATTTTTCCAGGTCGCGCCAATGCGGCGTCAGCCACATCCAGACCGCAAACAGCATGACGCCGAAGACGACGAGATAGGCGATCACTTCTGTATAGCCGAACGCATAGGAACGGACTCGCAATACGCTGCCGTCGTCCAAGGCCATATAAGGATCCGGTCGGTTATTTTCTCCGTGGCCGTTCCAGGCGATTCCGGAGCGCGCCAACTCTTTCTTGATCGCTGGCGGCAACGCCTGCATTTCGTCGTTCGACAGGCGCGCATAACGTTGCGGGCTGACGCTGTTCATGTGCGCCAGCCTGGCTTCCTGGTCGCTGTTGCGGATCGTGCCAAGGTAGTTGCGCACCAACATTGCTTCGGTGTTGTAGTCCCTGTGCATCTGGGTTTGGAAATCCCCCCTGAATATATAGGGAAAGCCCTTTTGTACAAAAATAATGGAAATGATCGACAGGATGGCGACAATCAAATACAGACGTATCAGGATTCTTAACATTACTCTTCCCAGGCGATCGGGCTGAACAGGTAACCCCGGCCCCAAACCGTTTTGATCTTGCGCGGTTCATTGGCATCGTCGTCAAAACATTTGCGCAAGCGTGAAATGCTGACATCGACGGTACGGTCGAGGCCGTCGAAGCCGATGCCGCGCCAGCGCTTCAACAGTTCGTCGCGGCTGAGCACCTTGCCGGCGGCTTGCAGCAGGATCACGAACAGGTTGTAATCGGCCGTCTTGAGATCAACCTCCCGGCCTTTCCAGCAAACCTGGCGCGCCGACAGGTCGACCTCCAGTTCGCCGAATTGCAGCAGGTTGCCGCGCGTCGGCTGGCCGCGCAATTCCATCCAGCGCAGGATGACGCGCAGGCGCGCTAGCAACAAGCGCGGTTCTACCGGCTTCAGCATGTAATCGTCGGCGCCGATTTCAAGGCCGGCGACCTGGTCGAAAATATCGGCGCGGGCGGTTAGCATCAGCACCGGCAGCGACGAGGTTTTGCGGATGGCGCGGCAGATATCCATGCCATCCATGCCAGGCAACATCAGGTCCAGCACCACCACGTCCGGCTGTTCGCGAGCGATGGCGTCCAGCGCCAGATCGCCGCGCAGCACCAGCGTCACTTCAAAATCGTAGCGGCACAGATATTCCGATATCAATTCGGCAAGTCGCGCATCGTCTTCGATCAGTAAAACCTTCTTCATCCGGCTGTTCCCCTTTTTTTTTCCCATCATAGCGTTTCACTCGCGGCCTTGATGACCCGATTACAAACAAACACATAAATGCCACCGAATGACACAGATTCCTTACTAATGACTCACAGACTTGCCATTCGGGAATGCAGAGAATGTGTCCTGCAGATCTGACTCAGTGAGCCGTTCCCAGGCGACCTTGTGTCGATGCTTCAGCTGGCACTTTCCTTATCAACCGGAGAAACAATGAAACACCAGATCAAGTCAATTATCGCTGTCACTGTGTGCGGCGTGTTGACATCCCGCGTGGCGATGGCTCAGCAAGTGACGCCGGCGTCATCCAAATCCTGGCTGCAGGATACCCAGATTACTATCGGACTTGGCGCCGGCGCCATGGCGCGCTATGCCGGCAGCGACGAATACCGGGCGGTGCCGGTACCTGTCTTGAACATCGTCTCGCCGTCCGGCTTTTTTTTCGACGCCATGCAGGGTGCGGGTTATCGTTACGATATCAGCGACATGTTCTTTGCCACCGCCGCCATCGGCTACGACGCCGGCCGGAAGGATTCCAACGACGGCCTGCAGCCTGGCTCGGCAAAACTGAAAGGCATGGGCGAAATCAAAGGCTCGGTGCTGGCCAATCTTGAGGGCGGCATCAAGCTTGGCCGGATCGGCGCATTGTCGGTCAGCGTTTCGCAGCCTGTCACCAACCGCGACCATGGCCTTACTTACAAGGCGCAACTGAGCAGCACAGTGCTGGACCTGGCCAAAGACAAGGTCAGCGTCAGCGGCGCGGCAGTCTTTGGCGATGCCAAATACAACCAGACTTTCTTCGGCGTCACCGCGCTTCAAAGCAGCAATTCCGGCTACCGCCAATACACCGCAAAATCGGGCTTGAATGCGATGACGGCTTCGGTCGTCTGGACACACAGCTTTAACAAGACCTGGTCGGTTTCCACCATGTTAGGCGCAACGCATTATATGCAAAAAGCGGCTGACAGCCCGTTAGTGCTGGCCAAGACCAATTACAGCGGCTTCACGACTGTCAACTATTCGTTTTGATCGAATCCGAATTGGTACGCCATCATGGTTTTTAATTTGTTCCCAAGATCGCCGTGGTTGCGTGGCAAACAAGAACTTGCCGCGCAAAATCCCTCTGAGGCAGGATCGCCACGAATTTTTCTTACTGGCGTCACCGGCTTCGTCGGCGGTGCGATTGCCGCCAACCTCGCGGGCAGCGCAAGCTTCAAGGAAATGCTATTTCTGGTTCGTGCGCAGTCGGCAGCGGAAGGCGTACGCAGGGTGCGCGCATCGATCGCTCGTTTTACGCGCTCCGCAGCGCCGCCAGCGGTGTCGGAGAGGCAGATCATCCTGGCTGACCTGAAAGATCCGCAGGCATTTTCGGATGCGCGGCTGAACGATGTCACGCACGTCATCCATAGCGCGGCGGTGACGTCCTTTGCCGATCGGCCGGATATCTGGGAGGTCAATGTCAACGCCACATTGCGGCTGGCCGCGCGGTTTTCCGGCCATACCAGGCTGCGGCGTTTTGTCTATGTCGGCACTGCCATGGCATGCGGCGTGGCGCGGGGTCCGGTGGTGACGGAGAGCATGCGCTTGCCGGAGGAAAGGGCGCACCTGGTGCCGTACACCGCCTCCAAGGCGCAAGCGGAGAATCAGCTGAGAGAACGCTTTCCAGAACTGCCGCTGGTGTCTGTGCGGCCATCGATCATCATCGGTCATTCGGCGCTGGGCTGCAAACCGTCCGCCAGTATTTTCTGGATACTGAAACTGGTCTCGCAACTCAATCGTTTTGTTTGTCCGCCGACGGCCCACCTGGATATCGTTCCGGTCGACTATTGTGCGCAGACGATCGTCGCTCTGACTTTAAAGGAGACGCTGGGCTTCTCCGCCTATCACATCGCGGCCGGGCTTAATGGGAGCGCCATGGTGGAGGAATTATTGCAGGCCTTCCACAGCATGGACGGGACTGCGGCGGGTCAGCCTTATGAACGGGTATCTGAGGAAGCGTTGTTGCCGCTGGCGCGTTCGTACAGTTCCCGCTATGCCGCTGAGAACCGTGTGGCGAAGGAACCGGGCAGCGGCCTGCTCAATATCCGCATGCTGCACAAGGCATTGATGCTGTACGGTCGCTTTTCAAAGCTGAATTATATTTTCGATACACAGCGATTATTGAGTGAAGGACTGGCCCCGGCGCCATCGTTCCTGGACTATATCGGCCGCTGTGATCGCAGCACCCGAAAATTATCGCTGAAGGCGCAAATGGCCTATGACTTCAAATAGCGGAATAGCGGAGTGAGTGAATCGAGGAAAAGAAAAAACCCGCACATGGCGGGTTTTTTATGCATTTTTTACAGCAATGCAGGGTAATGGTAATGCTCAGGCGCGCTTGATAAGCCGCAGGATGAACAGCAAGATGACAGCACCTACGGTGGCAGTCACGATCGACGCGATCATGCCGCCGCCAACATGAATACCAAGTATGCCGGCCAGCCAGCCGCCGATGAAAGCGCCGACGATACCGACGATGATATCAACCAGTACGCCGAAGCCGCCGCCCTTGACCACAACACCAGCCAGCCATCCTGCAATCGCGCCAACTACCAGCCAAGCGATAATGCCCATGAGATTTCCTTTCAAAGTTGACGATGTTTAGACTACCCGGCAAGAGTAGCGTAAACATCATCAAAAAAAGTCGTCCAATTGTAAAAGATAGATAAACCCGGAGTTCTTTATTGGTTGCCGGCGCTAACGGAAATCTGGCCGGAAATGAAAACAGGGCCAAGGAAACTATACCCCGGCCCTGTTTTTTTAGCTCTTAGCTACAAGCTTTGCCGTGGTCGGCGTGGTTGCCTGCTGCCTTGGCGGCTGCTTCTGTCATGTAAGAACCAGCCTTTGTCTTGCCATAGTACTTGCTGCCGGCGCAGTGATAGACCTTGCTGGAACTATTGACCCAAACGTCGCCTGGATTAGCGCCAGCTGCCGGAGCGGCGGCTGCAGCTGCTGGTTTTGCAGGAGCCATCGCTGCTGGTGCAGCTGGTTTTGCCATGGCCGCCGGTGCAGCGGCTGGAGCTGCTGCCGGAGTTGTGGCAGGTGCGGCGGCAGGTGTGGTAGCAGGTGCGGCGGCTGCCGCAGCGGCTGGTGCATACCATGTTTTTACGCCCTTATGGCCAGCGCAAGCGCCTTTCTTGGTAGCGTTGGAAGAGTAGCTGCCGTCCTTGCACAGGCCGGTGCTGCCGGCTGGCGCTGCTGCCGGTGCTTGGGCGAAGCTGGCGGCGGAAGTCAGTAAAGCTGCTGCAACTGCTGCTGAAATAAACAATGCTTTCATTTTTTTCTCCATGGAGTGGTAATGCAAATTTGTCAATCTGTCTACTTGCAGCACGACTGTGTTATCTGTTGTGCGCCGCACCTGGCAATATGACCGAGGTAGGTAATCAACGCGGTCAGATTGGATATGGCTGACATAAAGTGCGATACAAATGAAAACAATTGTGAGATATCGATGTTTAAGAGGGCGGCAATACAAGTAGCAGGGGATTTTTAGTTGTCAGGAAAATATGGGCATCAATAGTGTTGATGGGTTGGCGGCCGGCAACTGACTACCGGCCGCACACAGTTAGAACGAGTAGCGGGCGCCCACGGTGGCGGTAAAGCGCGGCGCGAGCTGTACGCCGTTGACTTTTTGATAAACCGGTAACTGTACGAAACCGTACAGCGAGACTTGCTGGGAGACCGGCACCGTCACGCCAGGGCTGAGATAGACCAGGGTGCCGCCGGTGCTGATGGTGTCCGCATTGGCGCCGACATCGTGCAGCACACGTCGCACGTTCAGCTGAATTTGCGGCGTGAAGGCGGTATTGCCCATATAGCGCAGGCCCAGATTCAGGTTGGCGCCGTCGCCTGGACGATACTGGTCGCTGGAATCCAGCGCCTTCTGTACGATGCCCTGTGCAAAATAATCCCAGTTCTGGCTCAGCGTATCCATATAGTAGATGCCGAGAATGGCGTCGGTGGTGCCGCTGCCCGGTTGCAGGCCGCGATCGATAGGCACTGGTCCCGGCGCCGTGGGATCGCTCGACATGGCGGTATCGGTATGGCTGCCGGTGGGCAGTTTCACACCGAACAAGATACCGAAATTATGTTCAGGCGAGAAACCCTGGTAACGGCCGATGAGCTTGAGGTCGCCGATGCTGGACGTCCTGGAATCGTACTGGCCGCCACCGGGGCCGGGCGTTATGCCATCCGAGGCGGTGCCCAGCGTGCTGTGGCTGCGCATAATGTAAGGCAATTGCAGATTGATGCCCCAGTCTGGATTGAAGCTGTAGTCGAGGCCGAGCGTCAGATAGTTGTTACGGGTGTATTTTTCGACTTCCTGCGGATCGCCATTATTGGAAATCCGGCTGGCGGCGGTGGGCGAGATGGTGCTGCTGCCGCTGCGTAGCTGGTTTTGATTCAGGTAGTCGTAGCGGATATCCATTTTCAGCCCGGACGAGCCGCCGATGCCGAGATTGTCCCAGTCGGAGCTGAGCGTGCAGCCGCAACTGGCGCAAGCCAGCGCTGCCTGTGGCAAGAGGGTGGTCAAAGACAAAGCCGCGAGTGGCCATACGGAAAGGCGCGCCGAAATAACGCGGGTGCGGCGAAAGAATGGCGTAGCCATGATGAAGGTATTCCTTGTTCAAGTTGTAACTCGCACTGTCGGTCAATGAAAGTGCGCTGTAGTTAACCAAATCAAGCAAATACGGGCGGCCCGCGCGATTGTGGATACAGCCGGACAACGCTGGCGTGCAGGGTTGATACTGCTTGCGGCAGAGCGATGGCTGCGCTGGCCGGAAGTTGCCACTGGCCGATGGCGGGCGGCAGGCCGAGGTCGGCCGCATGCAAGAAGCACAACAGGCAATGGCCTTGATGATTCTGGTCCGGTGTGTCGGAGTTGCCGGGGTTGTCTGAGCTGGCCGCCTGCACATGGCCGGCCACGCTGCACAGTTCGCCCAATCCCAGCGGCTGGCCGTGGGCGGCAGGCAGCAGCTGCACCACGCTTGGCAGCAAGGCTGCAAACATGGCAAGGCAGATAGCTAGCTGGCGTAATGGACGGGGCAGGCGGAACATGGGAAAGGCGGTCGCGGTTAGCCTTGCGCCGGGATGGCGAAGGCAGCCATATGTTAGCGCTTCGCCCCTGGCGAAGCAACAGACGCCGGCTGATAGCCGCTATGCCTCGGGATGCAGGTCGACCTTGAACAGATCCTTGCCGTCAATGTCGTGCAGGGAGACAGTCATGACTTTGCTCTTCGCATCGATCTTGCCGACCCCGAAAAATTGCAATAATTCGCTGGGCGGCCGGTTTTGCTTCATGTCGGCAGGGATGCTGACATAACGCACGTCGGGGCCGAAAGTATGGTCGATTTCTCCCGGACCGAAAGTGCCCGCATGCAGCGGGCCGCCGACAAATTCCCAGAACGGCTTGAAGTCGGTGAATTGGGCTTTTTCCGGCATATAGCGGGTGGCCGAGGCGTAGTGGACGTCGGCGGTGACCCACACCACGTTCTTGATATTGTGCTGCTTGATGAATTTGAGCAGGCTGGCCACTTCCAGCTCGCGCCCGCGCGGCTTGCCGTTGTCGCCATTGGCCCAGGCCTCGAAGGTCCCTTGCGGCACGTCGGGATTCAGATCCGGCACGACAATGGAGATTGGCATGTCGCTGGCGATGACCTTCCATGTCGACTGCGAACGCAGCAACGCCTGTTTGATCCAGCGCAATTGCGCCGCGCCGAGAAAGGCTGTATCCCGCGTCAGCGCGCTCTGGCGGTTCGGCGAATTAGCGCCGCGATAGCTGCGCTCGTCGAGCATGAATACTTCTAGCAGCGGGCCGTAGTTGAACATGCGGTAGACCCGCTCAGGATCGCTGGGTTCGATGCGAAACGGATTGTATTCGAACATCGCCCGCTTTGCGTTGGCTGCCAGGGTCGACAGATCGCGTTCCTGATAGCGCTGTTCGGCAGCGCCGATCTTCTGGCCCGGATACCAGTTGTTGCGCACTTCGTGATCGTCCCATTGCACCAGGAACGGGACCTCCGCGGCAAAGCGGCGCTTGTTGATATCCAGCAGGTTATAGGCGAAATTGCCGCGATAGTCGTCCAGCGTTTCCGCTACCTTGGATTTAGCCGGCGTCACCAGGTTTTGCCAGAGCGTGCCGTCGTCCAGCTTGACCTCTTTTTCGATGACGCCGTCCGCGTAAATCTGATCGCCGGAATGGATAAAGAAATCCGGCTTGAAACGGCGCATGGTTTCGTAAATCCGGTAGCCGCCCCAGGCTTCGTTGATGCCCCAGCCTTGTCCCGCTTCATCGCCGGAAAACGCGAAGGTGATGTCGCGTTCGGCGCCGCCCGGGATCAGCAAGCTGCCGCTCTGCGGCGCGCTATATACCGACGGGTTCTGGATATCCTGGAAACGCACGCGGTAAAAAACCGTTTGTCCGCTGGGCAGGCCGCTGAGATCCACTCTTGCAGAGAAATCGCTGCTGGACAACGCCAACGGTCCGCTCAGCGTCTGTGCGTTCCGGAAGCTCTCGTTGCTGGCGTATTCCACCACCATGCGCGACGGCCGGTCGGCGCGGCTCCAGATGATCGCCTTGTCGCGGCTGACATCGCCGCTCATCACACCGCTCGGCAATTGCGGCCGCAGCTTGTCGGAGGTGATGATGGCAGGAGCAACGGTTTGCGCGATGACGCTGTGCAGCGGTGCGCCGCTCAGCAAGACGCCAGCGCCGGCGGTGACTTTGTGCAAGAAAGTACGGCGTTTGTTGAAGGACATGGCATGTTCGGCGGGAGGGTGACTGAGCGCTGATTCTAACGATACAGTGTTACAGGCGGATGAACTGAGGAGAGGTTTGTTGTTGCGCAAAAAAAAAGCGGCCAGCGTAATGCTGGCCGCCTTGGTAGATATCGCTGCGATTAGTTGCTCTTGACTGCTTCGACCTGGATCGCCAGCTTTACTTCCGGTGCAAATTTCGGCACGCCGTAGCTGATGCCGAAGTCGCTGCGGTTGAATTCGCCAGATGCATCGGCGCCGCATACTTCACGCTTCAGCATCGGATGCATGATGCATTTGAACGAATTGATGGTCAGCTTGACTGGCTTGGTGACGCCGTGCAGGGTCAGTTCGCCGTCGACTGCAACCGGCTTGTCGCCATCGAACTTGATCGATGTGCTTTTGTAGGTCACGTCAGGAAATTTCTTGACGTCGAACATATCCGGGCCGGACGCGTGCTCGTTCAGTTTGGCCATACCGAAATCGATGGTGCTTGGATCGATATGGATATCGATGGCGCCAGTCTTGGCGGCGCGATCCAGGGTGACTGTGCCGGTGGTTTTTTCAAATTTGCCGCGCCAGACCGAAATACCCATATGGTCGGCTGCAAAGCTCGGATAAGTATGCGTCGGGTCGATGGTGTAGGTGTCGGCTGCGGCAAATGCGCTGGCGGCGCTGACGGCCAGCAGGGAGGCGATGATGAGCTTGAGTTTCATTGGTGATGATCCTTTCAGTGGAATAATGTCTTAGAGGTTGTTGCGAAATTAACCTGGCGTTGTTGCGTCGGGGCAGCCATCCGCTCCTAGCCGTACTGCTCGTACTGTCTTCGTCGGCGCGCCTAACCATCTTAATTTCACAACAGCCTCTTAGTTCGCTACAAGATGAAACTTGATGGTGATTTCGTCCGCTACCATGCTGGTGTCTTTCCATTCGCCTTCACCAATATTGTAGGTGAGCCGCTTGATCGGCAACGTGCCGTCGAACACCTGTGCGCCGCCTTGTTTAGAGACGCTCAGGGGGAAACTGACATCGGTGGTCTTGCCCTTGATGGTCAGCTTGCCGCTGACGTCGTACTTGCTGCCGGTTGGCGCGCCGGCGCTGGCCTTGATGGTGCTGGCGACAAAGCTGGCTTTGGGGAATTGCGCCGCATTGAACCATTCTTTCTTCAGCGTTTCTTTATTGTATTCAGGATCGCCGAGGTCGAAGCTGGCGATGTCGATGTCGACGCTGGCTTTGGCGGCGGTCGGCTGTGCGCTGTTGAAATCGATGGCCGGGCTGAACTTCTTGAACTTGGCTTCCACCGGCACATTCATCTGTTTGAAGACGATGGTGACGGTGCTTTTGGCCAGGTCAGGTTTCAGCACCGAGGCATTGGCCGACCAGCTGGCGCCCAAGGCCAACAAGCCGACAGCGGCAGTTCGTAAGCTGAGATTGAGGAAGCGTGCAGACATGAAGTGTCCTTTGATGGGATAGGTGGTTAAGGCAGCATGCGCTTGAGCACGCCGTCGCGGTCGATGAAATGGTGCTTGAGCGCAGCCAGCACGTGCAGCGAGACAGCGCCCAGCATGATCATGTTGAGTGTGTAGTGCACCAGTTTCAGTATCGGTTTCAGATCCGGATTGGGCGCGATCAGCACCGGCATCGGCCAGATGCCGAGGTAAGTCACCGGCACGCCGGCTGCCAGGCTGTAGAAATAGCCGGAGAGCGGCACAGCGAAAATCAGTACATACAAGAAGATGTGCAAGCCGTGCGCAGCCGTTTGCTGCCATGGTTGCATGCTGGCCGGGTAGGGCGGCGCGCCGTTGGTCTTGCGCCATAGCAAGCGCAGGCATGCCAGAGCGAACACCGTCACGCCCAGCCATTTATGCCAGGAGAAATATTTCAGTTTGGTTGGCGTCAGGCCGGGAATATCAACCATGGTCAGGCCCAGCGTAAAGGCCGCAACGATAAGGATAGCGACCAGCCAGTGCAGCACAATGGCTGGAATTGAGTAACGTTGCATAGTCATGGAGCAGTCATTATGGAGCGACAATTAAACAGGGTTCAGAACGGCCAATGGCAGGCGGAAAATCAAGCCGGCTTATGCGATCGGCGGTCGCATTGCGACCTGCAAAACGGCAGCGAGTTCCCGGCAGCGCCTGTGACTGGCAATGTGTACGCTCGGCAAGTAACGCAAGCGAGTCGCTATAGTATCGGAAATTTCTGAACCATGTTTTCGAGCGCCACCCGCGCTGCTGTTATGGCTTGCGCTGATAACTGCCCTCACTGGCAGGAGCGCCGTTCATGTCGTCGCCTTCAGCGTAAAGCGAGATCACTACCTTGCCTGGTGTTGCTGAAGGATTAATACGTAGCTGTTCGACTGCTATTTTGTTGATGATGCAAGAACCGTTTTTATCAACTCGCAGCCGTACCTGCTGCGGAGTGCTTTCCAGCACAATCGTCCTGGCCTGGTTGCAGTTGATGGCGTTCAGCGCATGTCCGGAAATCGCCACGGCGTCGCCGGTATAGATTTCGGCATAGGGCGATGGGGTAGCGCTGGTCGGCAGCCATGCTCCCGCAGCCCAGCGTGGTACTTGCGGGACTGCGGAGGCCATTACCGGTACGGAAGCGGCTGGCGACGGCGGCGCGACGGCTGTTACAACCCGCGGCGCCATGGCAGCTTCTGTCGGCAGTGCAGTTGGCGCAGGGTCTGCCACAGGTGCGGCGCCGAAGTCAGGCGGTGTTGCCGGTATCGATGAAATCGGCGGTGTCGGCATGATTGGCTGTGACGGCGCGTCAGGCTCGGGCGCTGCCGCTGCCGTTCCTGGCATTGCAATGCTGGTATCCGGCGCAGATTCGGAAATCGTTGGCGGCACCACTTGCTGAGGCTGCGCCTCGACAGGCGGCATGGCAAACAGCGGCTCTTGATTGCCGGTTGCCGGTGGCATGGACGATACAGGTGGCACAGGCGGCAGCGGAGCGGCCGGCGGATTTGCGCCACCGTTACCGCCCAGCAGGTTCGGCAGGAGTTGCAGAGCGGCTTGTCTCGACATGACGATGCGCATTTGCGGTGTGTCGACAACGTTTTGGACGTGCGAAGTATTGATTGCCTGGCCGTCGATCATTACTGTCAGATCCTGCTCCAGCGCGGCGCTGGTGGCGGCCTGCATCCGCTGCTGCGCATCCTGGCTCAGCGTGATATCCAGCTCGATCGCATCTGGATTGGCGTTGTATGTATCCTTGATGTTCAGGCTGATTTCGGTGAAATCGCGTTGCGAGGAAAAGGCAATCTCGGCGGCGCTGGCCGTCATGGCGGCGCCAACCGTCAATGTTGCGCATGTCACATAGAGCGCGATTGTCATTATTTTCCAGCGTACGCGCATGCTCATGCTCCCGTGATCGTTTCGTTGGATGGTGTGGTTTGCTGCTGCGCTGTCAATGCCAGGTGCACCGCCTCGGCGACGCTCAGCGCGCTCAGCGAGGCAGCCGGGAAACCTGGCGCGGCGGCATTCTTCATGATGTCGTAGACCGGATCTTTGAGTCGGGCCAGTAATAGCCGCAGGCCGCTAGTGCCGACGAAACTGAAAAAATCGTGCAAGCCTTCGAGGCTCGAACTATCGAGGTCCGGTGATTCTTCCAGGCTGAGAATCACGGTATGCAACGCCGGCGCGGCTTCGATGGAATGGCGCGCCTGGCTCAGGATCCGTTCGGCATTGGCAAAAAACAGGGGTTCGTTAGGACGCAGGATGATGATGCCGGCCACCGGCTTTGCATCCGGATGGGTACGCATGTTGACGAAATCGTGCGTCTCGCCCAGTTGCCCCAGGACGGAAATAGTCGATTGCGAAAACTGTCTGAGCATCATTAAGATGCTGATGGCGATCGAGACCAGCAAGCCATCCAGCACACCTAGCAGCAACACGGCGACTACCGAGGCGATCACCACCACGCGATCGCGGCGCCATTGGAAGTAAGGACGGAACACCATCGGATTGAGGGTATGGCTGACGGCATGGATCACGATGGCGGCCAGTACCGGTTCCGGCGTCAGGGCAATCGCCGGCAACAAGGTCAGCACGATTGCCAGCATCACCAGCGCCGCTATCCAACCCGACAGGCGCGAAGTAGCGCCGGCCGCTTCATTGGCGGATGTGGCCGAATAACCGGCGCCGACCGGCATGCCATGGAACAGGCCGGATAGCAGATTGGAGGCGCCCAGCGCCAGCAGGTCACGGTTCGGCGACACTGTATCGCCGTGCTTGATGGCAAAGCTGCGGATCGAGCCATATGATTCTGCGTACAAGATCATGCCCATCGCAAAACCCAGTTCGCCCAGGCGCAGCCAGTCGGCGCGCGACAACATGGGCAAGGTCGGTGTCGCCAGTTGCAGGTGGATGCTGCCAACCAGGCCGACGCCGTACTGAGACAGGTTCAGCCACTGGCCGGCAGCGACGCCGATGACGATCACTAGCAAGGCGCCTGGCACCCGCCGCAGTTGAGCAAACAAAAACAGCAAAGCCAGCGCTGCCGCCATTACGGCGACGCTGATCCAGTTCCAGTGACCGCTTTGCGCCAGCATTTCCGGAATGAAGCGGGTCATGTCGCTATGCGCCGGCTGGACGCCGACCACGCTGGCCACTTGTTTGACGATGATCACGATCGCCAGGCCGAAGGCGAAACCGCGCAATACCGGCTTGGCGATAAAGTCGGTGACGCTACCCATGCGGGCCAGTCCCGCCAGCAGGAAAAACAACCCGGTAATCATCACCAGCCCGATCGCTAGCGTCATGCGCAAGCCAACGTCGCCATTCGACATGGACGCAGTGGCTGCCGCCAGCACGGCGGCAGACGATGAGGTCGCCGAGACAATCGCAAAGCGGCTACTACCGAACAGGCCATAGCAGAGCAGGCCGGCAAACAAGGCAATCACCCCGGTTTGCGGGGGCAGGTTGGCGATACTGGAATAGGCGACGGCTTCGGGCAGCAGCAGCCCGGCAATCGAGAGGCCGGCAACCAGATCCGCCATGACCATGCGTTTGGCCGGTGGCGCCTGATTGAGGTCGGCATGTTGTGATTGTGCAGTGCTCATGCGGCTCCCTGGGATGGACGTATATGTTTTAATTTTATGCTGCTTTCGCAACAATGCGATGCCGTAACGAAACAATTCCCGTTTGGCATTGTCATGCATGCTTGATCAGCAAGCAATGAGTGCTGTTGATTTTAAGTCAAATATTATTGATCGAGGTGGGCATTTTTTATCAACAAGTAAAGCGCGCATAGTGCCGCCATGGGTTGTCGACTCGCCATCACTCAGGCAAGGATTGAAAGCGCAATTTAAATTGATCCGCGATGCGGCGCAATCACGGCTAGTGCCGGCAGCGGTCGATGTGTGGGGATTTTAATGTATGCCTGAGACGTGAATAGCCGCGTATTGGCGGTTGGCGCGCGCAAGGAACCGGGTTGGCAGCCGCAGCATGCAACGGTGCCGGAGTGGATTAAAGAAAAGACGATATGAAACTGGATTGAAGTCCGGATCAAGTTGACAGGTTGGATTAGCAAGGCGTAATCCAACCTGTCTTTTTATTTTTTAACTGCCACCGGTCGTTGTCCAGGCTTGACGATCACGGTGCAGGTCATGCCTGCGGCCAGCGTGATGCCTTCCGGGATCTTATCGATATGGATACGCACAGGTACGCGTTGCGCCAGCCGTACCCAATTGAAGCTTGGATTCACGTTGGCCAGGCCATAGCTGCCAAGTGCATTGTCGCGGTCGGTGATGCCGCGCGAGATGCTGTCGACGTGGCCGTCGATGATTTGTTCGCTGCCGAGCAGGCGCATGTCGACGGCGTCGCCGACCTTCATCAAGGGCAGCTTGTTCTCTTCAAAGTATCCATAAACCCAAAATGAATTGGCGTCGATCACTGCCAGTTTTGGCGCGCCTGCCTGAGCGTAGTCGCCGGCATGCACGTTCAGGTTGGTGATCCAGCCATCGACCGTGGCCCGTACTTCGGTCCGGTCCAGGTTCAACTTGGCGCTATCGCGCGCGACTAGCGCCGCCTGGTACGAGGCTTGGGCGGCGGAGGCGTCGGCGCTGGAATTCTCGCGGTTTTCGTTGGAGATGACATCGCCATCCAGTTTGGCGCGGCGTTCGGCGTCGCGTTGTTTGGTGGTCAGGCCGACCCGGCGTTCGGTTACCAGCGCTTCCGCTTGCGCCAGCGCCAGCGTGTAGCGCGCTGGATCGATTTTCATCAGCAGGTCGCCTTTGTGCACATAGCTGTTGTCAGCTACCGGCACCGCTACCACGATGCCGGAGACATCGGCGGCGACGCTGACGACATCGGCGCGTACCCGGCCGTCGCGGGTCCAGGGTGTATTCATGTAGCGCTCCCACAGTGCGCGCGCCAGCAAGACCGCGATCAGGACCACTAATAGCGTGATGATGACCTGCAGCAGGGTTTTTAGAATGGTGGATGGTTTCATGTCGACCTTAGAGCAAATTTTTTACAGCAGATTAAACAACGTGCAACAACAATCCGGCGCCGCCGAAAATGCAAAAAAACAGGGCAATGCGGAACAGGCTGGGATGCCAGACATAGCGGTACCATCCCAGCCGGGTAAACAGCCAGTCGATCGCCAGCTGCACGAACAGGCAGCCGATAAAGACCAGCAGCAAAGTAGGGATGAGCGCATCGAAGAGTGCGATTTCACGCGGCATGATCAATTTCCGGTAGAAGGTGTGGTGGGCCTGGATACGGTTTCCGCCGGCGTCAGCACGGTGACCCGTTCCAGCATGGCGCCGCGCATCAGGTGCAGGTTGGCCAGCACTCCTGGCATGTCGCTGCACACTGCAATCGTCGCCAGTACGGAATCCAGCGCTGCCCGCAAGCGGGTTTGATTGGGGCGCGAAAACAGACGGGCAATGCTGTATATGCTGTCGTCGATCCTGGCGTGTATCTGCGGATCGTCGACGCTCAGCGCTTCCTGCCGCAGCTGGATCACGGCGCGGCCGATTTCCAGCACCGACAATAGCCAGGTCATGATGCCGCGGTCGTCCTCGTTATCCAGAGAATGGGTAATGGCAAAGCGCGAGAGCAGGTCGCGAGTGCCGCTCTCAAACCTTCCTGCCAGGCCGGGCAGCGGCCGGTTGCAGGCTTCCACCACCTGGAAGCGCAGGGCGCGCGCCAGGCGGCGCTTGATCCAGCGGCTGTCGGAAGGATCGATGATCTGGTACATGACCGAGGCGATGGCGACGCCGATCAGGCCGCCAGCCATGCCGTTGAGCAGCTCCAGCATGTCGAACTGGTAGTTGCTGCCGATGCTGGCGTA